>DAIDHE010000365.1 GCA_027459775.1 Planctomycetales bacterium | reverse complement strand
CTGCTTCGCGTGCAATCACCACAAAGGGCCGAACGTCGCGGGAGTTGATCCCTGGACCGGAAGGGTTGTTTTACTATTTCATCCTCGACGGCATACATGGTCTCGTCATTTCCCATGGGACGGCGCTGTCTTGGTCGGCCTGACGCCGCGGGGCCGAGCAACGATCGCCGCGCTCAGAATCAACCTCGACTATCGTGTGAGCTTCCGCCTCGAACTCATTCAGGAAGGAACCTTCCCGCCGCGCTGACCCGCCGCCGGCAACCATCAGGCAGAGGACGGATCGACCGCTCATCTCCCACCGGAACCCCTCCCCTCATCCGCGGATCTCAGCCTCCCCCACCGCCCGACTGGCCTTGACCAGCCCGCTAGCCGTGATACAAATGAGTTCGGTTACAGTGAATTAGTGTCCACTAAACCTCGGCCGTTCGTCCAGGGCGACCGCCTGCGCGGGATGCGCGGAGAATCCTCAAGGACAGGGGACCAGACCATGTTTGGATCGCGAAAAAAGCGCAAGCCCTCGTTGATTCGAAAACTCGTCTTCCTCCTGGTCTTTCTCTCGGGCGGAGGCGCGGGCATTGGCGGCACGTTCTTCAAGGATCATCCCGCGGTCCAGGCGGTGCTGAGCTTGTTTTCCGGAGCCGCTCCCCCGCAAACGGTCCAGGCGCTCGACTCGACGATCGCGAGCGAGATCGAGAACGTCGTCGCGAGCAATGGCAGCTTTTCCGAGCCGGGAACCTACGAGGTGGTGATCTCGAACGTCGAGCTCGACCCCAGCCTGTTCAAGGCCGGCCATACGCTCGACATCCAGGCGCGGGTCGTCAAGCTCGACCCCGGCGGCCATGACGAGACGGTGTTCGAGACTCGCGAATACGGCGAGCGACTGGCAACGGCCGGCCGCGACCAACTTGCGGCGGGCTGGCCGCACCGGCCGTTTCACGTGAGCTGGCGGCCGGGTGAGTCGTTGATCGTCGAGGTCTTTGACCGCAAGACGGGGCTCTTCGCCGAGCCCATGCGGTTTGTGCTCGCCCCATCGGACCCGGAACCGCGTGAGTTTCCCTTGAGGAGCGGCGCATTCACTCTCGAGCCCGAGCGCAAGCAAGAGGGCTCGGTCGACCCGCTCAAATCGCGAATCGTGCTCGAGAGCCAGAGGCTGAGCGACGAGTCCAAGGGCGACCAGACTGGAACGAACCGGATGGCTCATGACGATTCCCTGATCATCAAGTGAAAACGCGCCCTAGGCTTTCGCCGACGGGGTCGCGCCCGCGCGCCCGACGGAGTCATTGACCGTGAAAACGCCGATTCTGCTTTCGCTCGACCGCTTCGAGGGGGACGCCCCGGGCTTCGCCGTGCTCGTCGACGACGATGGCGACAGCATCACGGTTCCACGCGCGTTTGTGCCACATGAAGCCCGGCCTGGCGACGTGCTCACGTTTTCGCTCGAGGTCGACCAGGCCGCGACCCAGGCGCTCGCGAAACGGACCCGAGAGGTCCAGGACCGGCTCTCCAAACGTGACCCAGGGGGCGATGTCGCGCTATGAATCGGAACCGCCGCACGCTCGTGGGATTGATCCTCGGCCTCGCGGCCCTGCTGCTCGCGCCCCAGTCGTGGGCACAGTCGAGCGGGCGCGGAACGCTCACGATCGAGGTACTCGACGTCGGCCAGGGCGACTCCATTTTCATCCGCTCGCCCGAGGGCAAGACCGCGCTCATCGACGCCGGCCCCACTCGCGAAGGGGCTGTGCAACTGTTGCGCAGGCAGGGCGTCGAGCGAATCGATCTGGCCGTCGTCAGTCATCATCATTCGGACCATTACGGAGGCATGGACCAGATCGTGCGGCGGCTGGCCCCACGCTATTTTCTCGCGACCCGGTCGGGTCACACGACGCGGATGTATTTGAAACTGCTCGAGACGGTCGAGTCGGAAGGGCTGACAATGATCGAGCCCACCGATAAGCCGCGGCGGATCGAGCTCGGCTCGGTCGAGCTGATGGTCTTTCCCCAGACGCCCGAGGACCGCCGCGACGAAAACAACAACTCGATCGGCATCCGGCTGGTTCATGGCAATTTCTCGATGCTGCTCACGGGAGACAGCGAGGAACAGGAACGGTCGGCGTGGCTGCGAACAATTCCCGAGCTCGTCGAGCGATCCACGGTTCTGAAGCTCGCCCATCACGGCAGTCGCAACGGAGTCGATTCGCGGTGGCTGGCGCGGGTGCGGCCCGAGCTGGCGGTGGTCAGCGTGGGCCGGGGCAACGATTACGGCCATCCCCATCCCGAGACCTTGAGCCTGCTCAAGCGCGAGGCGATCCCACTCTTGCGTACGGATGTGTTTGGCACGATCGTGATCGAGAGCGACGGCCGCGGCTGGCGGGTCGTCAGCCCCCAGCTTTCTTCTCGCGGCCCTCCCTTACAAGACGAGCTGGACCGCGTTGCGGCCGAGATCGACGCCAATCCGACCGTGCGGCCCCGAACCGCGCGGGTGCGCTAACCGAGGAACCCTTCAGCCGCCCGGCGTGCTTGCCACGGGCGTATTCGTGAGCCGTAACCCGATCGGAAGCGAGTCTCCCAGGGCGGCCGATTGTTCGGCCAGGGCGCGCTCGCGGTGCTCGCGAACGGGAGCCAAGGCGGATTCGTCCGCGCCCAATGCGGCCATACGTACGAGCACATGATCGCGCACGTGTTTGTCAATATCCCGGGCGCGGTCGAGCGTCATGCGGGCGAGCTCGGACAGGGCGAAGACCGCGTCGGCGGTCTCGCGCCCCGGCGCGAACGGGCGATTGAGCAGCGCCTCGAGCCAGCGCTCGGCGACGGCGGCCGGGAGCGCGGACTCGGCCGAGGCATAGAGCGGCATGCGCGCGCCCAGCCGGCCCAGACACCAGAGGAGGACGGCCGGCGGCGCGGTCGATCTGGTGGTGATCAGGGCGTCGCCCAGGGCCTGTTTTCCGCTCGCGCTCGCCCGCTCGAGCGCGGCCGCGCAGCGCCACATTTCGGCGAGCTCGTGGGGCTCGGGCTTGGGGCGACCGGCTCGCTTGGCGGGCGACGAGCCCTTGGCCGGGATCAAGAACGGCGTGAGCCTGCGCTCGAGCTCCTCGTGGTGGGCGCGGACGAGCCCGGCCGCGACCCGCCGCCACAGGATCCACCACTCAGCCCAGCACTGAACATCTTTTGAATGCTTTACTCCTTGATGAAAGAGCGCCCACAGGGCCTTGACCCGCAGGTCGTCGCGGGGAAAACCGACGCCGGGCCGGAGGACAAACCCCGCGAGATTGAACCAGCGCGATTCGTGGCCGGGGCTCGCGAGCCGCGCGTCGGCGTGGTCCCTGAGCGGCTCCCAGAGCGCCCGCAACGCCGAGGGAGGCCAGAGGTCGCGGGGCTCGTCCAGCAGCTCCTCGAGCCGCCGTGCGAGCCGGGCCGGCGGGCATGAACCGGCGGCGCCCGTGAACGAATCGCGAACCGCCGCGACCGCGGCGTCGAGCACCGATTGCTCGAGCACCACCTGCCCCTCTTGACCCTGAGCCGCCGAGCCCGTCGCGCCGTGCGCGCCGGCCGGGCCGCGGAGCTGGATCTGAAGCTTCCAGCGGCGATCGTCGGTTCGCGACTGGCACCAGAGCTCGATCGTGCCGACCTCGGTCACTCGCGCGGCCAGGTTCACCGCCGCGCGGTCGACCTTGGCCTTGCGCCCGACCCGCATCAGCGTCTCGAGCGGCGGCAGCACGCGAACTGAATCGGGGTCGGCCTTCACGAGGTCGCCCGGTCGGTCGTCGGGCCGGACCGAGCTCGACGCCAGCGGGAACACGACCGGCTGACCGGTCAAGAGGTCGAAGTCATGGCCGGCGATGGCGATCTCCGCGCCTTCCTGGGCGTCCCGCGGCACGACGCAAAGCCACGGCCGTTCGGCGTCGTGGGTGTCGAGTCCGATATAAAACGACCGTGCGGTGCCGCCGCCGATCCGGATGCCGCCGCCGCGGCGAACCACCCCGTAATAGGCCGCCCCGCGCGCAACCGCGAGGTCGAGCGACGGATTCGCCAGCACCCGCGGCTTGTACTCGAGGCCGGGATCGTCGGCGAACCACGAGGTCACGATCGACACGATCCGCTGGCGGACGACCTCGGGCGTGAGCGCTCCGCCGTTCATGAGAATGGCGTCCGGACGAGCCGGCCGATCCTCGGGCGTGTGCCCCTCGGGCGTGGCCGCCTCGGTGCGATGCCGCCTCAAAAAGAGACCCAAATGCTTGAGCACTGCTGGATCTGATACGAACGGCAGGCCGAACTCCTGAAGCCCGGCCCGGCCCGCGCGGTCGGGGTCGGCGGCGCGCGAGACGTGCGCGAAAAACCCGTCAAGCGCGACCGATTCGACCTCGGCCCGCGTGAGCTCGCTCTGCATGCCGCCGCCGATCAACCGCGAGCCCCGGCCGGCGATCACGACCGGCCACCGCGCGGCCGGGTCGGCCGCGCCGAGCAGGTTTTCCTTGGCGCCCCGGCACGAAAACCGGAGTGCGTTCCATTGCTCGGAATCGAGCCGCGCGCCGCCGAGCTTTTTCTCGACCAGATGCGCGAGCGCCAGGTCGATGTTGTCGCCGCCGAGCATCAGGTGATCGCCGACCGCGACCCGGCGAAAGCCCGGCCCCGCCGGCGTCTCGACCACGGTGATCAGGCTGAAATCGGTCGTGCCGCCGCCGATGTCGCAGACCAGGATCAGCTCGCCGGCGCGGACCTCGCGCTGCCAGCGGTCCTGGTGCGAGACGATCCAGCAGTAGAAGGCCGCCTGCGGCTCCTCGAGCAGCGTCAAGCGCGTGAAGCCGGCCTTGCTCGCCGCGAGCGCCGTCAGCTCGCGAGCGGCTTCGTCGAACGAGGCGGGGACGGTCAACACGATGTCTTGATTCTCAAGACGTGATGAATCGTCACCATTGGCGATTTCATGATTCCAGGCGTCGCGGATGTGGGCCAGATACGCGCACGAGGCATCGACGGGCGAGACCTTGGCGACCTCGGCGGGCGCTCCCCAGGGCAGGATCGCCGCCTGGCGATCGACGCCGGGATGGCAGAGCCAGCTCTTGGCGCTCGAGACCAACCGGCCGGGAACCTTGGCCCCTTGCACGCGGGCGAATTCGCCCACGATCCGCTCGGCCGCCGGGTTCCATGGCAGCTTTCCAGCGCCCTGGGGCAGCTCGTGAGGACCGGGCAGATAGAGAAACGACGGCAGCATCGCGCGCGCGGCCGTCTCGCCCGGCGCGACGAGCTGGGGCGTGGGGAAATCGCGAATGTCGGCCGTGAGCCGCTCGCGACCCTGCGTGTCGACGTACGCGACCGCGCAGTTCGTCGTCCCCAGATCGATGCCGACAAGATAACGCGAGCGACTCATTCAGAAGTTCTCATTCTTTATGAGACCACGAAATTGACCAGTTTGCCCGGTACGACGACGACCTTGCGAATGGTCTTGCCCTCGAGCAGCGGCGCGACCCGGTCGGACCCGCGCGCCGCCGCCTCGAGCGCGGCCGCGTCGGCCGTCGCGGCCACGACCACCCGGCCGCGCACCTTGCCATTCAACTGCACCGGAACCTCGACCTCGTCCTCGACCAGCAGCGCGGGGTCGAAAGCCGGCCAGGGCTCGTGGGCGAGCGTCTCGCTCTTGCCCAGGATCCGCCAGAGCTCCTCCGCCAGATGGGGCGCGAGCGGCGCGAGCAAGAGCGTGAACGTCTCCATCGCCTGCTTCGATCGGATCTCGCTCGCGGTGAAGGCGTTCACGAATTCCATCAGCCGGCTGATGGCCGTGTTGAACCGGAGCGCCTCGAAATCGGCCTCGACCGCCGACACCGTCCGGGCGACGACCCGCGCCAATTCACGTGTCGGCTCGACGTCCTGGACCCGCGGATCGAGAACGGCCGTCTCGGCCCGTTCGTCGACGATCATCCGCCACGCCCGGCACAGGAAGCGGTAAACCCCCTCGACCCCCTTCATGCTCCAGGGCTTGACCGCTTCAAGCGGTCCCATGAACATCTCATAGAGTCTCAAACTATCGGCGCCATATTCGGCCACGATCGAATCGGGGTTGATCACGTTGCCGCGGCTCTTGGACATTTTATGGGCCCGGGCCGTCACGCGGATTTCGGGATCGGCCTCGAGCACGAAGCCGTCGCCTTTCTTCACGACCTGGTCCTCGCCGAGTTTGATCGCGTGCGCGGACCCGCCCCCCTTGACGGCGTACCGGCCTTCGTGCTCGACGACCTCGTGGTGCGACACCCAGCGCCCCGCGGCGTCCTGAAATCCCGTGTACTCGACCTCGCCCAGGATCATGCCCTGGTTGACGAGTTTTTGAAATGGCTCGAGCGTGCTCACGGCGCCGCGGTCGAAGAGCACCTTGTGCCAGAACCGGCTGTAGAGCAGATGCAGGACCGCGTGCTCGGCGCCTCCGATGTAAAGATCCACGGGCATCCAGTAGCGTTCCTTCTCGGGATCGAACGGCAGAGCGTCGTTCGTGGGGTCGAGATAGCGCAAGAAATACCAGCACGAGCCGGCCCACTGGGGCATGGTGTTGGTTTCGCGGCGGGCCTTGTCCGAGTAGCGAACCCAGTCGAGAGCCTTGCCCAGGGGGGGCTCGGGGCGGCCCGAGGGCTTGAAGTCGGCGAGCTCGGGCAAGACCACGGGCAGCTCGTCAAGCGGCACGGGATGGACTCGATCGTGCTCGTCGAGGACGACCGGGAACGGCTCGCCCCAGTAGCGCTGGCGGGAGAAAAGCCAGTCGCGGAGCTTGTAATTGATCGTCCGCGCCCCCTTGCCGCGAGCCTCGAGCCAGCCGCTGATCGTGAACTTCGCTTCAGGAGTCGCGAGCCCGTCGAGCGCGACCTCGGCGTTGCGTGAATTGACCGCGACCCCGGGCTCGACCTCGGCCTTCGCGAGCGGCTCGGCGGCCTGGTCGACGGAACGTGCGACCACGCGGACGATGGGCAGGCCGAAGGCACGGGCGAATTCGAAGTCGCGGTCGTCGTGGACGGGCACGGCCATGATCGCGCCCGTGCCATAACCCATGAGCACATAATCGGCGATCCAGATCGGAATACGCTCATCATTCACGGGGTTGACGGCGAATGCGCCGGTGGCGACGCCGGTCTTGGTCTTGGCCAGATCGGTACGATCGAGCTCGCTCTTGGAGGCGGAGGAAGCGCGGTATTGCTCGACGGCCGAACGCTGTTCGGGCGTGGTGACGGCGTCGACCAGGGGATGTTCGGGGGCGAGCACCATGTAGGTCGCGCCAAAGAGCGTATCGGGCCGGGTAGTGAAGACGCGGATCACGGCTTCGCCGGGTCCGCCCGCGAGCGGGAAGTCGACGTGGGCGCCGTCGCTTTTGCCGACCCAGTTGCGCTGCATGTCCTTGATCGGGCGCGGCCAGTCGACCTGGTCGAGGTCTTCCAGGAGCCGTTCGGCGTAGGCGGTGATGCGGAGCATCCACTGGAACAGCGGCATCCGAACGACGGGGTGCCCGCCGCGCTCGCTTTTGCCGTCGACCACTTCCTCGTTGGCGAGCACCGTCCCGAGCGCGGGGCACCAGTTGACGGGGACGAGCGCCCGGTAGGCCAGCCGCCGCGAATCGCGATAGGCGGCCGGGTCGGGTTCGCCGGCCGGGATGGGCAGCTCGGCGATCGGCCGGCCCTTGCCTTTCCGCGGGCGACCTTGGGGGTCGATCCAGGCGAAATCGGGGTCGAACCAGGTGTCGTGCAGGGTGAGGAAGATCCACTGGGTCCACTTGTAATAGTGGGGGTCGGTGGTGTCGATCTCGCGGTCCCAGTCGTAGGAAAAGCCCAGGGACTTGATCTGGCGGCGGAAGTTGTCGATGTTGCCGCGGGTGACCTCTGCCGGGTGCGTGCCGGTGGCGATGGCGAAATTCTCCGCGGGCAGACCGAAGGCGTCCCAGCCCATGGGGTGGAGCACGTCGAAGCCTCGCAGGCGCTTGTAGCGGCAGAGGATGTCGGTGGCGGTGTAGCCCTCGGGATGGCCGACGTGCAGCCCCGCGGCCGACGGGTACGGAAACATGTCCAGGCAGTAGAACTTCTTGCCGGGCCGCGGCAGGCGCGGCGCGCGGAAGGCGCCGTCGGCCTCCCAGCGGCGCTGCCACTTGGCATCGATCTCGGCGAAGGGGATGTGCTCGACTTTCACGGGTGCAGGATTATAGCTTTTAGCGCCGGCGTCTCACGGGCGGACGCTCCCGGCGCGCTACGGCGCCTCGCCGAAGGGTACGAACGAATCGGCGTCTTGCGTGGACACGGACACCGCGGCGGCAGGACAAGACACGCGGCCGCGCCAGATGCCCGGGCGCGCGGTCGAAGTCGAGGCGTAAAGGTTGTCGGTCGCGTAGACCAGGGCGTAGGACGGCGCCGCGCCGGCGATCAGGGGTCCGGAGGCGTCCATGTCCTGGGAAAAGCACAGCGCGCGACGCGGAGGAATCTTGACTTGTTCGGTGCGCACTCGGGTGGTGGCGCTGGAGGCCAGCGCGGAGAACGGCACCGGCGGGCCGTTGAGGCCCAGCACCACCGGACGCGCCGCGGCGTCGCGAACGAAATCCAGGAACAGATTGCGCCGGGAGACGTTCTGAAGCTCGATGAGCAGGGACACTCGCTCGCCCGG
>DAIDHE010000363.1 GCA_027459775.1 Planctomycetales bacterium | reverse complement strand
TCGGCAGGTCGCGACGCTTGAGCAAGGATTATGAGGGAACGACGTCATCGAGCGAGGCCTTTATCGAATTATCGATGATTTCTCTGATGGTCCGTAGACTCGTGACAAAACTGGCTTTCTAGACGACCTCTGAGTGTTTTCCTGCTCGATGCGAACAACAGATGCCTGTCCTATCCGTCCTATCCCGCTATCTGGACTGGGCGACCGCGTGCTGGCAAGGGCGAGTCGACGCCGTACTGGCCGAACTGGGCGTGATTCATGAGGCGATGTCCGCGCCAGAGAACCCCGATGGGATCAAGTCCACCGACCCCCACGAGGTGATCCGGCGGACGATCGGTTATCTGACAAACAACCGAGACCGCATGAATTATCCGCGCTACCGCCGCGCCGGATTGCCGACATGCTCGGGAATGGTCGAGTCGCTGATCAAGCGGTTCAACCGCCGCGTCAAGGGGACCGAGAAGTTTTGGAACCCGTCGCAGGCGGAATCGATTCTTCAGGCGCGCGCGGCCTTCCTCAGCGAAGACGAGCGGCTCGCCAAACACTTGAAGTCACGGTCGATCAGCACCTTCCGGCGGTATGAATCCACGAGAACCAGGAAAGCTGGGTAGGGGCTCAAAAAACGAATCGTGCCTTACACCCTTTTGGGGCTTTGGGGCCTGAATGCAATCGCGGGAGTGCGAACACGCGGGATCGAGCGAATGAACGACTTCCCCTACCGCAGCGATCCCGCGGCCGCGCCCTTGACCTTGTCGGCGGGGAGCTGTTTGAAGCGGTCCTGGAGCCGCTGGATCTGGATCGAGTTGTTCATTTGATTGAGCGAGCGGAGATTGCCCTCGAGCGATTGATCGATCTCGGCCTTACTCGACCGGCTGCGATCGGGGGGCGACCTCAGCCCGATGGAAGGCCCCAGCGCGGTCCTGCCGCGATACAGGGCGTATTGCGCGGTCCCCTTGCGGGCCACGACCGTCGCCCAGCCCTGGAGACCCTCGGCCAAGAACACGCCCCGAAGGTCGGTCTCGCCCGAGATGAAACCGCCGTTCATGTTTCCGCTGATCTTCACCTGAACCTTGGGCTCGAGCGCGTGCGTCCGGGCGTCGCGGACCGTCACGCGGACGCCGCCCGAGGCCGGCTCCTCGAGCACCTCGAGCTCGAGCGGGGATACCAGCACCACGCCCGACCCATAAACATTCTCGCCTCGCAGCATCACCAAATAAGCGCCGTCGCGGTCGAGAGGGAGGTCGATCGTGCGCGACCGCTTTTCCGGCGAGGGCGCGCCCAGGGGGATCTCCTTGTGCACCAGGGGCTTGATCCCGGCCAGGTCGATCGCGGCGATGGCCGAGAGGTCGCGGCGAGTGAGATAGAGCCGCATCAGGTCGACGGGATAGACCTTGAGCTCGACCTGGGCCAGGTTGCGATAATCGATGGCGATGCCGCCGGGCGCGGGGTCGACGGCGCGGAGGCCGCCGGCCGCTCCCGCCGGTGCGCGGCGGGCGAGGGTGATCTCGGGCGTTTGCAATTCCTTCCTCGACAGCGCCGCGA
The DNA here is from genome assembly GCA_027459775.1 of Planctomycetales bacterium. Taxonomy (GTDB): domain Bacteria; phylum Planctomycetota; class Planctomycetia; order Isosphaerales; family Isosphaeraceae; genus JAKBAP01. Next base: position 16,553 of record DAIDHE010000363.1, on the reverse strand, counting down.
CGGCGCTCGCCGCGTCGCGATAACGGTCGGCGACCTGGCGATAGTATTCGAGCGCCTTCGCCGGCTCGCGGCGGGCGTCGTGGATCTGGCCCAAAATATAAACAGCCTGCCATTTGTTGGGGCTGGGGAGGTCGCCCGCGGGGCTCTTGTAAACGGCCCTCGAGATCGCCAGGGCCGAGGCGATCGCCTGGTCGTAACGGCCGAGCTTGAACGCGGCGAGCGCTCGTGCATAGCCAAACCCATCGACATATTTGCTTTTGGGTCGAATCCGCGCGAACCGTTCGGCGAGCGCGAGCACCGCTTCGTCGTTCCCCTCGTCCGAGACCACGCCCAGGAGCGCGAGGCTGGCGTCGTCGGCCAGGGGGTTGGTGGGCGACTGGGCCAGGAACAGGCGGAGCATCCGCGCCCCCTGGAGCAACAGCGCGGGCCGCGTCACGCCCGCCGCCGTGAGCTGGCGGCGAAGCGCCAGATCGGTCGCCGCTCGCCCGGCGGTCTCGATCACCACCTGCGACAGCCCGAAGAAATCGCTCTCGAGCGCGGGCGAATCGGGATAGGCGCGCCAGAGGTCGATCAGGTACGCGATCGCCTCGAGCGGACGCCCCCGCTGCCTGAGCAATTCGCCCACCCGCGCGTCTTCCAGGAAGCTGGCCTCGATCAGACCCCGCCAGACGATGATCGCCCGTTCGTATTCGTTGATGTCTTGATATGCGGCTGCGATCGCGAAGAGCTGGTCGTAGCCCAGCACGAGCTCCGGGGCCTTTTCCTTCACGAGCTCGAAATAGCGGACGATCTCGCGCGGTTTCTTGAGCTCCAGATTGGCGATCAAGAGCATCTTGGCCGCCTCGCTCAGGAACTCGTCACGGGGGGTGTATCGCAGGGCAAAGGGCTCGAGCGCGGCCGCCGCCAGCGCGAATCGGCCGGCCTGGAACTGGGCACTGCCCCGCGCCAGGAGCTCGTCGGGAGTGGGCTGGTAAGGATCGCCGCCCGGCTCGCCGCGAGCGCGAATCAAGAGCGCGCTGGGCTCGCCCAGATGGCCGGTCCCGGGAACGTTGGCCGAGCGGGCGCGGGGGGGCGGCAGGCGATACGCGCCGGGAACGACGCTGGCGAGCTCATACTGAATCACGCCCGGGTCGCGGCCGGGTCCAAAGGCGAAGGTCAAGACGCCGTCGTCCAGGCTGACCGAATCCGCCGAGGACGTGATCGAGCCCTCGACGAGCGCGGACCCGGCCGGCAAGAAGTCCTGGACGATCACGCCGTCGCGCTCGCCCATGGGGCGATTGGCGGGGTTCACGCGCGCGGCGTGCAGCGTCACGCGCACGCTCTCCCCGAGCCCGGCCTGGGTGGCGATGTTCTCGAACGGCTTGGGATCGAGGACGGTCGTGAACCCGGTCGCGAGCCGCCGGCCGTCGAGCTCGGGGGCGGCCGGGGAATAAACTCGCTTTTCGACGACGACGGCCTGGCCCGCGCGTTCTTGATCGGGCTTGAGCGTTCGGGTGAATCCCGAGAGCGTGGCGGCGTAGGCATAATGGCCGCGGCCCTCCATGACGAGCCCCACGCGGTTGGGCCGATCGAGCCTGAGCGCCGTCGCGGGCGGGGCGAATTCGAGGCTCGAGCCCGGTCCGGCGACGTCGATGGCGGCGATCTTCACGTCGTTCACGGTGACGGTCAGGCGATAGCGGGCGGCGGCTTCCTGGGCCTTGCCGTGGAACGCGGCCAGGGCGGCGACGATCGTCCCCGTGGCGGGGCGGGGTCGGAAACCGAGCCCCTGCCGGCGCGATTCCAGCCAGGCGATCGCGGCCGGGAGCTCAGGCGCCGTCGGCCTGGCGTTTGCCAGCGCCAGCGCCACGAGCGCCGTCGTTTCGAGCGCAGAGCCGCCGCCGCGGACGCCGGCGTCGTCCCAGTAGACCCGTTCCGGATGGCCGGGCGCGACCGCTTCGTGCTTGGCACGGGTGACGAGCAGAGCGAGCGCCTCGCCGGCCATCGTGGGCCGATCGAGGCTGGCGAAGATCAGGACCAGCCGTGCCAGGCTCGCGCTCGAGAGACCGGCGCGGGCTCTATTCACGCTGTTGGCCTCTTCAAAGCCGGCGGCGTGTTGGGTCGAGAGGGCGTGGAGCACGAGCGCGCGCGATTCGTGATCGCCGGCGGCGATCCGCCCGTAATCTTGCTTGAGATAGCCCAGCCCGCGCTCGAGGGCGCGGCGGTCTGGAAGCAGTCCCAGGGGCTCGGTCGCGGCGAGCGCCCAGACCACCAGGGCCGAGGTCCGGCGCTCGCTGGCCGGGGGCGCGGTCGCGTTGTCCTTGTTGAGATGATAGGGCGAGGGCGAATGGATCGCCCAGGGCCAGCCGCCGTCGGTGTTTTGCGCGGCCACCAGGCCCGAGGCCAGCGCCCGCGCCCGCTCGACCAACCGCCGGCTCTCGGGCTCGAGGCCGGCCTTGATCCTTCTCAAATAGTCGATCGCCTGGGCCGCGGCCAGCAGGTCGGACGCCCGGCCGAGATTCACGGGGATCGGGATCGAACGGACTCCCATGGGCTCGCGGCCCATCCACCCCGAGCCGAGCGCGAGGTCCGCGATCAGGCCCGACCTGGCGGGCGAGATCACGATTCGCATCTCGGGCTGGCTGTATTCGCGGCCAGGGGGCAATTCGAGCAGGAGGGTCTCGTCTCCCTGGCTCGAGCCGGCGGCCGACGCGACCGAGCGCACGCCCCACGGCCGGACCTGGCAATCGGCCGCGACCAAATCGCGCGCATCCTTGGCGGTCGCGCTCAGCGACAGGGCGAGCGGGCCGTTGCCGGGGACTTCGTAGGGATCGAAGACGATCTCGACGAGGCCGCTCGCGCCCAGCTCGACGGTCTTGGGATAGACGGACTCGCGGCCGCCGGCGCGGACGACGAGCTTGAGCTCGGCCTGGCCGCGCGTGTCGCCGTGGTGCAGCCGCGCGAGGAACCGGGGCCGATCGCCCTCGTTGACCGCCAGGGGCGCCTGGAGCTCGACGAAGAACCGCTTGGCCACGGCGATCGACGTTTCGTGCTGCCCGACCAGCGTGTCCGACCCGGTCGCGCCCCGCGCCAGCACACGATAGGTCGCCATCGAGCTGGGGGCCTTGAAGACGACCTTGGCCTTGCCGTCCTTGCCGGTGACCACGTGGGGATTCCAGTAGGCCGTCTCGGTGCGGCGAGCTCGAGGAGGGGCTGCCGAGCCAGGAGCGCCGGCGAGGGCGCCGCCCGGGGGGGCTGTGGCGGCCCTTGCATCATGGGGCTGCTCCTGGAACGGGTCGACGACTATGCCGCCGCCCATGCCACCAAAGCCCAGGCCGGCCGCCCCGCGCCGCCCCATCGCGGAAGGCGCCATGGCGACGCGTTTGCCGAGGGAGATCGCGCCAAGCTGCCCGGCTACCTGGCGTCTCTCGGCTAGGTCGGCTTTCTCGCCGGCGGCCTGCTCCTCGGCCTCGACCACCGCGCGAGCGACCGGGGTGGTCGGGGGCTCGTAGCGGAAGCCGTTGGTCGCCTGGAGAGCGAATGCTCCCAACCGCGTCTGATCATAAAAGAATGCGTCGATTGCCGGCGCGGGTTCGACGCCCAGACGCAAGAGGGCGGCGTCGATCATGGAGACCGCGAGCTCGGCCGAGACGGGCCGGCCGATCTGATCGGTCGTCGTGACGGCGAGCTCGATCCCGTCGCCGGGCCCGACCTCGGACCGGGCCGGAGTAACGGTCACCTTGAGGTCACGCTCGACGATCAGGTCGAGGGAGGCTTGATCGAGCTCGTCGCGCCACATCCGGGTCGCGGTGAGGCTCATGTTGGGCGCCTGGTCGGGGGCGATCTCCCATTCGAGCGGGTTGTCGCCGGCGTGCAGCTCGACCAGCTTGTACGCCAGGATGCGGTCGGCGTCCCAGGTGACGAGGGCCGTTCCGGTTCGGGTGCGGCTGTTGAGATTCACCTTGGCCTTCTCGCCGACCTTCCAGATCTGGCGGTCCGAGAGAATGAGCAGGTCGCGGCCGTGCTTCGAGCCGGAGATCGCGAATTGCTCCTGCTCCGTGATGCGATTGCCGAACCGGTCAATGCCGCCGGCGCTCAGGATCCGCTCTCCTCCGTCCGCGTCATCAAGGCGGAACGAGGCCTTGGTCGTTCCATTGGTCGGATCCGTCTTGATTCGCAGCCGCTTGATCTCCCGATCCGCCTCGAATCGGTTGCTCAGGACGAGCTCCAGATCGACGCCGATGGGCGCTCCGAGGGCGTCGGTCGTTTCGATCGTGACGGGGACGGTCTCGCCGCTCGCATAGACGTGCCGAAGAAGTGAAATCTTGATCTCAAATCCCAGGGATGCGATTCGAATCCGGGCCTGGGCGTCGACGCCGTCCTCGGGAAGAGCGGCCTTGAGCGCGAGATCCTGGTCCTCGAGGAACTCGGTGGTCTGGAGCTCAAACGCGAACTGGCCGGCCTGATCGGTCGACCCCCGCAAGACGCCGCCGTCGGGGAGCATGATCACGACCGGGCGCGAGGCGGGCGCTCCGTGCGGGTAGTGCGCGACCACCGCCCCCTTGATCGTCTCGCCGCGGTAGTAGACGGCGCGGTCGAGCTTGAACTCGAGATCGAACGGGCGGAGCTCGTACGACTGGACCACGAACTTGCCCGTGAAGCTGCTCCCGCGGGGCTGGAAGACGTGAACCTGGTAGTCGCCCAATGGCGCTCCCGGGTCGAGCCCGACGGTTTCATGGAACGTGCCAAACGCGGAGAGCGCGACGTTTCGCGAGGCGATCATCCGGCCCTGGCTGTCGGCGACCTCGAATTGATACGCCGCGCCGGGATGGACGACGTACTGACCGTTTCCGACCTCGCGGACGACGCCGCGAATCTGGACGGTCTGACCCGGTCGATAGACGGGCCGGTCGGTGTCGAGAGAGGCGCGCGGCGAGAGCCCCCGCGCGACCGCGCCGGGGGTCGCGAGCGACGTTCCAGCGACGTGCCCGCCATCGAGCACGAGATAGCTCAGCTGAGCATTGGGGACTTTGGGCGAGGCCCAATCCTTGATCAAGACCCCGTCCGCCCCAACGGTCCCCTCAAGGATCACCTGGCCGTTTTCGGAGACCAACACCTTCGCCCCCGCCCGGCCGCGGCCGGTCTTCATGTCCTGGGCGAAGACGAGAACCTGGCTGCTCGAGGCCTTGACCACCGCGTCCAGGTCGCTGGCGATGACGAGCGTGGTCGCCTGGAGCGTCTTTTCATCCGACACCCGCACGACATGGACGCCCGGCGATGCCAGCGCCTTGAGCTCGTATTCGGTCTCGACCGGCTTGTACCGCGCCTGGCCGGGGACCGGGACGGTCCAGGTGACGTCGGGAGCGACCAGGCCGATGTCGAGCTGTTCCACGCCGGCGATGGTGGCTTTCTTGCGATAGTAAGCCTCGGCGTCGAGCTTGTAGGCCGAGAAGGTGAGCGACTCGAGATTGCGCGTGGCGACCTTGAGCCGGGGGATCTCGCCGGTGCGAAAGACGCGGGGCGTGACCACGGCGAGATGCTTGGCCTCCATCTCGCGAATTTGGTTGAGCGCGCTCGGACGCCAGGCCTCGACGACGATCTTCCGCAGGCGCTCGATGGCGGCGGACGGGTCGCCCTTGACCGTTTCCACGAGCACGGCCGCCTCATACTCGCCATGACCGGCGGGCTCGGACTTGGGAAACCGCTGGGCGAGCTCGTCCCAGACCGCGATGGCCTGGTCAAACTGTTTTTCCTCCCGGTGGCTATCGCCGATAACGAATAAGAGTTTCGGCACTTGATCATGTAGGGGATTTTCGGCGATGAACCGACGCCAGGCGGCGCGCGCCTCGGCGTGTTTGTCGGCCGCTTCGAGCGCCTCGGCCATCTTCAGCCGGGTGGTCAGAATCGAGCGCTGGGCCTCGGTCCCCTGGGGACCGTTGGGGAATCGCGCGAGGTAGCTCTTCCAGGCCGCGATGGCCTCGTCGTGCCGTTCTGATCCATCGAGGATCCGGCCGATCGCGAACGTCGCCGACATCGACAGCTCTGCGAACTCGCGACGGGCGGCGTCCGTCTCGAGCTTGAAGTCCCGCTGCTCGAGGAATCGCCTGAGCGCGGCGATCGCGGCGGGGTTCTCATTCTCGAGAAAGTCTTCATATGAGAGTGCGATTTGATATGCGGCCGTCACCGCCCTGGGATCGCGCGGGTAAGCCGACAGGAATTGCTGGAGCGCGCGCACGCCGCGGCTCAGGTCCGATCGGTTCGGGGGCTTGGGAATCCCATGCGTGAGCGCGATTTCGTAGAGCGCCCGAGCGCGGATCGAATCGGCGTCTTGTTTGGGAAGATCCTTATTGGTCTCGAGGTCGCGCGCCAGGTCCGACAGGGCCGCGCGCGAGGGGATTGCCTGGCCCGAGCGGCGGAGCGACTCGCCCAGGGCCAACCGGGCGGCGAACCGGCCGGGCTCGCTGGGATGATCGGCCAGATAGCGCCTGAGCTCGAAGACGGCTCGGGGATCGTTGCCCGCCTTCTGGCTGGCCATGGCAGTCAGGAAGAGCAGCCGAGCGCGCTCGGCCGGCGACGCGGCCAGCTCGTGGGCTTGCTCGAGGAGGGCATGGGCGCCCTCGGGGTCGGGCTTCTGGAGCGGATCGCCAGGCTCGAGCAATTTCTGGGCGAAATCGTGATAGACCTTGGCAAGCGCGTCCTTGCGCGGGCCGGACAAGAGCTCGCGCGTGATCTCCTGGAGAAGCGCGAGCGCCGTCGGCTGATCGCCTCCCTTCTGGTCGAGGTCGGCAAGCTCGCCGGCCAGCTTCCGGTGATAGCGCCCGCGCGGATTCTGCTCGAGCGCGCGTTTGAGGACCAGCCGGGCTTGATCGCGCTTCTCAGCGAGCCGCAGGGCCTTGACCTCAAGGAGCGCGAAATAGCCGCGGGCTTCGGCGTCTTTCTCGACCGCGCCCTGCTTGGCGAGCGCCTGGGCCGCCTGTTCGAACCGGCCCTCCTCGAGCGCTCCGAGCACCTCGGCCGGGGGCAGGGGCGCGGCCGGCTCGACCGCGCGTCGGTCCGAGGCTTCGGCCGCCGCGGGGTCGCCTGACCCAAGCCTCGCCGCCGCCTGATAACCGATCGCCACAGTCGCGACCAGAAACCCGAACCCGAGACGCCACTGGCTGTCTGTGATCACCATGTCGCCTCCCGATGATGGACGCGCAAACGATCGCCGTCGATTCTGATACCCGACGACACGAGCCGACGACCCTGAGCGAGGTCGTCATGATCTGTCAAATTCCTGGCAAAGCCCCCGCACGACCCTAACACTTTCTCGACCGCGATGTCCCAGACGGAATTCTCGATCGTTCCTCCAGTGTCACCCCGAGCGGACCGTGGCCGTAAGATCACGGACCACCGCCGGCTCCACCACGCGCATCCTTTTCGTTGAGTCAGCCGGGCGAATCGGTTCTAATGTCAAAAAAGGTTGCCGTTGGAGTTCGTCTCGAGCACGATGCATTTCCGACCGAATGCCATAAGAAGAGACGATCGATCTCGATGTTTATTAGATTGACTCCCGAGGTTTTCGTTCCCTGATTGCCTGGGTTAGCCAGCTTTGCTGGCCGCCCCATCCCTCGATTTCCGAAAGTCGATTTTGGGAATGATGTTATGGCAATTCTCCAGAAAATGTGGAGAATCATGTCGCCCCTTGTCGTGAAGTTTCGACTGGATACGTAATAAGGTTTCCGCAAGTCTTCGTTGGCGTCTCATTCATCGAGTGGTACTCTGGTAACGGGTGAACAGACTGGTAAGGGAGAGTCTGAGTGCGTTTCAAGTCGCGTGGACGTGGCTTGGCGAGAGAGGTCGACCGTCCGGGGTCGTCGCGGTCGCGCGCGGCCCGAACCGTGGGTCGGTCGCTCGGTCTTGAATCGCTGGAACCCCGGGTATTGCTCTCACTCGGTCTCTTTGTGCCCCATGTCCGCGCCATCGAGCGTCTGGTCGCTTTCGATCAAGGTCCGGCGTCGTTGGTCAGTCCGGTCGCGGCTCTGGGTCAGGCGCAGGCGTCGGCCGATTTCAATATTGCCATCGACGCCGGTGCGACGTTGCCTTGGGTGATGATGCAGACTGGCCAACAGCCCATGATCGAGGGGGTGGGCCCTCCCGTGTTCCTTCCGGTCGCTTCATTCGGGGCCATCGATGTGACGGGCGCGGCCAACACGGGCGGCGGCGCCCCCGTGGTTTCCGGCGCGCTCTCTGACTCGCCGTCACCCGGTCCGGTGTGGACCTCGCCTTCGATCGTCTGGCCCTCCACTTCGCTCAGTTTTGGACCGACCACAGAAGCGGCCTCAGTCCCAGCGTCGGGATTCGCCCCGATCGTCTCGCAGGATTCCGGCACGAATACCCCGGCGATCGACTCCTCACCGGCTCCCGACGTCCCCGACCCTCTTGGGGTCGTGTTGCCGCTGGGCCCGATGGCGACCTACGCCTCGACATTGAATGCTCAGACCCCTTCAGAGTGGATTCATATTACCCCCCAGGTGGACAGCGGGTCGTACACCATCTCGCTCCAATCAGGCGTCGACACGACAGGGGGGGTGCATCGCGCGGCCTTGTCGGCGATTATGTACCTGGATTCGAAAGGTGATCTGCTTGCTCAGGCCACACCCGAGATGTCGTCGAGCGGCGATACCGGCCAGCAATCGGTCACGATCTCAATTCAGAGCTCCCAAGCAGGCGGCCAGTTGGCGGTGCAGGTTTCGACGAGCCCGAGCTTATCCAGCAGCGGCACGGGCAAGAGCGGCTCGGCAACGGCCCCTACGGCGGCGGATTCGGCGGGGTCGAGCGTGCCGTTCTCTCTGACGGTCCAGCAACAAACCTTGCAAACGGCGGCCGTGGCGGTGACCGACGTCCTGACGCCGGGTGGCTACTCAACCGGGCTGCTCGCTCTGGCTTCGACTGCGGTGACAAGCCTTGGATCTGTCCCCTTCTCATCTGGAGATCTCGCGATGATCGCCGATCCCGCGGCGATTTCACAGGATCCGGCGATCTCCCAAGCAATCTCAATGTCTCCCTCGACCGAGCCATCCGTCGCATCGGATGGATGGCTGCCGACCGGCCCCCTCGTCTCACGAAGCGCGGGTCCGCTGGGTCTGGTGCTGGCCATGGTCTCCGACGATGTGACGACCGGCGTCGACCGCGCGGAACGCGCCTTCGCGGAAGATCCCGACGCGGCCGAGCCGGCCATCGAGCAAATCGTCGGACGCGGGGTCGACTCCTGGCTGGCCGATCAAACGGACTTCCCCAATCTCGCCCCCGGCGACCGCCCTGGATCGTCGGTCGTCGTGGCCATCGAGCGCGGCGGGGGGATGCCGCTCTATGTCAGTTCCGCGTCACACCGAGCTCCAGGCGATCTCGCGTTGCTGCTCGCGGGAACGACTAGAACGGTCGAGGTCGTTCAGTCTCCGACGCAACTCGCCGCGCCCTCTTTTATCGGCGCCAACACAGACCTGGCGACCGCCCCTGACCGACCCCAGTCCCAGGAGGAACACCGCCGCGCGGCCGGCGACGTGATCCGCGCCGCCCTGGGATTGGTCGTGGGCCTAAGCCTGACAACCGCTCCGCTCTTCTCGGACCTCCTGGCTCAAGTCCGATCAAACTCGAAACGTCGACTCGGGCGCCTTGCGAGTCCCAACGCTGGCGGCAAGCCTCGGCCGCGGACTCCACGTTTCGCCCGCTGGCTGGCCGATCTCTTCGCCTGACCGTCGGCGAACCAAGCAACGAATCGCGAGCCGAGCCCTCCAACGCGGCAAGCACGCCGATTCTCACGTGTTTGCCACATACTCACATGCTCTATTATTACTGTTTATAAATCCGTTTGCGCGACGTCGTAGGCCCTGAGCTCGAGGGTTCCCCTCAGTGATTTTGAAGCGCCCGCCAGACGTCCAGGGTCGCTCGATGGGCAAGGCTTAGCCAGCGGGATCGGCGATCGGGACGATGTGGAAGGCAGCGGGCGTGCGCCAGCACGACCTCGATCTCGAGCCAGGGATCGGCATGCGACCACGAGGCCGCCAGCTCGAGGTCGGCGAGTGCCGAATCCCAGCGCCCCTGCCGCATCAGCATCCGAGACCGGCCCAGATAGGCGCGGGGCTCCTCGGGATCGCGCATCAGAGCCCGCGAGTATTCCGCGACGGCCGACTGGATCTCTCCCAGGGCGGCGAGCGACTGAGCCTTGTGGAAATGGGCGTGGTCGAGTGCGCCGTGGAAGATCGCGGAGTCGAAGTCCTCTAGCGCGAGCCGGTGCTGGCCCGCCCCCGCGCGCAGGATTCCGCGCTGCTCGATCAGCCCCGGGTCGCTGGGCTCGATGAGCAGCCCCCGGGCGACGTCGAGCCATGCTCCCTTCGAGTCGCCAAAGGCCGCGCGCACCCGCGAGCGGATCAGGAGCGCCCTGGCGGACGAGGGCGACAGCACCAGCGCGTGGTCCGCGGCGGCGAGCGCCTGCGACGAGCGCCCGAGGGCGGCCGAGACGACGGCCAGGTTAAGGCTGGCGGCCAGCGCCACGTCGCCAGTCCCCTGGGCGATCCCCGCGAGAGACTCGGCGGCCGCCCTGAGATCGGCGGTAAGACTCGCACCCCCAAGTGGCAACGAGCGCGCCTCGCCTGGACTCTCAAGCACAAGCTGGTCAAACCGCCTCGCGGCCAGGAGAGCCCGCTCGCGGAGCCGCTCGCGCGCCGGCGACGGGTGCATTTTCTGCGCGAGCTCCGCGTCCGCCAACGCCAGCCCGACACGGCCCGACTTGAGCCGGGCGAGCGCGCGCGTCGACACGATTTCCACCCGATTGGGCAGCGAGAGGCCCAGGTCGAGCAGCGTGGTCAAGTCGATCTCGGCCTGCCGCGCCTCGCCCGAACGCAGCGCCACAAGCGCTCGGCTGAATCGCGCATGGGCGTCGCGGGGTTCGAGCGCGACAAGGTCGTTGTAGGCGGCTCGGGCTCGTTCGAGGCGGCCGGTCTCGGCGTCCATGTTGGCCTCGTTCAAGCGGGCGGCCCGCGCCACCTCGGACCCGGGGTCGAGCTTCTTCAACGGCGCGTAATGTACACGGGCCGCTTGAAAGTCGCCTTGCTCCTGATGCAAATAGCCCAACTCGAGCCGCACCAGATCGGCCTCGGGTCGATCGCCGAACCGCTCGAGGGCCGCTTCCATGTCGTCGACGGCCGCCTCCCATTGCCCCTTGGCGCGATAGAGCCGCGCCCGATTGAACCGCACGTTCGGCGACGTCGGCTTGAGCCCCACCGCCACGCTGTAGTGCCCAAGCGCATCATCCAGCCGTCCGGCTTTGTCCTCGAGATAGCCCAGAAAAAACTCGTACCAGTAGTCGTCGAGCTGGATCCGAACCGCCCGTTTGACCCAATCGATCGCGCGGGCTTTCCGGTCTTCCCGAGACGACAAAAGCCCCCATTCAAAGCAGGCCAGCGACGACGAGACCGAGGCGACATCGGCCGGCTCGTCGACCAGTCGATCGGCGGTCGCCCGATCCATGGGCGCATGAGATGCATGCGCGATCATGCAAGCCCGAAGCGCGTGCCAGGGGCCCTTCGACCGGCTCGAGGCCGTCGCTCGATCGCAGATCGCCAGCGCGCTCGCAAGCTCGCTCTCCTTCACTTTCACCTTGTCAGGCCCAGGCGCCGCGAGAGCCTCGTCCACCGCGGTCATCCACAGGAAAAGCAACTGATCGATCTCGGTTCGCAACCGGTCGCGGAGCGCTTCGTCGCTCAGCATGGTGAGCGGCCGGAGCCCCTGACCGTCGTCCGCCGTCCAGTCCTCGAGCTCGAGCACGCGAAACGGATAGAGAACCTTCTTGAGATCGGCAACCGCCCCGGTCAGGTCTCGCCCCTCGCCCAGCAGGAGCCGGAACCGCAACTCGTCGGCCGCCGCGAGCACCGCCCGAGCGTCGCGCTGCGCCTGATCGTGACGCGCGGCGATCAGCGCCTGCTCAAGCGCCTGCTCCTTGAGCTCCTCGAAATCCGTTCCAGGCCGCTGTTCCAGCAGCTTGACCGCCATCCGCCAAAGGTTCAGCCCAATCGCGCGGGGGTCTCGACGGCGAAACGCAACAGCGAACGGCCCCTCCTCGAACCGCGCCGCGAACTGGGTGGCATTGTCAAAGTGCAGCTTGGCCGCCGCGAAATCGCGCTTCTTGAGCGCCGTCTCGCCGTCATCGAGCGCCCGCTGGACAAGCTTGGAATTCTCCGAACGATCAAGCCGATAGCCCAGCACCAGGGCCGCGACCACCAGGAACGCGGCGAAAAAGCCGGCATAGGCGAGCAGCTTCTTGCGCTTGCGCCTGAGCCACGATCGCGCCCGGCTGGGCCACGGCTCGCGGGCGTGCACGAGCGGGAGGTCGCTCGAGACCGCGTGCAGGTCGAGCGCGAGCTCGGAGGCCGACTGATACCGCGCCGCGGGGTCGGGGTCGAGCGCGTGGCGGATGACGGCGCTCAGGGCCGGCGGGATCTCGGGCCGGGCCGCGGTCAGCGACGGGATGGGCGTCTTGCGCAGGTCGACCGCGCGAAGCAGCGCCTCGACGATCGAGCCCCCCTTGGGCGGCGGCGGGAACGGGCGGCGGCCGATCAGGGCCTCGTAGAGGATCACCCCCAACCCATAAACGTCCGCGCGGGCGTCGACCGGGTCGGACGTGCCGACGGCCAGCGCCATCAGATGCTCGGGCGCCATGTAGTCGATCGTGCCGCCCAGCGTCCCGCCGCCGTCCTCGATCAGGGGGTCGCGCGCGAGGTTGAAATCGAGCAGCATCGGCATCCCGTCGCCGGTGACCAGCACGTTCGACGGCTTGATGTCGCGGTGCAAGACGCCGCGGTCGTGGGCGTGGTCGAGCGCCTCGGCCAGCCGCGCGCCCCACCAGGCGATCGCCCGGGGATAGCTCCGCCTCGCCAGCGCCGATCGCCCCGCCGATCGCAATGCCGCAAGCGCCCCAGCCCCCTCCAGCCGATCCAGCGCCTCGATCAAACCCCGCCCCGAATCGGCCTGGAGCACCGCCGGATCCGCAAGCAGCCGCGCCAGCGTGATCCGCCCAAAAAACGGCATGCATAACAAGTGCAAACCCGTTGTCGCATCGATCCGGTACGAATGCACCGGCACGATGTGGGTGTGCTGGAGCCGCGCCAGAGTCTGCGGCTCGCGCGAGCCCCGCCGCGTCACCTTGAGCGCCACCGGCCGATCGGCCAGATCTTGTTCGAGCGCCAGGAACACCCGCGCGAACGAGCCCCGGCCAAGCTCCTCGACCAGCCGAAATCCGCCGATCGTCTCGCCGACCCTGGGAAAGCCGCGGTCGCCGCCCCCTTCGGCCGCGCCCCCGGTCGACGCCGTGTACGACATCGTGCCCGTACCCGAACCCACCAGATCGTGGATCTCGAGGATCCGGCTCAGCGAATCGGCGACCTCGGGATACCGCCCCAGGAAATCGGCGGGATCGGCCGGGTCGTGGTTCTCCTCGCGCAGACAGAATTCCTCATAGATCAGGGCGACGATGGTGTCTTCGCCGAGATCTTGATATTCACACATATACCATCGTGCTGAGATTGGCTCGCCGGCCTCGAACCGCAGCGCCAGATCGGCGCGGAGAATGGCGAGCCGGGTGGCCGCGCCGTCCAGCGTGCTTTCGGCCTCGCGGAGATAGTCGCGAAGCGCGGGCCGGCCGTGCGCCGCGGACGCCTCGCGCCACGCTTGCTCATATTTGCGAGCGAACTGGACGGCGGCGGGCGACGACGCCTCTTCCCACGTCCGCCGGCTGACGGACACGCTCATCAGGGGCTCTCCCACTCCATTTCCACCCGCCGACGCAGATCCTCAAGCACGCGCTGAACCGTTCGCTCGCTGATCCCCAGCTTCTCGCCAATGTCCTTGCTCGAAAGTCCCTCGGCCTTCATTTCCAGGATCGACCGCCTTTCCTCGGGGATCAGGTCGCGCAGTCGACTGAACACTTCACGCGCCTGTGCGATCTCGCTCGGCGAATCGATCGAGGATGCCAGCTCCTTGGGCCGCGACCCGTCGGTGAAGAGCGATTCCTCGCGGTGCATGTCGTGTTTGCGACTGGCCGCGCGGCGATACTCGTCGATTACCTTATTCTTCGCGGCCCGGGCCAGAAAGGCGACAAGATGCCGTGAATCCTCGAATTCGGTCGGGCTCGACCGCATTCGCCGAAAGAAGCTCCCCCAAACGCTTTGCAGAAAATCGAGCGAGTCAAATCGGGACCGGAGCAATTTGGGAAGTTGCCTGCGCACCACGAGCCGGACCTCGGCCTCGAACCGTGTGAGGAGCTCGCGGGCGGCGCTTTCGTCGCCGGCCTGGATCCGTTTGAGGAATTCGCCCAGCTCGTTAGGCTCGGGCTTGGGGTGCTCGTCGACCGACATCGCCTCGCCTCCTCGCTGCGACCGTGCCTTGGATTCCGGCTCGGTTGTTTTGCATCCCTGCGCCGGCGGCCCGAGCTCGACGGTCAAAAGTAACCGCTGGGCTTCACGCTTGACAAGGGCCGGCGCGGGCTGATGCTTGGAGTCGATCACGACGGATTTCGTCGTGAAGGGATCCTGTCGGCCGTCGGCCCAGACGTCCCGGCGTCGCCCGATTAGCGTGGAGAGGCCGGATTCCGCGACCGCCGGAAACCCATCGCCGCCTTGGCGCGAGTCGTGCCATCGCGCCCAACGAGGCGTGCCTCGCACGGCGGTCATGGCAGTTTTTCGGAGCCGAATACCAGGCGATCCACTTGAGACTGGCGTGAGAAGTGGCATTGTGTGGCAGCTTTGGATCGTTTTTTTCGATCGAATTCCCCCGCGGAGTGCCATGGTGACGTCAAAAGCAGGGTTTTCGCCCCCTGATCGGCCCGCTCTGCCAGTGCCATCGGACAAGCTCATGGAATCAAACGATGTCATGACGAGTGATCTCGGAGTGGTTGATGTTCGGAAGCCTGGGCATCGAATTGACGGCCTGCCCGACATGGTCCATGACGGGCGTGAACTGGCCGGGCGCGATTGCCCGGCGCGTTGTGCGCGTATTGTCCCTATCGTTTTCCAAAATCAGGTTAGCGCGCGTTCGGCTTCGCTTGATTGGCGCCGCGACGCTTTGTCGATCCTGCTCGATGGAACTGACGCTCGATCAACGAGTTAAAAATTCCAAAGAATCTTTCGACCCTTCTTTTGCGGTGCGCCGACGCCCAAAGACCTGGCTGGAACCTGCCGGCTGTGAGGGGCGAGACAGTCGGCGACGCGATGGTGGGAGTCGCTCGATGCGGGGTGTCCCAAACGACTTGTCGTCACTCGAGATCGATCGAGAGCGCCCCATCAGGCCGACACGTATTCAAAGCAAATCAGGTTCAGATCCGAGCGCTCGAGCCGCTTGGCGTGGCTCATGGCGGGGCGGTCCTTCCTGAATTCGTCCGCGAGTGCCGAAACCTCGGCCACGAACGCCGCGTCGTCGTACGAGTCGGACCAGCGGCGGAAGACGTCGCGCAGGCGGACGTGCAGCGAGGGTCCCATCGGCTGGGCCAGGAAGCCGAGGGATGCCTTGGCGGCCTCGCGGTCGACGGACCGGCGGCGGATCGCGTCTTTGAGCTCTTCCGCGACGGTCTGCTGGATCGGATCCACGGCGGTCGGCGCGGCGGCCCTGGCCTCCGCCTGACGCTCGGCGGACAGGATGTGCTCGATCACCCGGTCCTGAAGGGCGAAGACGTCGTGGGCGGCGATGCACCTCGGCTCGTCCGGCAAGCAGGCGATGATCCCGGCGATCTCGTAGCGATTCTCGCCGATCTCGTGCGAACGGGCGTCGATATAGCGCCAGAAATGACGCCTGCCGACGCCGTTCGAGCGCGGCGCCTGAAAGTAGTAAAACAGGCCCGCGCACTTCTCTCTGCGCAATCCCGAATGGATCCCGTTCGGCAAGAGCGCCAGCGAGCCGGACCCGCCCCGATTGAGCAGATCCTTGAGCTGCCTGAGCAAGGTCTCTGGCCCCGCCAGCTCGGCCCTGGCCTCTTCCTCGTCGAGCACCTCCCCGTCCTCGGCGCGGATGCGCCTGAGCGTGTTGTATGTCCGGGGATGAACCACCTCGCCCAGCACGCTCGAGTCGTGGAGACCCTGGTCGTCGATCGTCGAGATCTTGCTCATGAGCCGCTCGATCAGGTGCAGCAGGTTTTCGAGCTCGACCTCGGGAAACATGTTGTAAACGCCGATCCGGTCGTGCGGGCTGCCAATGCGGTCGATGCGCCCGTTGCGCTGGACCAGCCGGATGGGGTTCCACGTCAAATCGTAATTGACGATCGACCCGCAGTCTTGCAGGTTTTGCCCCTCCGAGAGCACGTCGGTGCTGATCAAAATGTCGATCGGATCTTGGGCCTGGACCCCGTCGCCGCTGCCGATCGGGGCGAACTGGGCGAGGGTCCGAGCCCGATCGGCCGGGTGGTTCCCGCTGTCGATCCGCCGGATCGCCGGACGACCGGCGGATTCCAGCCACTCCTCGTTTTCCTTGCCCGCGAGCCGCCGGTGCAAGTACCGCGTGGTGTCCCTGTAGCAACTGAAGATCAAGACCTTTTGGCCCTTGAGCTCGCCCGC
>DAIDHE010000320.1 GCA_027459775.1 Planctomycetales bacterium | reverse complement strand
GGTTTCGCAAAACCCCCCGCGAAGGCGCGACATCGCGCTGACGCGCGGCCGTGGTCGAGCCGCTTCCGGATCCAGAATCGAAAAAATCTTTCGCCGAATTCGACGGATTCGCGCCCGAGACGGCACAGATAGAGATAGGGGGCGAGATCACGCATACGGCCGGCCTCCGCCTGGGCGATGTTTTTTTTCGAGGAGCTTGCGATGCGTTTGACGCTTCGGACCCTGTTGGCCTGGCTGGACGATACGCTGCCGCCGTCGCAGGTCCGCGAGATCGGCATGCAGGTCAAGGAGAGCCCGCTGGCGCGCGAGCTGGCCGATCGGATCGCGCGGGTGACGCGACAGCGCAGGCTCACGGTGCCCGGCAGCTCGGGGCCTGAGGGAACCGACGCCAACACGGTGGCGAGCTATCTCGACAACGAGCTCGACCCCGAAGCCGTGGCCGAGTACGAAAAGCGCTGTCTGAGCTCGGACGTTCACCTCGCTGAGGCGGCCAGCGTGCATCAGATCTTGAGCCTTCTGGGCCAGAAGGTGAAGGTCCCCTCGGCGGTGCGGGCGCGGATGTATCAGCTGGTGAAGGGGCGAGAGACGCGGTCCGCGCGGACGCGGGCGCGGACGGGCTCGTCGCTCAATCGCCTGGACGTGGTCGCGAGCCCGCTTCCGGAATGGCACGTGGCCGAGCCCGACGTGAAGACCATGGCCGAGCGGTTGGCGCCTCTGGCCGCGTGCCTGCTTTTGGGCCTGGTCGCGGTCTGGTCGGCGTGGCGAAGCGTGACGTCGGAGGTCTCGCCGTTGGCGTTCAAGATTCCGGCGGCGACCAAGCCGGCACAGCTTGTCGCGGCCGGGCGACCGGCTGAGCCGGCCATGCCGCCGGTCGAGCCGCCCCCGGTCGTGGCCGCGGCCGAGCCGGTCGCGGAGGCCGAGGCGAAGCCGACCGCCCCGACCGAGCCGGCTCCGGAAAAGCCGGCCGCGGAAACGGCCGCGCTCGCCAAGACCGCGGAGGCATCCGCTCTCGCCAAGGACGCGGCGGCCAAGGCCGACTTGAAGCCCGCCCCCAAGATCAAGAGCCGGCTGGGCGTGCTCGAAGCGCCTGACGCGCTGGCCTTGCGTTACGACCCCGATCAGCGCCAGTGGACGCGGCTGGCCGAACGGACCACGATCGCGCGGTCCGATCGCATTCTGTGCCTCGAGCCGTTCCGGGCCTCGCTCCCGCTCGGCGGAGCGCGATTCGAGCTGATCGGCGAGACCGATATCCGGCTGGTCTCGGCCGCGGACGACCCCGCCCCCGCGGTCGAGCTCGGCCACGGTCGACTGGTGGTCAGACAGCCGTCCTCCACGTCGATTCGCATCGGCTCGCTGGCTCGTCCGCTTCGCATTGAGGCGTCGCAAGACAGCGTGATCGGGATCGAGCGCGCCGTCCGCCGCGTGGAAGGCCGGCCCGCCGATCCCTACCCGCCGCTTGTCATTTACTGCGCCCAGGGCGAGATCACGCTGGTGCTCGACAAGAAGCGCGCGACCTTGACCGTCACCAACGCCGCCCACATCGCGTCGGGCGGCACGATCGAACTCGGTTCGCCCGACGCGCCGCCGGCGTGGACCGCGGGGGGCGAGCCGCCGGCCTTCGAAAACCAGCTTCGCGACCAGTTTTTCAAGATGATCCAGACCGGCCGCCCGATCATGGCCGAGCTCGTGGCCGCGATCGACGACAAACGCCCCGAGATCAAGAAGTTGTCGGTCGCCGCGATCAAGGCGCTGGGGGACTATTCGCTGCTCGTCCCCTTGATGTCGCGCGAGGGCGACCAGGTCGCCCGCCGCGCCGCCATCGCCGCCGTCCGCGAAAGCCTGGGCCTCAGCCCCGAGTCGGCGACTCGCATGCGCGATCAGTTGAGCGAGGAATTCGGCGAGGAGCGCCTGGCGCTCGTCGAGAAAATGCTCGACGTCCATTCCCGCGCCGACGCCGCGAACGCCGAGCTGCTGGGGCGGCTCGTCGTCTTGCTCGAGCCCGAACAAGAATCACTCGGGCTTCGCGAACTGGCGCTTGACGACCTCAAGCGCATGACCGGCCGCGACGACCTGGGCTACGACCCCGACCATCCCCAGGGCCGCGGGCTCGCCGCCTGGCGCGACATCGCCCGCCGCGTCGAGACCAAGTCCCAAACCGGCGGAAGGGGGCGGTAGGCGGCCCGACAGCGGGTCCAGCCGACCAACGTGAACGTGGGCGGGCCGGGGGCAACGCATTAATTGGTTTATACCTGTTTGCGAATTGGCGTCAGCTCTCGTGCATGTTTTGTCCGATCCGTCGCCGCCAGTATGGCGGGTCGGACTCGATTTCCGAAAGGAAGCGACTGGCGATCGGCTGAGGGAGACGCCTGCCCTGCTCCCACGACCGGACCGTGTCGATGTTCACGCCCAGATAACCCGCCAGCACCGCCCGGCTCGTTCCGAGCAGTTCTCGGACTCGCTGGACGTCCTCCGCCTTGTAGCCGCGGGCGGCGGGCTGGATCTTGTAATTGCGAACGGTCGACCGCGCGCTTCCCAGCCCCCCCGACCGAAGAACCTCCGTCGCTTCCTCAATCGCGGCCAGAATCCTCGAGCCGGCCGAACAACTCGGGCGAGCCGCCTTGGCGGGCTCGTTTCGTCCGCGTCGAGATCCGCGCCACGCATTTGATGTGTTCATAGTTTATTGAAATTTACTGTGTACTTATTATCACTATATAGATTATAACTACTTGTGTCGTTCTCCGACGCGTGCCCGTTAAACACCTCCGCGACTTCGGGATAACCGGCATCGAGCCAGATCGACCCTCTGATGCGGGACAGAAGAGGGGGCGAGATGTAGTCCTTCCACCGCCGAAGCAACGCGAGGGCCCAATCCCAATCGCCTCACTTTTGGGCTTCCAGGGCCTCGTGGAGCTTCGGTTGAGCCTGGGGATTCATCTCCTTCTGGGGCGGTTCGGCGGAGGGCTCGCTGACCGAGAACAGGTCTTCCGAGAGCCATTGGGACCGCTCGTAATCGATCCGGCTCAGGGTCCTGGTCGGCGCATCCAGCCTGTCACGAACCAACTCGGCCTCGTCCGAATCGAGCTTTCCCTCCTGGTTGAGCTGGTGCAGCGCGACCAAGCCCCTCGCCACTTGCCTGAAGGTCGCGCTATCAGACGCAGGATCCCTTTTCATGGCACGATCGACCTTTGGCGTCTGGCCCGAGGATTCGCTGGTCTCGATGGAATCTGAACTCATGGTGCGTATGATTCTAGCAAGACGTTCCCATGTCTCCCAGACGGCCTTCGCGGAGGCGTGAATCGGGGGAACTGATCGACAGGTCCGGGGTTGGTGCGCGTGGAGGATCGAAGCGCGGTTTGCTAGGATGAAGGACCGTCCGGCGGGGGGTTCGCCCGGACGCGGGAGAGACTGTGTGCGCGCGTGAGGGCAGCCGTCCTTGAGGAGGTCGAAACGACGATGATGATCGCCGCCCGACCGATCGCGACGGCGCTTGCGCTTCTGGCCCTGACCGGGGCGGCGCGCGGGGCTCAAGCGGCCGATGGGAAAACGCAACCTGCTCAGCCGCCGTTTTAAGTCGTCGTCGGCGGACCCCAGGATCTGAGCGAGCTCTGGCGCAAGATCGCCGTGCCCGACTACATGGTCGTGAGGCCGGGCCAGGCGGGAACGGGCTCG
>DAIDHE010000304.1 GCA_027459775.1 Planctomycetales bacterium | reverse complement strand
GGGAACTTCGTCCAGTACTCGGTCGCCACCGCCGACGGCCGCGTGCTGGCCGGCCTGCTCGCCGCCGAGACCCGCACCGCCATCGAGCTCCTGGACGCCGAAGGCAAGCGCCAGACCATCCTCCGCGACGACATCGACCAGATGACCGCGTCCAAGAAATCGCTCATGCCCGAGGGCTTCGAGAAACAGATCCCGGCCGCCGATTTGAATCATTTGCTCGCGTTCCTGACCCAGCGCGGCAAGTACCTGCCGCTCGACATCCGCAAGGCCGCCACCATCGTCAGCACCCGCGGCATGTTCAACGACGCCGACTCCGAGGCCGAGCGCATGGTCCTCGCCGACTGGTCGACCAAGACCGTCGCCGGCGTGCCCTTCGTCCTGGTCGATCCCCAGGGCGACCGCGTGCCCAACGTGATCCTGCTCCACGGTCCCCAGGGCGAATTCCCACCCCGCATGCCCAAATCGGTCGAACTCCCCTGCCACGCCCAGGCGCGGGCCGTCCACCTGCTCTCGGGCGTCAGCGGCTGGGGCTTTCCCTACGGCCGCAAGGGGACTGTCTCGCTGATCGTCCGGTTCCATTACACCGACGGCTCGGTCGAGGATCACCCCCTGGAAAACGGAGTGCAATTCGCCGACTATATCCGCGTGGTCGACGTCCCGGGCTCGACCCTGGCCTTCACGCTCAAGGGAAGGCAGCAGATCCGCTACCTCCGCGTCGAACCCATGAAACACGACGCGATCGAGCGCATCGAGCTCGTCAAGGGCCCCGACCGGTCAGCGCCCGTCGTGATGGCCGTCACCGTCGAGCTCGCGGGGGGCGAGTAGCCGGCGTTTTCCCCACGAAAATGGGGCCGACCGGCGAAAAAGCCGGGTCGGCCCCGGCATGACTGGCGCACACCTCTAGAGCAGAGGCCCACTCGTTTTTTCACCGGGAGCTCGCCGCATGGTCCGTGTCACGCCCAGGCGCACGGCTTGGTCGATCGCCGTCGTCTTCGCCCTCGCCCCCGCCGCCTTCTCGAGCACGATCGACGACCCGGCCGGCGACTTCGCCATCCCGGCCGACGACCCCTGGTCCGACCTCGCGCCCGCCCAGCCCCCCGGCCGCGGACTCCCCGGCGCTGGCCTGGTTTTCAAGATGAGGGTCGCCCCCCACTGGTCGGCCGACGATTCGTGGCTCTGGTACCGCAACGACCTTGCCGGCGGCGCGCGCGAATTCATCGCCGTCGACGCCGAACACGGCATTCGCAAGCCCGCCTTCGACCACGCGAAACTCGCGACGACGCTGGGCAAGACGCTCGGAACCCCGCTCAAGGCCGATCACCTGCCGGTGGACGAGATCCTCGCCCTCGATCCAGGCAAGTCGATGCGGTTTCGATCCGGAAGCGCGGTCTGGAAGTGCGATCTGAACACATACGAATGCCAGAAAACGGATGAGCGGGCAAATGTCGAGGTCGAGCCCGCCCCCGAGCCGGGCGCTCCGCGCCGGCGTAGGCCGCCCGAGGAAGACGACGCGAGCGCTCGGGCCTCATCGTCGCCCCGGTCGCCCGACGGCAAGTGGACGGCCTTCATCAAGGACCACGACCTCTGGGTC
This sequence comes from Planctomycetales bacterium, assembly GCA_027459775.1. Taxonomy (GTDB): domain Bacteria; phylum Planctomycetota; class Planctomycetia; order Isosphaerales; family Isosphaeraceae; genus JAKBAP01. The sequence goes on along the minus strand of DAIDHE010000304.1, from coordinate 1,792 downwards.
CGCCCGGCCGACGAGAAAGGCGAGTCGATCCGCCTGTCGCATGACGGCCGCCCGGGGATGGCGTACGAGGCGTTTTTCTGGGCCGGCGATTCGCGGCATCTGCTCGCGTTCCAGGTCGACCCCGGCGACCGCAAGCCGGTGTACCTGGTCCAGTCGTCGCCGCCCGGCGGCGGGCGAGCCCGACTCCAGACCCGCCCCTACGACCTGCCCGGCGACAAGCTCCACACCACCCGGCTGGCCCTCTTCGACGTGACCGAGCGCAAACCGATCGCGACCCAGGTCGAGCCCATCGACCAGGACGACCCCAGGATTCGCTGGCGCAAGGACGGCCGGCATTTCTCCTATCAAAAGGTCGACCGCGGCCACCAGCGGTTTCGCCTGATCGAGGTCGATTCGCACACCGGGCAGGCGCGATCGATCATTGATGAAGGGTCAAAAACCTTCATCTGGACGGCCCACCGCGAAAACGTGCGCCTGCGCACGATCAACTGGATCTCGGACGCCGAGCTCGTCTACGTCTCGGAGCGCGATGGCTGGCGGCATCTGTATCTGGTCGACGTCGCCTCGGGCGCGATCAAGCGGGCGATCACCCACGGCGAATACGTCGTTCGAGGGATCGACCGCATCGACGCATCCAAACGCAAGGTCTGGTTCCACGCCAGCGGCAAGAACGCCGGGGAGGATCCCTATTTCGTGCATTATTACCGAGTCGGCCTGGATGGCGGCGAGCCGACGGCGCTCACCGCGGGGAACGGCGACCACGCAATTCAACTCTCGCCCCACTCCCGCTATCTGATCGACACATATAGCCGCGTCGACGCGCCGCCGGTTCACGAGCTCAGGAAGACCGCGTCGGGCGCGCTCGTTTGCCGGCTCGAGGAGGCCGACGCCCAGGCCCTGTTCGCGAGCGGCTGGAAGGCCCCGGAGGTTTTCACCGCCAAGGGGCGCGACGGCAAGACCGACATCTGGGGCGTGATCTGGCGGCCTCGTTCTTTCGACCCGGCCCGAAAATACCCGGTGATCGAGCAGATTTACGCGGGCCCGCAGGGTTCGTACGTCCCCAAGAGCTATAGCCCCGCGAGCCGATACGCCGATCTGACCGACCTGGGCTTCCTCGTCGTGCAAATGGACGGAATGGGGACGGCCAACCGCTCCAAGGCGTTCCACGACGTCTGCTGGCACGACCTCAAGGACGCTGGGTTCCCCGACCGCATGCTCTGGCATCAAGCGGCCGCGCGCAGATATTCATATTACGATCTCACTCGAATTGGTCTGGTCGGCGTCTCGGCCGGCGGCCAGAACGCGGCCGGCGGGGTGCTCTTCCATCCCGACTTTTACAAGGTCGCCGTCGCCGCCTGCGGCTGCCACGACAACCGCATGGACAAGGCCTCATGGAACGAACAGTGGATGGGTTACCCCGTCGGGCCCCAGTACGCCGCCAGCTCCAACATCGACAACGCCCATCGCCTGGCCGGCAATCTGCTGCTCATCGTCGGCGAGATGGATAACAACGTACCCCCCGAATCGACCATGCGGCTCGCCGACGCCCTGATCAAGGCCGGCAAGGATTTCGACCTGGTCGTCGTCCCGGGTGCGGGCCACGGCATGGGAGGGGCCTTTGGCGCGCGCAAGATGCGCGACTTTTTCGTGCGCCATCTGAACCCGGCCGCGAGCGCGGCCGACCTCGCGACCAGGGCCAGCGCGGGCGACTCGACCCACCCTGCGCGCACGATCGAGTCCCTGATCGACGGCTATTCGGTCGATCTTGGCGGGTTCAGTCGCTCGCTCCCGC
>DAIDHE010000248.1 GCA_027459775.1 Planctomycetales bacterium | reverse complement strand
GCGGGCGTGTTCGTGCTCAAGCGGCTCGACGACGCTTTGATTCAGGGCGACCGGATCCTGGGCGTGATCGCCGGGATCGGGCTGTTAAACGACGCGACCGGCGACTTGCTGGCCCCGTTTGTTCCCGGTCAGTTGGAGGCGATGAGGCGGGCCTATGACGAGGCGGGCTGGCTCCCCGACCAGGTCGACCTGGTGGAATGCCACGCGACGGGTACGCCGCGGGGCGACGCGGTCGAGCTCGAGAGTCTGCGGGCGCTCTGGAGCGCGGTCGCGCCTGGCCGGCGCTGTGTGATCAGCTCGGTGAAATCGAACATCGGACATGCACTCACGGCGGCAGGGGCGGCCGGGGTGATCAAGACGCTGCTGGCGCTCGAGCACCAGACGCTGCCTCCGACGGCTCATTTCCGGATCCCCGCCCAGGCGCTTGAGCGCGGGGACGGCCGGTTCGAGGTCTTGACCGAGCCCCGTCCCTGGCCCGTGCGATCGCCGGACGAGCCGCGCAGGGCCGCGGTTTCGGGGTTTGGCTTCGGCGGGATCAACGCTCACCTCTTGATCGAGGAGTGGGCGCCCTCTAGCCCGCGTGGCAAGGCCGGATCGACTTCCTCGAGATCGGGTGTGAGAGTCCGGTCGAGCGCCGAGCCGGTCGCGATCGTCGCCATGAGCGCCCGGTTCGGCCAGGGCCGGGGCACAACGGATTCGATCGCGCGGCTTTTCGATGGCGAGCGCTCTCCGTCGCCGGCCCCGCCTCTGCGCTGGTGGGGGATCGAGGGGATGAGCGCGGCCGGATCGGCGGGCGGGCTTCCGGGGCTCTTCATCGACGAGCTCGAGATCCCCGGCGACCGGTTCCGCATCCCGCCGCGGGAGCTCGAGGCCATGCTTCCGCAGCAGTCGCTCATGCTCATGCTCGCCGCGGAGGCACTGGGCGACCTGGGCTGGGCGCACGACGAGGCGACCCGGACGGGGGTCTTGATCGGGATCGGGCTCGACCTGGCCACGACCAATTTCCACCTGCGCTGGTCGATGGCCGAACGGGCTGCCCGGTGGAATCAAACCCTGGGGCTCGGGCTCGGCGATCCCGAGCTGGCGGAATGGACGGCGGCTCTGCGCTCGGCGGCCGGACCGCCGCTGTCGGCCGACCGGACGATGGGCTCGCTCGGGGGCCTGGTCGCGAGCCGCGTGGCGCGCGAGTTTCGGGTGGGAGGGCCCAGCTTCACGATCTCGAGCGACGAGACTTCGGGCGTTCGAGCGCTTATGACGGCGGCGGCGTGGCTGCGGGCGGGGGAGCTCGACCTCGCGCTGGTGGGGGCGGTCGATTTCGCCGGCGACCCCCGCGCGGTCCTGGCGCGGGGCAGCGTGGGTGCGCGGGCCCCGGTCGCCTGCGACGCGGGGGTTTGCCTGGTGCTCAGGCGACTGGAGGACGCACGCCGGCGCGGCGAGCACGTCCACGCCGTCTTGCCGGCCCCGAGCGCGACCCGTGTACCGCGGTCGACCGGGCTGGTCGAGCGGGTGCGGGCGAAACGGTTTTTCGCGAACGAGTCGCGCGATCTCGAGTTCGAGAGCCACACGCCCCATCCGCACAAGGCGACTGTGATCGGGTCGATCGAGGAAGACCTTGGCCACATGGGGGCGGCGGCGGGTCTGGCCGCGGTCGCGCGGGCGGCGGCGAGCCTGGACCTGAAGTTGATCCCACGGTCGTGTGCGGTCGAGGCGACGGCTCACGCCATACCGTGGCTGCACGATCGCGCGGCAGGCGCACGGTCGAGCGCGGTCGTGGTGCAAGGGTTCGGCAGCGACGTTTGCTCGGTCGATCTCGAGGAATACGAAGGGCCTGCCGAAAGCGCCCGAACCCGGCTCGATGGAGCGCGCCCGCGCCCGCTTGCGGCTCTGTTCGTACTCGAGGCCGACGACCACGCGGGCCTGGCCGCGCTCGCGTCCGAGCTGGCCGTGCTTGCTGGCGAAGCGCCCGGTCTCGAGATCGACCTGTTGGCGCGGCGCTGGCATCGCCGCCACCCCAGCAACCCCCGTCGACGGCTGGCGACCGCGATCATCGCGCGCGAACGAGCCGCGCTCGAGCGACTGCTCGACCACGCGGAGCACAGGCCCGGTTCTCCCTTGCCCAGCTCGGCGGCCGAGACCAAAGGCACGCTCTTCACCACCCCCCCCGAGCATCCGGGGGGCCGGCTGGCCTTGGTGTTCCCCGGCCTGGGGAATCAGTTCCCCGGGATGGGCCTCGAGCTCGCCCTCCATGCGCCGGGACTGGTGGAGCGACAGGAACGCATCACCGCGTTCTTGCGCGAGCAGCTTGATCCCTCGGTCTGGTGGACCGGCGCGCGAACGCTGGAATTCCCGGATCTCATCACGCCGATTCTGGGGAGCGTGGCCGTCGCGTGCATGACGGTGGATTTCCTGAGCTCGCTCGGACTCGCACCGGATGCGGCGGTCGGTTACAGCATGGGCGAGGCGACCGCGCTGGTGGCGCTTGGCGCGTGGCCGGACCGCGACCGGGCGTTCGAGCGCTTCCGTTCGTCGCCGATGTTCGCGACCGACCTGGCGGGACCGAAGCACGCGGCGCGAGCCGCCTGGAGGCTCGAGCCAGGCGAGTTGGTCGACTGGACGGTGGGGATCGTACCGGCCTCGGTCGAAGCGGTACGCGCTGTCATCGGTGTCAATTCACGGGTTTATCCTTTGATTCGAAACGCGGCTGATGAAACGGTGATCGGCGGCGAGCGCGGCCAGGTCATGGCGGCCGCTCGGGCGCTGGGCGCTTTCCTTCACGAGCTGGCGACGGTGGGGACCGTGCATTGCCCGATCGGGCTCGAGGTTCAGAAGGCATACCGCGCGCTTCACGATCACGAAACCCATGCGCCGGCGGGGGTGACGTTTTACAGCGGCGTGTGGGGACGAAGCTATGATCTCGATCGAGCAAGCGCGGCGAGCGCACTCGAGGCGCAGGCGACGGGCCTCGTCGATTTCCCGGCCGTGATCGAGGCGGCTTATCGCGATGGAGTGCGTGATTTCATCGAGGTCGGTCCGGGCGATTCGTGCACGCGGCTGGTGAAGCGAAACCTGGCTGGGCGCGTGCATTTCGCGCGGAGCGTGTGCCCGAGCGACGCCGGCGGCTTCGGTGCGATGCTCGAGACGCTGGCCGAGCTCATCGCAAGGAGGCGCTGCCTCGATCTTGCCGGCTTGTACGGCGGTCATGAAGAGGCCGGGTCCGCGGGTCGCGGGCCGGCGTCGACCGTGCGACCCGTTCGCGTCGCCGTCCGAGGGGAGGGATTTCGTGTTCCGCCCCCGCCCAGACCCGCTCCCGGGCCAGGGCTCGAAACGTGCGAGCGAAACGACCGGTCGATCGAGCACGCCAGGCCCAGGATTCCAACCGTGGCGACGATCAATAACGGCGAATATATAGAATCACACGAAGGTGAATCGTTGCTGTCGGGTCTGGCCCGAGCCGAGACCGCCCGGGCCGAGGCACATGGGGCGTTTCTGCGGACGAACCAGGGCATGGCCGAGCTCATCGCCCGCCAGCTCGCATTCGAGCAGCGACTCGTGCGCGATCGACTTGAGCGCGGGTCTGGATGTGAACGACTGGCGGTGGAAGTCCGCGATGTCGAGCCGGCTCGCGACGACGCCGTGCTCGACCGCGACCAATGCCTGGAGTTCGCGGTGGGATCGATCGCGGCCGTGTTGGGGCCTGATTACGCTCCCGTGGATGCGTTTCCGACCCGCGTTCGGCTGCCCGACGAGCCGCTGATGCTGGTGGACCGGGTGACGGCGATCGAGGGGCGGGCGCTGGCGCTCGAGAGCGGGCGGGTGGTCACCGAGCACGACGTCCACGAGGGGTCGTGGTATCTGGACCAGGGCCGAGCTCCGGCGTGCATTGCGATCGAGGCCGGCCAGGCCGACCTGCTGCTCTCGGCGGTTCTCGGCGTTGATTTCGAGACCCGGGGCGAGGCGGTGTATCGGCTGCTCGACGCGACGGTCACGTTTTACCGCGCGCTGCCGCGCCCCGGCGAGGTCGTCCGGTATGACATCGCGATCACGCGGTTCTTTCGCCAGGGGCGTACGATCCTGTTTCGGTTTCAGTTCGACGCGACGATTGACGGACTGCCGCTGCTGTCGATGCGCGACGGTTGCGCGGGCTTTTTCACGAGCGACGAGCTCGAGGCCGGCCGGGGCGTCGTCTCGCGGCGCCAGCACATGGCCGCGAGCCTCCGCCCGGGCGTGGTCCCGTACGAGCCGATGATCCCTCTTGAGCCTTGTACGCTCGACGCGCGCCAGGTGCAGGCGCTTCGCGAGGGAAAACTGGGGCGCGCGTTTGGCGCTCCCTTTGACGGGCTCGCCCCGCAAGACGCCCTGCCCTTGCCGGGCGGGCGGATGACGCTGATCCATCGCGTCGTCAGGCTTGAGCCACGCGGCGGCCCGCACGGGCTGGGATTGATCGTGGCCGAGGCCGACCTCGACCCGAGCGCCTGGTTCATGACCTGCCACTTCGTCGACGACCGCGTGATGCCCGGCACGCTGATGTATGAGTGCTGTCTGCACGCGCTGCGGATCTTGCTCACGCGGCTCGGCTGGGTCGGCGACCCTTCGAGCGTCGCCTTCGAGCCCGCCCTGGGCGTGGCCAACCGGCTCATGTGCCGCGGGCAGGTCGTGGCATCGACCCGCGTCGTCGCCTATCAAATCACGATCAAACGGCTCACCTACGAGCCCGAGCCCCACGCTCTGGCCGACGCGCTCATGCTCGCCGACGGCAGACCGATCGTCGAGGTGGTCGACATGGCGCTCAGGCTCGCCGGCTCGAGCCCAGGGGCTCTGGAATCGATCTGGGCCAGGGCCAGGGCGCGGTCGGTCGCGCACGCGCCGCCGGCCGAGCGGAGCCATCCCTTCGACCTTCCCGAGCCGGTACGTGACGGAGGCGGGGCTGCGTTTGACCATGGGCGCATCCTGGCTTTCGCGATCGGCAAGCCCTCGGACGGCTTCGGAGCGTCCTACGCGCCCTTTGACGTCGATCGTTTCGTGGCGCGGCTGCCCGGTCCGCCCTATCAGTTTTTGCACAGGATTACCCAGGTCACGGGCCGGCCGCTCGAGCTGGCGGTCGGCGCTCATGCCAAAGCCGAATACGACGTGCCCGCCCAGGCCTGGTACTTCGCGGCCAATCGTCAGGACGCGGTCCCCTTTGCGGTGTTGCTGGAGGCCCCGCTTCAGGCGTGCGGCTGGCTGGCGGCCTACATGGGGGCCGCGCTTCAGAGCGATCAGGATCTCAAGTTCCGCAACCTGGGTGGGAAGGCGCGAATTCATCGAGCGCTGGGCCGCGACGCCGGTACGCTGCGGTCCAGGGTCCAGGTGACGAAAATCAGCAAGACCGCGGGGATGATCCTGCTCGAGTACGAGTTCGTCGTGACGAACGATCAGGGCCTGGTCTACGACGGCGCGACCGAGTTCGGGTTCTTCCATCCGCGGGCGCTCGAGGATCAAGCAGGGGTGCGCGGGGCGGCGTTCGTTGAGACGACCGCCCGCGATCGCGCGGCCGCGGCCTCGTTCGAAGACGCGGATTCTCCCCTGTTTCCCGACCCGCGCTGGCGGATGATCGACCGGGTCGACGCCTTGATCGAGGGGGGCGGCCCGCATGGCCTGGGCCTGATCGAGGCCAGCGGCACGGTGGACCCCGATGCCTGGTTTTTCAAGGCCCACTTCCTGGGCGACCCGGTGTGGCCGGGCTCGCTCGGGCTCGAGTCGATGCTGCAGGCGCTTCGGGTCGCGGCCGGGGTGTGGCTGGGGGGCGGGGCGAGCGTGGTCGAGAGCCCCCGCGTGGGCGAGACGCATCACTGGACGTATCGTGGGCAGATCCTACCCTCGAATCGTCGCGTCCGGGTTCAAGCGGTCGTCACCCGGTGCGATCGCCAGCGCGGTTTGCTTGCCGCCGACGGACTGCTCGCGGTCGACGGGCTGATTATCTACCAGATGAAAAACTTCACCCTGGGCCTGGCCTAGAGCGCCGGCGAGAAACGGCCCGATCCCCATGAAATACACGAAGGTTTACATCGACGCGATTGGATACGAGATGGCCCCGGTCGTCGTGTCGTCGGCCGCGCTCGAGCGGCCCTTGTAGACGAACAGGCCCTGCTTGGCCATGTTGGCCAGGTTCTCGATGTGGCGCACGTGCAGCGGCGAGTTGGCGACCAGCCGGGCGCCCGGGCCGGCCATGCCGTTGTCCTTGGTCGCCAGCAGCGTGTTGTGCCAGGTCGAGAAGCTCTCGAGCTGCGTCCAGCCCTGCCACGAGGTGGTGAAGGGGCACTTGTGG
>DAIDHE010000239.1 GCA_027459775.1 Planctomycetales bacterium | reverse complement strand
CCGATCACGATCCGGCTCGTGAAGGGGGCGTACTGGGATTACGAAGTCTCGACCGCGCGGCGGCTCCGCTGGCCGGTTCCCGTCCACGTCGAAAAATGGCGGAGCGACGCCTCATACGAGCGCTGTTCGCGGTTCCTGGTCGAGCATCACGACCACTTGCGGCCCGCCTTTGGCAGCCACAACGTCCGCAGCCTGGCCCACGCCATCGCCGCCGCCGAGGAAGCCGGGCTGCCCTCCGCGGCCTACGAGCTCCAGACCCTTCACGGCATGGGCGACGCGATCCAGGCCGCCCTTGTCGACCGCGGCCATCGGGTGCGAGTCTACACCCCCTATGGCGCGATCCTGCCAGGGATGGCCTACCTGGTGCGCAGATTACTGGAAAACACGTCGAATGATTCGTTCCTGAAAGCCAGTTTCACGAGTCGCGGGTCGATCGACCTCTTGCTCCAGGATCCCGAGGAGACCGGAATGATACGCGCAGCCGCCCGTCGCTTGAAAGCCCAATCGACCGACGCCCCGCCCACCGATCCGTCGGCGATTGGCCGGTTCCAGAACGAGCCGCCGACCGATTTCGCCCGGGCCGAGAACCGCGCGGCCATGGAGCGCGCGCTCGAGATGGTTCGGGGCTGGTTCGGGCGAACCTATCGGCCGTGGATCGCGGGTCACGAGGTCGAGGGGGATCTGGAACTGCTGGACTCGTTCGACCCCAGCCAATCGTCGCGCGTGGTCGGGCGCGTGTTCCTGGGCGGGCGGGAGCATGCCGAGCAGGCCGTCGCGGCGGCCCGAGCCGCGTTCCGGGCGTGGTCGGAGACGCCAGCCGGAACCCGGGCCGAGGTCTTGTTCAAGGCCGCCGCGATCATGAGACGCGACCGCTTCGAGCTCGCGGCGTGGGAGGTTTACGAGTGCGGCAAGCCCTGGGCCGAGGCCGACGGCGACGTCGCCGAGGCGATCGATTTCTGCGAGTTCTACGCCCGTGAGATGCTCCGCCTGGCCGAGCCCCTGCGCCGCGACGCGCCCGGCGAAACCAACGTGATCACCCACATTCCACGCGGCGTGGCCGTCGTGATTCCCCCCTGGAATTTCCCGCTCGCCATCCCCTGCGGAATGACCGTCTCGGCCCTCGTTTCCGGCTGCACCGTCATCCTCAAGCCCGCCGAACAAGCGCCGATCATCGCGTGGAAATTGGCTCAACTCTTGATCGAAGCGGGCGCGCCTCCGGGCGTGCTCAACTTTTTGCCCGGCGTGGGCGAGGTCGTCGGCCAGGCGCTGGTGAACCATCCCGACGTCGACGTGATCTCGTTCACCGGCTCGCGCGACGTCGGGTTGCTCATCAACCGCCAGGCCGCCCTGCTCGCCCCCGGACAGAATCACGTCAAGCGGGTGATCGCCGAGATGGGGGGCAAGAACGCGATTGTGATCGACGACGACGCCGACCTCGACGAGGCGGTCGTGGGCGTGCTCGCGAGCGCATTCGGCTATGCCGGGCAAAAGTGCTCGGCGTGCTCGCGGGCGATCGTGCACGAGGGAGTGTATGACGCCTTCCTAGCACGACTCGCCGAGGCCGCCCGGGCGCTCCAGATCGGCCCCGCCGCCGACCCCGCCACCATGGTCGGACCCGTGATCGACGCCGACGCCCGGAGGAGGGTCATGGGCTACCAGGCGCTGGCTGAGGCCGAGGGCCGGATCGTATTTCAGGCCGAGCCAGGCGCGCTCGCGGACCAGGGCTATTTCGTGGGCCCAACCATCGTCGCCGACCTCGATCCCGCGGCCCGGGTCGCCCAGGAAGAAATCTTCGGCCCAATCCTGGCCGTCCTCAAGGCCCGCGACCTCGACCACGCCCTCGCCATCGCCGACGCCACGCCCTACGCGCTCACCGGCGGGTTTTACTCGCGCAGTCCGGCGAATATCGACCGGGTGGCCCGCGAATATCGCGTGGGCAACCTCTACATCAACCGCGGAATCACGGGCGCCCTGGTCGACCGCCAGCCGTTCGGCGGGTTCAAGCTCTCGGGCCTGGGAAGCAAGGCCGGCGGCCAGGATTATCTGCTGGAATTCCTGCTCACCCGCTCGGTCGCGGAAAACACCATGAGACGCGGATTCGCACCCGAGCCCGACGCCTGAAACGGGGCGGCCAACCGCTCACAAGGCCAGAAACCCGGATTTCAACCACGGAAAACACGGAAAACACGGAATAGGAAAACACATTAAAATGAGAATACATCATGTCTATGAGCACAATATAGAGAACAATTTAGAATGATGTATTGTAGTACTAAGATAGTAGTAGTATTACAATAATAGGTCAAATATAATATGATCTATTAACCCGTCGTGTCGTCGCCGTCTTGGATCTTCCGCCCGTCCGATTCCGGGTTGTCCGTGCTTTCCGTGGTTGATCTCTGGGATCTGTCGGCCCATGTTTGAATCAGTCGGGGAGGTCGCGGTCCTTGGTTTCGGGGGCGAAGTACAGGAGCACGAGGCCGATCCAGAACAGGCCCGACATCGCCACGACGGCCCAGCGCAGGCCGATGCGCTCGCCCAGCCCGCCGCGAACGAGCAGGATGAGCGCTCCCAGCACGCGGCCCAGGTTGAAACAGGCGCTCGAGCCGCTGGCGCGAAGCCGGGTGGGGAAGAGCTCGGGAAAATAGATCGCATATCCCGCGTGCATCCCCAGCACGAAAAACGCCATCACCGAGAGCAAGACAAGCGCCTGATTGAGCGAGCCGGCTGCCAGGAACGCGACCGGGGCGGCCACGGCCGCCCCGACATGATAAACGGCGAACGCGAATCTCCGCCCTCGCCACGACGCCAAGGGTGCGAAGGCGAGCAGGCCCAGCAGGCCCCCCGTGAAATTCATGACCAGATACGCGAGGCTGCCCGACGATTGCCGCTCGGACTCGCTCGCGTGCGCGCCTAGCACCAGCCGCACCAGCTCGGGCGACCACGCGAAAATCCCCCAGAACGAGGCCAGGCCCACCGTCGCCAGACCGAGCCCGATCAACGCCCGCCCTCGCAAGGGACCCGCGCGCACCAACTCGCGAGGGTCGCCCAGCTGCTCGGGCCCAAGGCTTGATCCCGCCCGATCGCCCTCGTCGCGCGCCGCGGTCCAGCGCTCGGGCTCTTTGAGACCCAGCCGGATCCAGAGGACGAGTAGAGCAGGCGCGAGCCCGAGCAAGAACCCCCAGCGCCAGCTCGAGGGGCCCACCAGAAACGCACCCGAGACCGAGGCCAGCATCGTGCCCACGATGCTCGAGGCGTGAAACACGCCCGACGCCGTCGCCCGCGCCCGGGTCGGAAAGGTCTCGGCCACGAGCGCGGCCGCGACCGCCCATTCGCCGCCGGCCCCAAGGGCGACCAGAAATCGAAGAACATGCACTTGAAGCGTCGTTTGCGCCAGCGCGGTCAGGCCCGAGAAGATCGAGTAGACCAGGATCGTGAACCCCAACACCCGCACCCGGCCCAGCCGGTCGCCCAGCATCCCGAAAAACAGACCCCCGACCGCGCCCCCAAGCAAGAACGCGGCCAGCCCGACGTTCCCCTGCCATTCGATCGCCGCGGGCTCGACCCCCAGATCGCGGAGCATCGGGGTCTTGAAAACCGTGAAAAGCTGGCCCTCGTAGACGTCGAACACCCAGCCCGCCGACGCCGCCAGGAGCACGACCCAGTGCGTCGTCGTCAAACCACTCCACCAGCCCGCCGACCTGTCGGTGTCATCCATTGATTCGCCTCACAACGCCGCGTGTCAACGGCCCAGCTCACTCCGCCGCGGTCGCGGCCAGGGCCCCCGCCGCCTCGCGACCCAGCACCGACCGCCGGCGGCCGTAGCCGAAATAGATCGCAAGACCGAGGATCAGCCAGATCAAGAGACGAAGCCAGTTTTCAGGGCCAAGCGAAAACATCATCGCTCCATTGACCAGTACGCCCATCGTCGAAACCAGGGGAACCCAGGGAGCGCGAAACGGGCGAGGGAGGTCGGGGTTGGTGATCCGCAAGATCCAGACGGCCGCCGAGACGATCACAAACGCGAACAACGTCCCGATGCTCACCAGGTCCGCCAGAAAGCCCAGCGGGGCGAGCGCGGCCCCAAGCGCGACCACGAGCCCCACCAGGATCGTCGATTTCCAGGGCGTTCTCCACCGCGGATGCACCGCCGCGAACACCCCCGGCGGCAACAATCCATCGCGCGCCATCGCCAGCAGAATCCGCGGCTGACTCAAATTGCCGACCAGCAGCGAGCTCGTCATCCCGGTCAGAATCCCCAGCGTGACCAGCCCCCCCGACCACGCCAGCCCGCGCCCCGAGAGCGCCGACGCCAGCGGCGCATCGGGGTCGATCGCGCGATACGGCGTCATCCCCGTCAGCACCGCCGCCGTCGCGATATACAGAATCGTGCAGATCGCAAGCGCCGCCATGATCCCGATCGCCAGATCGCGCTGCGGCCGACGCGCCTCCTCGGCGTGGGTCGAGATCGAGTCAAAGCCGATGTACGCAAAAAAAATCCGCCCCGCACCCTCGGCCACCCCCCGCAAACCCTTGTCCTCGTGGAAAAATGGCCGCCAGTTGCCCGGATCAACATACGACCAGCCGATCGTGACGATCATCAGGATCACCCCGACGTTCACCAGAACCATCCCGGCGTTGAAGCCCGCGCTTTCGCGCACCCCCTTGACCAGAACCACCGTCACCAGCACCGTCACGAGCACCGCGGGCAAATTGAACCAGGCCAGCGCCTCGTGACCGCCCCCCAGGGTCACCGTCTTCAAGAAAAACGAACCGTCATGAAGGTTGTAATCCCAGGGCGCCGAGCTCAGCCGGGGGTCGAGCTGAATGGAAAACACGTTGCGCAAGAACGCCTCGAAATAATTAGACCAGCCGGCCGCGACCACGCTCGAGCCGATCGCGTATTCGAGAATCAAGTCCCAGCCGATGATCCAGGCCACCAGCTCTCCCAGAGTCGCATAGGCATATGTATAAGCACTGCCGGCGACCGGGACCATGCTCGCGAGTTCGGAATAGCACAGCGCGGCGAACCCGCAGCCGACGGCGGCGAGCAGGAACGAGAGGATGATCGAGGGCCCGGCGAACTCGCGGGCCACGATGCCCGTCTGCACATAGAGGCCGGTGCCGATCGTCGCCCCGACCCCGAGCCCCGTGAGGGCCAGCGGCCCCAGCCGGCGATGGAGCCGATCCGACGCATTCATCTCGGCGATCAAGCGGCCGACGTCCTTGCGGCGAAAGAGGCTCGACCTGAACAATCCCATCCCGTGGTTCCTTTGCCGGCGAGAAGCGCGCAAGACAAGAAGGCCGGCGCATGGGGTGGAAACGCCGCGACGATTCATGAGCCAGCCTAGACTACGACACTCCGCCTCGCCGTGCAAAGGGTTGAACCCGCTGTGACTAGGCCGCCCGGTCGGCGAGCCCATCGTCTCAGCGGCGAAACTCAGCGCGGCGATTGGGACCGTCAACCACTCCTTGGAGCCACCGGTCAAACCGCGGAATGTCGTAAAGTCATCCCTTTTTGCGCCAGAGGAGGTAGAATGGCGCTAATTATGAAGGCTCACCCCTGGAAGTGTGGCACGTGCTTTGAGCGTGCGGTCTTCCCGGCGACGCTCGCCTCTTATCATGCGCGGCTCGACCATGACGGCCGGTCCTACGAGCTCGAGCTCATAGACCACCATGTCTTCAAGTGTACGCGATGCGGCGCGGTTCAGCTCGATGACGAGGCCGAGGATCGTTTGACGCAAGCCCTCCGGGCCGCGGCGGGTTTGCTCGATCCGGCGGTGATCCGCGCCCGGCGCGAGGCGCTCGGGCTCACGCAAAAGGCGCTCGCGAATCTCCTCAAGATCGCGGAATCGACGCTCTCGCGCTGGGAGACCGGAGCGCAGATCCAGCAACGGGTGATGGATCGTCTGCTGCGAGCCTTCTTTGATCTCGAGCCGCTGCGAGACTATTTCCAATCGCTGGAAGCCAGCTCCACGTCCACCGGCGCGCCCGCTCAAGGACCGCCCCTCCAGCCGCTTTCGGTGGGCCTCGCCGCGGAGTACCGCGGGTCGACCCACCCTACCGGAACCTCGCCGCGACCGGCTTCGTGAGCCCCGCTCCGGCCGGTTCGGTGGGCGTCGCCGCGGAGTACCGCGTGTCGACCCACCCTACCGGAACCTCGCCGCGATCGGCTTCGTGAGCCCCGCTCCAGCCGGTTTCGGTGGGCGTCGCCGCGGAGTACCGCGTGTCGACCCACCCTACCGGAACCTCGCCGCGACCGGCTTCGTGAGCCCCGCTCCGGCCGGTTTCGGTGGGCGTCGCCGCGGAGTACCGCGGGTCGACCCACCCTACCGGAACCTCGCCGCGATCGGCTTCGTGAGCCCTTCCTTGAGGTGATAGCACGAACCGACCGCGACCCCCTCGATCACGTCGACTTGCCCGGACGGCCAGCGCACCGTCACGCGCTCGACCTGATCGTCGCCCAGGCCGAAAAAGACGCGCGGGTCGGACGCCGATTGGAAGCTCCCGCCGCCGGTTTTCCACGCCTTGCGCTGTCGGCCGCCAGCCTCGAGCGTGATGACCGCGCCGGTGCCCTCGCGGTTCGACCGCACGCCCTCGAGCTGGAACGCGACCGATCGGCCCCCCTTGGTCTCGTTATGGAAATAGGCAAGCGGCGACTGCTGAGACACGAACACGAGGTCGACCTTGCCGTCGTTGTCGAGATCGCCCGCGGCCAGCCCGCGGGCGACCCGCGCGACCCGCCAGGGGTCGCCGGCCTGCTGGGAGACGTCGGTCAGGCGGCCGCCGGGTCCGCCGCGAAGCAAGAGCGCGGGCATCTGATAGGGATAATCGGGGCGGTCGTCGTTGACGTGGCCGTTGGCGGTGGCCAGGTCGAGCCAGCCGTCCCCGTCGGCGTCGAAGAGTACGATGCCGAACCCCAGCAAGAACCGGCTCGGACCCGCCAGCCCGATCGCCCGCGTCTGGTCGCTGAAAATCCCCGAGCCCAGGTTGCGGAAAAACGTGGTCGACTCGCTGTAGAAATTGGTGACGAACAGGTCGAGCAGGCCGTCCCCGTCAAGGTCGCCGGCGGCCGCGCCCATGCCCGCCTGGAAGGCCCCGTCGGCATTGCAAGCGACGCCCGAGACCACGCCCGCCTCCTCGAATTTCATCCCGCCTAGATTGTGCCAGAGATAGTTGGCCGTCATGTCGTTGGCGACGAAGAGATCGACCTTGCCGTCGCCGTCGACGTCGGCGGCCACGACCCCCAGGCCGCGGCCCTCGGTTTCGAGAATGCCGGCCTCCTTGCTCACGTCGACGAACCGCCCGCCATCGTTCCGAAAGAGGTGGTCGGGGAGGGCCTGGAACAGGCGCGGAGTGCAATAATTATAGACCTGATCGGGCTCGACGCGTTCGCTCACGGCGGCGTGCGTCTTGCGGTCGCAGAGCGTGGGATGGTCCGCGTCCCAGGCGAGATAGTGGCAGACGTAGAGATCCAGGTCGCCGTCGTTGTCGAGGTCGGCAAAGGCGGCCGACGAGGCCCAGCCGCGGTCGCCGCCGAGCCCGTAGCGCGCGGTCGCGTCCTCGAACTGGCCCCCCGCGTGGTTGAGATAAAGAGCATAGGCTCGCCACCGAGTGACGAACAGGTCGGGTCGGCCGTCGTTATTCAGGTCGCCGACGGCGACGCCCAGGCCATAGCCACCAGGAGTCGCGCCCAGGCCGGACCGCTCGGTCGCGTCCTCGAACGTGCCGTCGCCCTTGTTGCGGAACAGGCGGTCGCCGGTGTTCGGGGCGTCGGGCCGCGGCGGGAACACGCCCCCCTGAACCACGAACACGTCGAGCCAGCCGTCGCCATCGTAGTCCAGAAGCGCGACGCCCCCCCCCGTGGTCTCGGGGAGCTGTCGCTGAGGCGATCGGCCGTTGTCATAGACAAAGCGCAGACCCGCCTCTTGAGCCCGATCGCGGAAAAACGGCAACCGCTCGCCGGGGCGCGGTTGCGAGTCCACGAGACGCGCTCGGTTATCCGCGTCCACGGTCGACAGACCGAGCGCCTGGGCCAGCGTGACCTGGGCGTTCAGCTCGCTCTTGGGCGTGGTCGCGAGCCGTGCGATTCGCCCGCGGATCGAGCGATCGCTGGGGTTCGAGCGCGCGGCCAGCGTCCAGAAGCCGCGGGCCTCGAAGGTCCGCCCTTGCGTCTCGGCCAACTGGGCCAATTCGACGAATCGGCTGGGCGTGATCGGCTCCTCGATCAGCAGCCGATAACGATCCCGCGCGTGATCGACCTCGGCCTTGCGATTGCGGTATTCGCGGGCTTTCGAGGCGTCGCCCAGGCGGCCCTCGAGCACGGCCAGTCGCTCCAGAGCCCATGACTCGGGGACCAGACGGATGAGCTCGAGAAGGGTCTCGCGTTCGGCCCGCGGATCGCCGCGCTTTTCCTGGATCCAGGCGCGCAGCGCCAGTTGATCCACCGGGGTCAGCAAGCGGGCGGGGATGTGGGCGGCCGCGCGCTCGACGAGGCCCTGATCGCCAGCCAGCCGCGCCCAACCCAAGAACGCGCGCCAGACCACGGGATCGTCAGACGCCCGCTCGAGGCAGCGGTCGAGCCAACGCCTGGCCTCGTCGAGGCGGCCGGTCTGCTCGGCAATGGCGGCCTGCGCCAGCCAGACACGGTCGTCGTCGGGGGCGGCATGGGCGGCGTGCTCGACCTCGGAACGAACTTTCTCGAGCAGCGTGACCGCCCCGTCGACCCGCCAGTGGTCGCGCAGATCGAGTTTGGGATCGGCCGCGGTCTGAAATCCTTCCTCAAGCAGGCGCCGGACGTCGCCCCGTCTGCCCTCCCAGAAATAGAGCTCCGCGAGCGCGTGCCGGATCGGCTCACGCTCGCCGGTCGGCAACCGCATCAGGCTTTCCAGAAGCGTCTCGGCCTCATGAAATCGGCCGCGGTCCCCGACCAAGGTCTGGGCGCGCGCCAGCCCAGCCCGCGCGCCCCAGGGAGACCTGGGGTCGACCCGCGACCAGGCGTCGAGGGCGGCGTCGATATTGCCGGCCGCGTGTTCACAAACGCCCCGCCGATAGCAAATCTCAGGCTCGTCGGCCCAGCGCGCGGGGCGCGCGCGCAGCCAGATCAGGGCATCGCCGAAGTGGTCGGCGTCCATGAGGGCTCGAACCTGCTTGAGCCCCGTCTCAAACCGCCAGCCGTCATCAATCGAGAAACCGAGCCAGGCCAGCGCCCCAAGCGCGGCCGCCGCGAAGAGCAAACCGATCTTGCGACCGGGAGCGGCTCGAGCGAGCTCCGGCCCCAGACCCCTCTTCACCGCGGGCTCGGCGGGGTCGCCCGTCGCGATGCGCTCTTCTCGCTCGGTGCTCACGATGGGGCTCCCCGCCCGCCCGCCTCGGAAACTCCCTGGCTATTTCTTGGCCGCGCCCTTCGGCATGTCCTTCTTGGGATCCATTCCCGAGTTCGCGTTCTTCATCATGTCGGCGGTCGACTTGCCGAAATCAGGGGTGAGATCCTTCGGCTGGGCGGGGGCGTTGGGCTGGTCTTCGCCGCAGCCCGTCGTCGCCACGCCCATCAGGCCAATCGAACACAAGGACAGGGTCAGGATCACTTTACGCATGGGAGGTTCCTTCGAGAAAGAGTGGAGAAAAAGAGATTCTGGAATCGAGCACGAGACGCCGATTCGAGGGTCGGGTGAAGGGGCGTTCCAGCCGTCGCCCGCGCACCCGAAGGGCGTGAGCGACGGCCTCATTCGCCAGCCAGTGTTCTGATCAATACTGGTCTGAACTGACGATCTCACCCTGGTTGCGGGTGCCGATCGCCCACCAGATCTGGAGCCCGACGCTGTTCTTGACGAACCGGACCGAGCCATCCGTGAAGCAGATATTCACTCCGCCGGGATGGAGGCTGGTGGCCGTGATCGCGTCGTTGAGCCCGCCCGGAGGGCCGCCCCACGAATTGGCCGCCACGCACGACAGACCGTTTGGGGTATTGGTGTGATTGTAGGCGTTGAAGTGGAGCGTTCCGGCGTGGTCGCCGTCCCAGCACGCGCCCGACCACTGGGTCGGGTTGGTTGGCGGCGTCGTCCCGGCCATGGCCTGGCAGGCCTGCACGAATTGCTGGGCCTGTTGATAACTGCCAATGTCCCAATTCACGGTGAACGAGGTCTGGTACGAGACCCGCAACGCGTTGGGATTTGTACCCGGAAAGACGGAGATATAGCCGTTCAAGCCCACGAGCGCCTCACTGAACATCGCCGTGCTGCTCGTGCCATCGGTCACCGACTCGAAACCAAACGACCCCAGGTTGGACGTCGTTCCCGAACCCGCCTCCTCGGGGATGTTCGCGTGACCAGGAACTCCGCTGTATCCGCCGTTCATCGGCACGATCGGTCCGGTCCAGGCGTAATTCGACGCCGGCCCCCCCATATTGGCGTGGTAGCTCGTGAACGCCGTGGCGACCCACGGGCCGGTCTTGATGCTCTCGGAAGGGCAGATCAGGCTGTTGATCTTGGTGCTGCTCACGGTGACGAGGTTCGCGTTATCCCAGGCGCCGCCATTAACGGCGTTGTTCGAGGCGTTGTAGAGGTTGGCCTGCTCAAAATACGGGAGGATCGACACCGCCCAGTTGAGCGGCCAACCGCCCTGATCCAAAGGCTGGCCATAGCCTGGATTGGCGAAGCTGCCCCACAAGGGCGGAAGGGCGTTATTGGAGGAGACGTAGTTGTGGACGGCCAACCCCAACTGCTTGAGGTTGTTCACACACTGGGCGCGGCGAGCCGCCTCGCGGGCGGCCTGCACCGCCGGTAACAAGAGAGCGATCAAGACCGCGATGATCGCGATCACCACCAAGAGCTCAATGAGCGTGAACGCGGAACGGCTGCGAAGCCTCATGGCTTTTCCCCTCTCAAGCAAAAAAAAAAGCGGGTAACGAGCACGACCGAGGGGGTCGAAATGACTAGAGGACCGCGGGTTCTCACTGATCCGATCAACGACTGAAGTATAAGAGCCGCGGAATGGAGGATCGAGAGCATCGGACCAACGGCGCACGAACCCAGAGCGCCTGCCACGCTTCACGCGGGCACGGCGGAAAGAATTCATCCTAATCGTTTCGGCCTGGGATTGAATCGAACCCACCTCGAGCCTCCACTCGCACCGACCGAGGCCCAGGATGATTCGCGATTCGCCTTAGAGTTTATATCGGCCGCGAATGACGAAGCAAGCAAGTAGTCAAGATTCGTAGCGTTTTTTTTGAAGAGTATCGGCGGTGAGCCGGCCCGATTCGAGAAGGGCGGCAGGTCGGGTCAGCCAGAGAGTTGGCGGGCGATGGTCTCACGATCGACGGGGCTGATGAGCCCCCGTTCAGTGATGATGCCGGCGATCAAGCGCGCGGGGGTGACGTCGAATGCGGGGTTGTAGACCTGGACGCTGTCGGGGGCCGTCTGGCGGCCGAAACCGTGGGTGATCTCGCGGGGGTCGCGCTCCTCGATCGGGATCAGGCTGCCGTCGGCGATGCTCAGGTCAAAGGTGCTGGCCGGGGCGGCCACGTAAAACGGGATCTGGTGGGCGTGGGCGAGCAGGGCCACCCCATAGGTGCCGATCTTGTTGGCCGTGTCGCCGTTGGCGGCGATCCGGTCCGCGCCCACCACCACCCGCTGGACCTTCCCCTCGCGCATCACCTGGGCGGCCATGTTGTCGCAGATCAGGGTGACGGGGATTTTTCTGCGCGCGAGCTCCCACGCGGTCAGCCGAGCCCCCTGGAGCAGCGGCCGGGTCTCATCGGCGAAGACCCGAAGCGGCGTGCCGCGTTCATGGGCGGCGAAGATGACGGCCAGGGCCGTGCCGTAATCGGCCGTGGCCAGCCCGCCGGCGTTGCAGTGGGTGAGCACCCCGTCGCCAGGCTCGATCAACGGAGCGCCATGGCGGCCTATGGCCCGGCAGGTCGCCCGGTCCAGTGCCTCGATCGCCCGCGCCTCGGCGAGGAGCGCCTCGAGCAGGGCCAGTCCGTTGGAAGCATCGGTCTGGGCGACCGCTCGCATGCGGTCCAGGGCCCAGAACAGGTTGACCGCGGTCGGGCGACTGCCAGCCAGGTAATCGGCGGCCTCATGGAGCGCCTCCCGCACCGCCCCCGCCTCGGAAAGTCCCCGCGACCGGGCGCCGATCACCGCTCCATAGGCCGCCGCCACGCCGATCGCGGGCGCGCCGCGCACCCGCAGCATCTTGATCGCCTCCCAGACGCCAGGCGCGTCGCGGCAGTCGATCTCGAGAAAATCCACCGGAAGCCGCGTCTGGTCGATCAGACGAAGCCAACCGTCGGCCGCGCCCCCCATCCAGCGAACCGTGTCAAACCCCAATGCGTCGTCGCTCATCGCGTGCGTCGGCCTCTCGCGCTCATTCCTCGTCGTCGTCGTGCCCTTCGTCGTCGTCGCCCTCGGCTTCTTCCGGGTCGACCCAATTATAGAACTCGGAAAACACCTCCCAGATATTGCGCAGCGCGTTCTTGACGTCGCCTGACTTGAGCGGCCCATGCTCGCCCTGGTAGCCCGCGACCTGGGTGGCGATGCGCAACAGATCCAGGTTTTGCCGCCTCATCTCCAGGAAGATCTGGCTCTGAGTGTCGAGCTCGAGAGCTTCCTCGAGAGCTTCCTCGACTTCCTGGTCGTGTCCATGCTCGTGATCGTGATCGTGATTGTGATGATCGTGGGTGGACGAATCGTGTTCGCTGTCGTCGTGATTCACGGGAGAGCCTTTCGTGGAAAGAGGAGCGAAAGAGTTGCGACGCTCGGGCGTGAAGCCGAGAGTCGAGCGCGCGGTCATGTCGCGGCGAGCGACCGGGCGGTGCTCGCGGATAGAGGTTCAAAGGGAAGCGCGAAGGTCTCGGCGACCGCCTGGTTGGTGACCCGGCCCTGGTGGATGTTGACCCCCTCGGCGAAGCCTGAGTCCGCCTGGGCGAGCGCGGGCCAGCCTTGTTCGCAGACCCGCAGCACGTAAGGGAGGGTCACGTTGCAAAGCGCGTAGGTGCTGGTACGGCCGACCGCGCCGGGCATGTTGGTGACGCAATAATGGACGACGCCCTCGACCACGTAGGTCGGGTGCCGATGGGTCGTGGGCCGGCTGGTGGCGATGCAGCCCCCCTGGTCAATGGCGACGTCGACGATGACCGCGCCGTTCTTCATCCGCTTGAGATCCTCGAGCCGCACCAGCCGAGGCGCCCGCGCGCCGGTGATCAAGACCGCCCCGACGACCAGATCGGCCCGCTCGAGCGACTCGACGATCGTGTGCCGGTCGGAATAGAGGGTGGCGACGTTGGGCGGCATGATGTCGTCCAGGTACCGCAGGCGGTCGAGGTTGATGTCGAGGATTCGCACGCTGGCGCCGAGCCCGGCGGCGACCTTGGCCGCGTTTGAGCCCACGACCCCCCCGCCCAGAATCACGACCTCGGCCGGCGCGACCCCGGGCACGCCCGAGAGCAAGATCCCTCGTCCCTCCTGGGGCCGTTCGAGAAACTTGGCCCCTTCCTGGATGCTCATCCGGCCGGCCACCTCGCTCATCGGCGTGAGCAACGGCAACCCGCCCCGCGGGTCGCGCAGGGTCTCATACGCGATCGCCGTCGCCTGGCTCTTGATCATCGCCTCGGTGAGCGGCAGGTCGGCGGCGAAGTGGAAATAGGTGAACAGAATCTGACCGGGCCGGATCAACGGCCACTCGGCCGGCTGCGGCTCCTTGACCTTCACGATCAACTCGGCCTGGGCCCAGACCTGGGCCGCCTCGTTCACGATGATCGCGCCGGCGGCCTCGTACTGGGCGTCGGCGATCCCGCTCCCCTGCCCCGCCCCCTTCTCGAGAAACACCTCATGCCCCGCCTGGACGAGCTCAAGCGCACCCACCGGCAGCATCGCCACCCGGTACTCGTCGGACTTGACCTCGCGCGGAACCCCGACCTTCATCGTGACGCTCTCTCCTCGAACCGGATCGCGGGAACGTGTTGCAACCGTTCCCTCCGCCTTGATTTCGGACTACCATTCGAACAGACCGGCCGCCCGGAATCAAGGCGCGCCGGCCGACCCCGCCCCCGCGCTCAAGAGCGCTCGCAGCGTGCGGATGTGCCCGGGGATCGCGCGCAGCGGGTCTTCCCTGGCCTCGTATTCGAGCACGACATAGCCCGAGTAACGCGCCGCGCGCAAGATCTCGATCTCACGCTTGAGGTCGGCTTCCTCCTTCGGCTTGCCCGCGCGCGTGATCTCGGTCTTGACCTGGACGTTCACCGCGTAGGGGGCGAGCTCGGCCATCTCGGCGTAGGGGTCGGGCCCACGGAAGTTGCCGGTGTCGAGATTGACGCCGAAATTGGGGGCGTCGATGGCCTTCACGAGCGCCATCAGTTGCTCGGACCCCGTGGTGATGCCGCCGTGGTTTTCGAGGGCGAGCATGATCCCTTTCTCGGCCGCGTAGGGCAACACGGCGTTCATCGATTCGACGGCCCAGGCGGCCGCGCGTTCGGTTTCGACGCCCCTGGGCGCGGTTCCGGCGAAGACGCGGATGACGGGTGCGTCGAGGGCCGCCGCGTGGTCGATCCAGCGCCTCACGTGGGCGATCTCCTTGTCGCGTTCCGCGCCGGGCGGCTTGCAAAAGTTGTTGCCCACGGCCGTCCCCGAGATATCGAGCCCCAGCTTGAAGGCGTGGAGCTTGAGGCGATTGAGAGAGTGGGCGTCGACGTCGGGTGGAAAGTAATACGACGTCGGCTCGACCGCGTCGAGGCCCATGTCGGCGGCGAGATCGACGAACTGGAACAGATCCATCGTGGGGGGCTTGGCCGAGAGCAGCCGGTGGTACGAATAGGCCGCCAGGCTGAGCTTCATGTGGCTGGGCCGCTTCCGCCCGATGGGCGGGATGGCGTGGGCCTGGTTGTTCGACGCGAGCACGCCCAGGGCGGCCGAGGCCGAGAGGGACTGGCTCAAAAACGCGCGGCGGGTGCTGGGGGCCATGGGTGGTCTTCCTCGAGATTCACCAGTTGCGGGGGTCGTGCTCAAGCGCGCGTCGATCATACGGCGGCCGCGACCGCGTCGCCATGGGATGGCGCCTTGAAGCGGCGCGTCGGAACCAACGCCGTTCCCACCCCGTCACGTGCTGCGCGAGGGAGAGACTTCGTCAGGCCAACCCAGGGCTGCGCTCTGGGCTATAACCTCTCAGTCCTTCGGACTGGAAACGAGTCGATGACGCGATGGTTTCGTTTTCAGCCCAACGGGGTGAGAGTGGATAGTTCAGGGCGCGGCCCTGGGATTTGAGAAAACGGGTTGCGGTGTCGATGGATTGGTTTTCACCCCAACAGGGTGAGAGGCTATAGCCCAGGGCGCAGCCCTGGGATTACGCGGACGCTCGCCTCGCTCTCGGTTCGGCGATGAACCAGACCCGCCAGCTCGTCGGCGAAACCTGTCCAGGCTCCGATCGGTTATAAACGGATACACGGCGGGTACGGGCGATCGACCGGCTTCAAACGCGCGTAAACAAAGATATACTTATTGATTTAACGAAATATGCGCACTCATCAATATAACTCGGCGCACCGGACCGCGTCGGGGAAGCCGGCAAGCGCCAAGCTTCCCGACCTCGCCTCCGAGTCGATTCCCGACGCGCTGGCGGCGCTCGGGGTGAACCCCGACGCCGGGCTCACGCGAGCCGAGGTGGACGTTCGACGAAAGGTGCACGGCGGCAACGAGGTGGCCGAGCCGAGAGTTCATCCGGTCCTCAAGTTCCTCGGGAAATTCTGGGGCCTGTCGGCGTGGATGCTCGAGCTGATCATGATTCTGTCGGTCGTGCTGGGGCATTACTCCGATCTCGTCATCGTGGGCGGACTGTTGGTCGTGAACGCGGTCTTGGGTTACACGCAGGAGCGTCGCGCCGCCGGAGTGATGGAGACGTTGCGGCGCCGGCTCCAGGTCGGCGCGCGTGTGCTCCGCGATTCAGGCTGGCAGGTCGTTCCCGCCCGCGAGCTCGTCCCCGGCGACATCGTCCGTCTGCGCCCCGGCGACATCGTTCCGGCGGACGTGAAGATCCTGACCGAGAGCTTGAGCGTCGATCAATCGGCCCTCACGGGCGAGTCGAGGGATGTCGACAAGGCTCTCGGCGAAGTCCTCTCGTCGGGCTCCATCGTCCGCCGGGGAGAGAGCAACGGCGTCGTCCTGTTGACAGGCGCGAAAACCCTTCTTGGCCGCACCACCCGCCTCGTTCAGATCGCGGCCCCCAAGCTCCACATCGAAGCGGTCGTCTCCAAGGTCGTTCGATGGCTCTTCGTCATCGTCGGGGCGCTGCTGTCCGTCGTCGTCGTGTTGTCACTGATCCGGGGCATGCCGTTGATCGAGATGATTCCGCTCATGCTCGTCCTCCTGATGAGTGCCGCGCCCGTGGCTCTCCCGGTCATGTTTACCGTCAGCATGGCCATCGGGTCGGCGGAGTTGGCCAAGCGAGGCGTCCTGGTCACGCGACTGAGCGCCTCGGAAGATGCGGCGACGATGGACGTGCTCTGCGTGGACAAGACGGGCACGATCACGATGAACCAACTCGCGGTTACCGGGGTGATTCCGCTGGATGAAGCCACGGAAGCCGACGTGCTCTTCGCCGGGGCGCTCGCGTCTCGCGAAGCCAACCAGGATCCGATCGACCTGGCATTCCTCGCCGCGGCCAATGAGCGCCACGTCCTTGGCGGCGTTCCGGCGGTTCATCCGGTCTCGTTCGCACCGTTTGATGCCAAGAACCGGCGGACGGAAGCCGTGGTCGAACAGAGCGGGCAGCGTCTCCGCGTGATGAAGGGGGCCGTGCGAACGGTCGCGGAGGCGTGTGGATTACCGCCCCCAGCAATCGTGGCGCTCGAGGCCCGTGTTCGTGAATCCGCGCTCAAGGGATATCGGACTCTTGCTGTGGCCGGCGGCCCCGAGACGGGCAAACCCATTCTGCTCGGGCTCGTCAGTCTGTACGATCCGCCCCGGCCGGACGCCCAGCAACTGATCAACGAAATCCGCGATCTGGGCGTCTCTGTCAAGATGCTCACCGGAGACGCGCTGGCGGTTGCGTGTGAGATTGGCAAGGGAGTCGGGTTGCCGAATATCCGGCGCGTGGCGGACTTGAAGGCGGCGAGCGCTCGGAATGACAACAAGGCCGTCGATCTCCTGGCCGGCGCTGATGGCCTTGCCGAGGTCTACCCGGAGGACAAATACCTCGTGGTACAGCACCTCCAGGCTGGGGGACATGTGGTCGGCATGACGGGCGACGGGGTCAATGATGCTCCTGCCCTGCGCGAGGCGGAAGTGGGAATTGCCGTGAGCACCGCGACCGACGTCGCGAAGGGGGCCGCGAGCGTCGTCCTGACGACGCAGGGCCTCACCGACATCGTGGCGCTCGTCGAACAGGGGCGGATCATCTACCAGCGTGTGCTCACCTGGATTGTCAACAAGATCAGCCGGACCATCCTCAAGGCGTCGTTCGTGGCCATCGCGTTCGTGGCGACCGGTCACTTCGTCGTCTCCGCGTTCGCGATGTTGCTGCTCACGTTCATGACCGACTTCGCCAAGATCACACTCGCCACCGACAACGTTCGCTGGTCCAGGAAGCCGGAGACCTGGAACATCGGCGGCTTTATCACCGTATCGGCGATGCTAGGCATGGCGATGGTCGCGGAGGCCCTGCTTTTCTTATGGCTCTGCTGGACGCGTTTTGACCTGGCGCCGATCCACGATGTCAAAGACAAGCCCCTCCACACCGTCAGCTTCCTGATCCTCCTTTACTTTGCGGTGTTCTCGGTCGTGTCCGCGCGCGAGCGACGCGGGTTCTGGGCGACGCCGCCGAGCAAGAGTCTCATCGCGGCTCTGGCGGCGAATGCGCTCGTGGGCACGGTGCTGGCGCTCGTGGGTCTTCCGGGCCTTGCGCCGGTGCCGTGGTGGCAGATGCTCGCCTGCTTTGGTTATGCGCTGGTTTCCTGCCTCGTCGTGAATGACGCCCTGAAGGTCATTCTCATCAAGCGGCTCGTTCCCTCGGCTGTAGCCTGACCGGCGATCCCGGACGGGAAAAACGGGGGACTATCGAGAATGTTTGATAATGTAATGTAATAATGTAATGTAATGTAATGTAGACAGGCACTCTTGTGAGCGACGAGGGTGAACGTGGACTTGCCGTCGTGCGGGCTTGTCTTCCCATCAATCCGTGACGAGCGGCACGAGTGCGCGGAGTTTGCGGTCGCGGAAATACAGCCCGAGCCACGCGACGACGCCGACGATGACCGGCACGAAGAACATGCCGTCGCTGGCGTGGATGTGGGTCGCCACCGCGCCGCCGAGGTAGGCGAGCATGATGAGACCGCCCAGGTAGCGGGTCTTCGGGACGAGGTAAAGGACGAACATTGTCAGCTCGATGACCCCTAGCGGCAGGGCGGAGGCGGCGGGGTAGGTCTTGGACCACTCCTCGATGAAGCCCTTGGGCTGCGCGATCTTGAAGAAGGCGCTGGGAGGGAACACAAGGGCGAGGATGCCCGATAGCACCCAGCCGGTCACACTCTGCCAGATCGGGATCGTATCCGTCATGATCTTCATCTCACCTGGGTGGTCCGTTTTGGAAGTCGCAGTAAGGTTCTATAATGCCCTCTAATCCGTGGTTCGTCACGATCAAACCTTGGGCTTCTTCGCATTCAGGGCGGCCGGGGCAGACACGAGCGTCGTGATGCGACGGCGTCGACCTGCTCCCCTTCGTGGATGCCGATCGTCCTTCGCGTGTTGCCTTCCAGGCTGAAATTGAAGAGGCCTGAAGGGTCCGCCAGCGAGGCCCCCTTGGCGAAGGTGAGCTTCACGACGCTTTTGTCGATTCTACCTTGGCAACCTCTCCGCGCCGTGCGCGCATCTTGTGCCGTGTCGCGAAT
>DAIDHE010000234.1 GCA_027459775.1 Planctomycetales bacterium | reverse complement strand
GACGACCGGCTCGTGGACGGATGCCCCACATAACCCCACAGGTGCATCCGCTCGAACCGCGATTCGACCCAGATCAGCGACTCGGCCAGCTCGCGGCCAAAGAAGATCGCGATCCGCTCGCGCGTTCCCGCCACGGCGGGCAGGTCGTAAAGCACCCTGCCCCCCGTGCGAAAGGTCATGTGGATTTCCGGCCGGGCGAGCGCGACCCGCGAGAACATCTCGACCACGTGCCCGCTCTCGGTCGCGTCGGATTTGAGAAACTTGCGCCTCACGGGAATGCCGTGGAACAGGTTGCGGACCTCGATGACCGTACCCGGCGGACCTCCGCAGGGCTTGATCGGGGCGAACACGCCCCCCTCGATCACCAGCTCGCTCCCCTCGCCGGCGTCGGGCTCGCGAGTCTGACAGCGCACCTTGGAAATCTCGGCGATGGCGGCCAGGGCCTCGCCGCGAAAGCCCAGCGTCTTGATTCGCGTCAGATCCTCGGCCGTCGCCAGCTTGCTCGTGGCATGGGGCTCGAACGCCAGCAGCAAATCCTCGGCCGACATCCCCACCCCGTCGTCGGCCACCCGAATCAGATCCTTCCCCCCACGCTCGACGGCGACCTCGATCCGGGTCGCGCGCGCGTCGATCGCGTTCTCGAGCAGTTCCTTGACCACGCTCGCCGGCCGCTCGACGACCTCGCCCGCCGCGATCTGATTGACCACGCTCTTCGCCAGCCGGTTGATTACCCCCATGACCGTCGCCTCCCTCTCCATCACTCCCTGATCGCCCCAGTATACCGCGTGATCTTACGTTCAGAAAGAGGGGGGCGGTCGGCTGGACGATCGACTCGGTCGGACGCCGACAAACCATTGGTCACGATTCATCGTTTCAGATAGAATTCGTTCTTGCGCACAACCCCGCGCGGATCGCGACGATTCGGTGATCCGCGATCCCTGCCCGACGTCCGAGCGGCCGATCATCCCGATGGATCATCCGAATCAAAGCTCCGAGACGGAAGACCGCGGGGCGTCGCGAACTGGGTCATCGAGCGATCCCGCCTCTCGCTCGTCGACCAACGATCCCCTCAGGATCGGCCGCTACTGGATCGTCCGCGCGCTGGGACAGGGGGGGTTCGGCCGCGTTTACCTGGCCCGCGACCTCGATCTCGACCGGGTCGTGGCGATCAAGGTGCCCAACCCCGCGCGGGTCGCCGGCTCCGGCGACATCGAGAGCTACCTGGCCGAGGCCCGCGCGCTGGCCAGGCTCGACCATCCCCGGATCGTCCCCGTCTACGATATGGGTCGCACCGACGACGGCCTCTGTTTCGTCGTGTCCAAATACATCGAGGGGAGCGACCTGGCCGAGCGATTACACCAGGGCCGGCCCTCGTTTCGCGAGTCGGTGGAACTCATCGCGGTCGTCGCCGGGGCGCTTCACCACGCCCATACCCGTGGGCTCGTGCACCGCGACGTCAAGCCCGCCAATAGCCTGATCGACGCCAACCAGGAGCCCTGGGTCGCCGACTTCGGACTCGCCCTGAAGGACGAAGATTACGGCAAGGGCGCCCAGCAGGCGGGCACTCCCGCGTACATGAGCCCCGAACAGGCGCGCGGCGAGGGCCACCGCGTCGACGGCCGGTCCGACATCTTCAGCCTGGGCGTGGTGCTCTACGAGCTGCTCACCGGCCGAAAGCCGTTCCGCGGGGCCGATCGTTGCGAGGTGATGGACCAGATCGCATCGGCCGAGCCCCGCCCTCCCCGCCAGATCGACGATACGATCCCGCGCGAACTGGAACGAATCTGCCAGAAGGCCCTGGCGAAACGCGCGTCCGAGCGGTACAGCACCGGCCGAGACCTGGCCGACGACCTGCAATGCTTCCTGCGGACCGAGGCCGCCAGCGGCTTGCCGGCGACCGCGCCCATCTCGGTCGCTCCGCCCCCCGCGTCGACCAGGGAACCGAGCCCCACCCCGCACACTCCCGTCCGGTCCGAGACCGATCCGCGCGCCGTCAAGATCGTCCCCAAGGGGCTGAGATCGTTCGACCGCCACGACGCCGACTTCTACCTCGAGCTGCTCCCCGGCCCGCGCGACCGGGACGGACTCCCCGACGGGCTCCGGTTCTGGAAAACGCGCATCGAATCCAGCGACGCCGACGCCACGTTCAAGGTCGGGCTGCTCTACGGCCCCTCCGGATGCGGCAAGTCGTCACTGGTCAAGGCCGGCTTGCTCCCCAGGCTCAGCAAGGACATCTTGCCAATCTACATCGAATCCACCCCGGACGAGACCGAGGCCCGGCTCCTCAAGGGCTTGCGCAAAGCCTGCCCCGACCTCCCGCGCGACGTCTCGCTCGCCGAAGCGCTCGCCGCCCCCCGCCGCGGGCGGGTACTGCCGCCAGGTCAGAAGCTCCTCGTGATCCTCGACCAGTTCGAACAGTGGCTCTTCGCCCACCGCGGCGACGACCACACCGCGCTCGTGGCCGCGCTTCGCCAGTGCGACGGCGACCACGTCCAGGCGATCGTCATGGTCCGCGACGACTTCTGGATGGCGGCGACCCGGTTCATGAGAGACCTCGAAATCCGCTTGATCGAGGGCGAGAACTCGGCCGCCGTCGATCTCTTCGACCTCTTGCACGCGCGCAGGGTCTTGAGCGCCTTCGGCCGCGCCTACGGCGTCCTGCCCGAGAAGCCGTCCGAGCTCAGCGCGGATCAGCGGGCCTTTCTCGAGCAGGCCGCGGCCGGGCTGGCCCAGGACGGCAAGGTGGTTTCGGTGCGCCTGGCGTTGTTCGCCGAGATGGTCAAGGGAAAGCCCTGGACCCCCGCCACCTTGAGGGAGGTCGGAGGCGCACAGGGGATCGGCGTGACGTTCCTCGATGAGACCTTCAGCGCGACCACCGCGCCCCCCGAGCACCGCCTGCACCAGAAGGCCGCCCAGTCGATCCTCAAGGCCCTTTTACCGGAGACCGGCGCGGACCTGAAGGGTCAGAT
The DNA here is from genome assembly GCA_027459775.1 of Planctomycetales bacterium. Lineage (GTDB taxonomy): Bacteria > Planctomycetota > Planctomycetia > Isosphaerales > Isosphaeraceae > JAKBAP01. Next base: position 919 of record DAIDHE010000234.1, on the reverse strand, counting down.
GCGATCCGAGGCCGCCCTCCGCGACGCCTCGGGCTATGCCAGCAGGCCCCGCGATTTCGACGACGTGATCGGCATCCTCGACGCCGAGCTCCGCCTGATCACCCCGACCGACCCTGAGGGCTCGACCGCCGACGCGCCCGCCACGCGTGCGACCGGCGAGCGGTACTATCAGCTCACCCACGATTACCTGGTCCACTCGCTTCGCGACTGGCTCAGTCGCAAACAGCGCGAAACCCGCCGCGGCCGCGCGGAGCTGCGTCTGGGCGAGCGAGCGTCATACTGGACCGCAAAACCGCAAAACCGCCACCTCCCCTCGGTCCTTGAGTGGGTCGTCATCCGGACCCTCACCCGCGCTCGGGACTGGACCCAACCCGAGCGGCGAATGATGCGCCAGGCGGGGCGAATCATTGGCCTGCGGGCCGTCGGCCTCGCGATCGTCGCCGCCATTCTCGCCATCGGCGGCTTCAAAATCTGGGAAAGGCTCGAGGCCCACGATCGCGAGGCGCGGATTCTTGCTCTCGAGGCCGACAAAACCTCGGCCGACGCCGCCCGGGGGCTGGTTCAGCGCATCCTCAAGGCTGACACGCCGGACGTTCCCGAGGCGATCAAGGACGTCAAGGATTACCGGCGCTGGACCGACCCCATGTTGCGCGAGCTCCTGGCGAATCCGTGGGGCGACCCCAAGACCAAGCTCCACGCCAGCCTCGCCTTGGCCCCCGTCGATCCCAGTCAGGCCGACTTTCTGGCGACACGCCTGCGCCAGGCCTCGCCCAGCGAGGCGCCCGTCCTGCTCCAGACGCTCGACTCGCAGGGGCAACGGCTCTCCCCTGACCTGTGGGCCGACCTCGAAGCGGCGAAACCCGGCGACGCCGCCATTCTTCCACTGGCAAGCGCGCTCGCCCGGTTCGATCCCGACAAT
>DAIDHE010000219.1 GCA_027459775.1 Planctomycetales bacterium | reverse complement strand
CGCCGTTCGCGACCTGATCGCCAACCCGACCGTCTTCGTCAAGAACGAGCTCGTCGTCAAGGGAAGCCTGATCGCTCGCGGCTTCGCCAACCAGTGGCTCGACGTCGAGCTCCTGGTCGAGGGCCAGGACGCGCCCGTCGCCAAGATGCAGGTCAAGGCCCCGGAAGACGCCCAGGTCATCCCCCTGGCCGGCCTCAAGTACATCCCCCAAACCCACGGCGAAAAAAAGATCACGCTCCGGGTCGTCAAGCGCGACGGCGAGCTCGTCGAGAGCAACAACGAGGTCAGCACGTTCGTCACCGTCCTCTCCGGCGGTCTGAACGTGCTGTTCTTGCAAGGGCCGAATCTCACCTTCGACTATCGGTTTCTCATGCGGGCGATCGGCCGATCGCCCGACATCCTGGTGGAAGGGGCCCTGCTCCATAAACCGGCCGAGGAGGGCAAGGGCGAGATCGACGACGCCGAGTTCACCCCCGGCCGCTACAACGTTTACATCCTCTCGGACATCGCCGCCAACTTTTTCACCCGCGCGCAACACAAGCTCCTGGCCGACGCCGTTCGCAAGGGGGCGGGGTTCATGATGCTCGGCGGGCACTCGAGCTTTGGCGCGGGGGGCTGGGCCGACACCGAGATCGCCGGCATCCTGCCTACCGCGATCCATCCTGGCGACGGTCAGCTCGAGCCCGAGGGGGGCGTCAAGTTCGTCCCCAGCAATCTCGGCCTGGACGGCTACCTGCTCCAGGTCGGTCCGACCAGGGCTGAAAGCGCCCGCATCTGGGACTCCATGTTTCCCATTCAGGGGACGAACCACCTGGGCGATCCCAAGCTGGGCGCGACCATCCTGGGCACGACCCCCGCCCCCAATCCCGAGCCGATCATGCTCAGCATGCCCGTCGGCGACCTCGGCCGCGTGCTCGCCTTCGGCGGCGAAACCTGGGTCTGGGCCCGCGCCAGCGAGGAGGGCCGCCTCGCCCACCGCCGGTTCTGGCGGCAGGTCATTTTCTGGCTCGCTCACAAGGAAAACGACAGCGACGACCACGTTTCCCTGACCCTCGAAAAGCGCAGAATCGCCGTCGGCGACAAGCTCGATCTCAAGGTCGCCGCCCACGATGCCAAGGGGAACGCCATCACCGGCGTCGTCTACGAGGGCAAGGTCGAGCGAGCGCGACCCACCCCCGCCACGAGCCCCCTCGAAATCCCCGAGCAGGGCGACATGGGCCGCGGCTCGATCTACGCCACCGAAAACGTCGGCCTGCCCGGCGAGTACACCGTCTCCGTGATCGCCCGCAAGGATGGCAAGGAAATCGGCCGCGATTCCGCCCGCTTCCTCGTCTATCAAGACGACCGCGAGCTCGAAAACCCCTCCGCCGACCTCAAGCTGGCGCGTGAGATCGCCACCATGACAGGCGGCGAGCTCGTCAGCCCCGAACGACTCGCGACCCACCTCAAGGGACTCGACCGATCGGCCTTCACCGAATACCTGAGCCCCACCGAATACAAGGTCTGGGACAACTGGCCCTTCCTGCTTCTCTTCACCCTCTTGCTGACCCTCGAATGGTGGCTCCGCAAACGCCACGGATGGGTCTGAGCACGCGCCGACGACCACCGATGGCGGACGACCGGCGAACCGGAATCGAAAGCAAAGGGCGCGAGATATCGTGCCATCGCGGCAAACCATCGGAATTGCCGCTCCGCCCCTTTCAAGCTGCGTCGGGCGCGCCTCGCGCGGTGCTGGAACCGCCCAGCAAAGGCGCCAGCGCGCGCAGGCGATCGGATTCCGCGCGTCGTCCTGGGGCATGGCACGAAGCTTGGCAGTTGGTGGCAGTTTTTTGACGGGGCCTTTGATCCCCCGGCCGGCCGCGACGGGCCGCGCGCGACCCCCATGCCCGGCACGATCAGTGCCATGGTCGACCGGCAGGCCGTTCATCCCGCGGGATCGGGCCCGGTTGTCGTGCGCGGACGGCTTCATGACGAGACGCCTCGAAACGGGCTGGTCCGAATCCGCCACGAGTCGACGCGGCGGTCGCCGGCAATGAAGATGACCAGGAACGTGGCATGGGCGATGAGCGATCGGGCTCACCGGCCCCGGCGAAACACAGCGGACCGATCGTCGCACTGGCCCCACGAAGGATCCCGCGGCGCGTGGGCCGAAGAATCGTGGACCATCATCGAAATGCACTGGATCAGCGCGGTTTCAGGGCCTGTCGTACGACCGAATTCTCCGCCTTAATTATGGCTAACACCGGTTCGGGTTCCCGTTCCAGCGGCCCCACGGTTTTCGCGCGCCGATTCGGCATAATAGCCATTGCCATAAGGAGTTAGAATTTCGCGAGAATGATCTTTCGAGTTCCAATTACGTAACTTCCTATCCTTTGATCCATTCCCGGGGTTTCCCACTGACGACGACCACATGGTCTCGGCGGCCGATGGATGCGATAATGAAAAGATCGGGGCCCGCGACCCGAGCAGAGGGGATCATCGCCGTGAGCCCGAATGTCTCGCGAATCTGGGACCATTCAACCCTCGAGCAATACCCTTGCGGCGACGGCGAGCCCATGGCCGAAGAGAGCGGCCCGCGACTCGAGGAGGAGCACGAGCAAAAACGAATCGCGCAAGCCGAACGACCGCGCCAGATCGAACGGGCGCCCGAGTCCCAGCGCCAGCGCGTCGAGCCCGACTAGCCACGCCCCGACCCAACAAGCGAGACCCCATGCGCCTGGGATACAACACCAACGGCCTTGCCCATCATCGGTTGCTCGACGCGATCGAGCTCCTGGCCGATCTGGGCTATGAGAGCGTGGCGATCACGCTCGACGCCGGGGCGCTCGACCCGTTTCAGGAGCCCCACGCCCTTCGGAGCGAGATCCGCCGGGTGCGCTCGGCACTCGACCGCCTCGGGCTCGCCCGCGTGGTCGAGACGGGGGCTCGATATCTGCTCAATCCGCGCGGGAAACACGACCCCACCCTGCTCGACCCCGACCCCGCCCGCCGCGAAATCAGGCAAGATTTCTTGCGCAGGTCGCTTTTGATCGCCCGGGCGCTCGAGGCCGAGTGCGTCTCACTCTGGTCAGGCCGCCCGCCCGCGGACGTCGACGCCGAGGCCGCCCTCGATCGCCTGGTCCAGGCCTTGCAGCCCGTGCTCGAGAATGCCGAGCGCACGGAAACCCCCCTGGCCTTCGAGCCCGAGCCGGGGATGCTGATCGACACCCTCACGCGCTTCCGGACCCTGGACGAACGCATCGCCCACCCCCTGTTTCAGCTCACGATCGACCTGGGCCACGTCCACTGCCTGCAAGAGGGCCCCTGGCATGAGGTCTTGCCCCCCTGGCGCGGCCGGATCTTGAACATGCACCTTGAGGACATGGTCGAAAACGTCCACGAGCACCTCATGTTTGGCGAGGGGACGATGGATTTCGCCAGCCTGTTCCAGACCCTGAAGGCCATGGGTTACGACCACGGCGTCCACGTCGAGCTGAGCCGCCACAGCCACGCCGGCGTCGAGGCCGCCGAGGCGGCGGCGCGGTTCTTGAAGCCGCTCTTTCACGCCTGAACGCGGGCGGAACCGTCGCCTGAGCGGTCGACCGCCCGCGTGGGATCTTGGTATTTTGGTGCTCACGACGACCCGATTCGATGCGCGGGCGCTCGCGCGGGGCTCGTCGTCGTCTCGCCGGCACTCCTCTGAAACTGCGCCATGGTCCAACCGTCCCTGTCCAGTCCGCTCGCGAAGGGCTCGGCCCGCCGGCCGCGGGGGCTCCTGGGCCGGCTGCGCGCGTGGCATGGGCTCGCGCTGGCCGGGCTGGCGGCGGCCGCGATCGCCTACGCGGCCAGATCCCGTCCCAGCGCCGACGCGGTCTGGAAGACGGCCCAGGCCGATCTCCAGGCGGGCCGGTTTGATTCCGCGCGGGCCGGCCTCAAGCGGCTCGCGGGCCTGCGCGCGGCCACCCCGCTCGATCTCATGCTGTCGGCCCAGCTCGCGATCGCCGAGAACAAGCCCGATCAGGCGATCGCCAGCCTCGAACAGGTTCCCCGCGCGCATTACATGGCCGCCCAGGCCCACCTGCTCGAGGGCCAGATCGAGCAGCGGAGGAAACGACTGCGGCTCGCGGAAGAGGCGTTTCGCGAAGCCCTCGCCATCAACCCCAACCTGGTGCAGGCGCATCGCGAGTTGATTTTCATTTACTCCCTGCACCTGCGCCGATCCGAGCTCAACGAGGAGTTTCGCGCACTCGAGCGCCTGACCGGGTTATCATTTGACAACGTGCTTCACTGGTGCACGCTCCGAAATAACTCATGGGAACCGAGCTTGGTCGTCGAGAAGCTTTTGGACTACGCCGCCGCCGATCCCCTGGACCGCTGGTCGCGGCTGGCACTGGCTGAGAATTTTCGGCGGATGGGTTTTTACGGCGAGGCGGAATCGTACCTGGCGACGCTCGCCCCGGACGACCACGAGGCCCTGGTGATCCGGATCCAGATCATGCTCGATCGCCACGAGCTCGACCAGGCCGAGCGGGCTCTCGCGACGGGCAAGCCCGACGATCCGGACCTGGCCCGGATTCGCGGCCGCGTGCTCTTGGCCCGGGGAGACATGAAGGGGGCCGAGCCCTGTTTTCGCGCGGCCGTCACGGCCGATCCCGACAATCGCGACACGATTCTGGGGCTCGCGGTCGCCTTGGACGCGCTCGGTCGTGGACGAGAGGCGGCTCATTTCCGGGAGCGCGGCTCTCACCTGGATCGGCTGAGCACATTGATTTTGCGAGCCGGCGCTCAAGGGGCGAGGCGCGACCCCGCGCTCTTGCGGGCGTTCTCGGAAAACTGCGCGGCCCTCGGGCGCGACGACGAGGCCCGGGCCTGGCTCAAGCTCGCCATCGCACTCGACCCGCTCGATTCCACGTCGCAACGCGCGCTTTACAAGATCGAAAACCCAACCCGCGTCCGACAATGATTTTGTCCCAAAGCCACAATTCCGACATGGTTTTTTGACTGGCCACTTGAAATCGACCTGGCTGACTGATATTTTCTTACGGAATGGTTTACGCGGAGTCGATCACGATTGCCGCTCGTCCATTTGTTTTGCTCGTGACTCCCCTCTCCGCGTTAACGTACCCCGCCGGCGACTTTGAGATCCCTCGGAGCTTGACCTCGTATGTTCGTCATGATGAATAATCGCAGTATGACCCGTCTCGCGGCCGTCTTGGCCCTGGTGATTTGTGGGGTTACGGGATGCGCTGAAAGCGTCACGTATGAGAAAGCCCCCGACGCGAACAAGGCCGCACAAGAGCAGGTCAACGAGAGCCTCAAGAATTCCGCGAATCGAAACGCCAAGGCCCAGGGTGCCATTCCTAAGTCGGTCAAGGGACGGGCGGCGGCCGCACCTCCCGCGGCTCCTTGAGCCGCTTCGCCGCTGGTTCCTTTCTTTCTGTTCTCCTTGTAACTTTTCCTTGAGGAGTGAATTCCATGAATCGTCCCGTTGGTGTTCGATCCGCCCGTCGCGGATTCACCCTGATCGAATTGCTCGTCGTCATCGCCATCATCGCGGTCTTGATCGCGCTGCTCTTGCCCGCGGTCCAGTCGGCGCGCGAAGCCGCCCGCCGCGCTCAGTGCGTCAACAACCTCAAGCAAATCGGGCTGGCGAGCCACAACTACATCAGCTCCAACAACGTCTTCCCCCAGGGCATCCAGTTCCAGGGGCCCTTCGGCGGCTATTGCTGGACGTCGGGCGGTGCGACCCTCCCGCTTCTGCAATTCACCGAGCAACTGCCCTTATTCAATGCCTGCAACTTTAATTGGGAGTTCTACACCGCTCCCAATTCGACGGTGAACGGCACGGGCGTGTCACTCTACTGGTGCCCCTCGGACCCGATCATCACCAACTACAAGCACTACTACGCCGGCGGCGGGTTGGACGGGTCCAACTTCACCATGTACTACACGTCGTACGCCTTCAACTCGGGCGAGTGGTTCCAGTTCTCGGCGACCTACGTCGGCCCCGGCTGCATCTTCACGAGCGACAGCACTCCCGCCGGCATCCAGATGAACGGCATCGTCTACCTGCTCAGCCACGTCGGCATCCAGGGCATCACCGACGGAACCAGCAACACCTACCTGGCTTCGGAACGGGCCCACGGTAAGTTCAACGCCACCGACATCAATTGCTGGAACTGGTGGACCTCGGGCAACTACGGCGACACCATGTTCGCCACGTTCTACCCGATGAACCCGTTCAACAAGATCCCGGACTACACCGGCACGCTTGACGGCGGCGTTGACGCTTACCCGTCGACCCCCTCCAGCTTCCACCCCGGCGGCGCCAACTTCGCCTTCTGCGACGGCTCGGTCAAGTTCATCAAAGACTCCATCAGCACGTGGCAAATCGCGTCGACCGGCCTGCCGGTGGGCGTGACTCGGGCATCGAATGGAGTCTATGTCCTGGCCCCCGGAACCTCCATCGGGATCTTCCAGCAGCTCTCGACCCGCAACGGCGGCGAGGTCATCAGCTCCGACCAGTATTGATTCACACGGGTTCCTTGGACCATCGCGTGAAACAGGAAGAGAGCCAAGGCAATGCCTTGGCTCTCTTTTTTTACAACACGATTGAGTGAGGCCGTCGAGCTCGCTACCGCTCGCCACACGAGGATCCCCTTACCTTTCCCCTTCAAAGCGTTGGATTGGCGCTCCCCGACGCGATGGGAAGTGCACCGTCATCCCCGCGAAATACAACCCATGAACGCTCTCGGGCCAGTCACGCCGGCCGGCCGGCCGCTCAAGCCCGTCGATCTTCTCGTCTTCTCCGCCTGTTGCGGACTCGCCGGCGGATTGTTCGAGGTCGGCGTCAGGGTCGCCGCCAGGCGGATCGATCCTACCAATCGCCTCGATCTCATGACCCGCCATTTCCTCTGGCTCACCCCCCTTTCGAGCATGCTTTTTTTCGTGCTTCTGAGCACGGTACTGGCGATATTAGCCATATTAAACCCCAAAAAAGTCGGTTGGATTGCGCCTCGTTTGGTTCTTTTGCTGACCGTGTTCCCCCCCCCTTTTGGTCATCAGCCGCCAGGTCTATTCCTGGGCCTGGGTGATTCTGGCGGCCGGGATCGCCATCAGGCTCGCCCCAGTCCTGGAGCACAGGCTCGCACGGACGCGGCGGACGCTGGCTTTCTGCTTCGTACTGCTGCTGGGACTGACCGGACTTCTGGCCGCGTCGATCGCGGCTGGCGACTGGCGCGCCCAAAAAGCGGAATCCGCTCGGCCGCTCCCGCCTCGCGAGACGCCAAACGTCCTCTTGATCGTCCTCGACACCGTTCGCGCCGACCATTTAAGCCTCATGGGTTACGATCGAGACACCACGCCCGCGCTCGCACGGCTGGCCGAGCGCGGGATCCGCTTCAGCCGGGCCCGATCGACAGCGCCCTGGACCCTGGCCTCGCACGCGAGCCTGTTCACGGGCCGGTTCCCGCGCGAGCTCGGCGTGCACTGGCTGACTCCCCTCGAACACCGGTTTCCCACCCTGGCCGAGACCCTGGGCGCGAACGGCTACGCCACGGCCGGTTTCGTCGCCAACACGCTCTATTGCTCGCGCGATACCCGGCTCGACCGAGGATTCACGCACTATGAAGACTATGTGCTCACGGGCCTCGCGCCCTTTCGCACGTCGTGGCTCGTGGATCATGCCCTCAAGCTCTTGTCCGACTCGGGGTTGTTCCTCAAGCGCAAGGCCCCCTCGTGGATCGCGGCGGCCCTGCCCGACTCGTGGCTCGAGCCCCTGCTCACGATGGATCGCAAGAAAAACGCGAGCGAGATGAACGGCGAATTCCTCCGCTGGCTCGACGATCGGCCGGAACCCAAGCGGCCCTTCCTGGCCTTTCTCAACTATTACGACGCCCACACGCCCTACATTTTGCCGCCGGGCGAGCCGTATCGATTCGGGCGGAAGCCTCGGAGCCAGGACGATTTCGTGCTCTTGGCCGAGCACTGGACCACGATCGACCGCACCAAGCTGTCAGCGCATTACCGGGCGCTCGCGCGCGATTGTTACGACGACTGCCTGGCCAATCTCGACCAGGAGCTTGGCCGGCTGTTCGACGATCTTGGCAAGCGCGGGCTGCTAGATCACACGCTTGTGATCGTGGCCTCGGATCATGGCGAGGGTTTTGGCGAGCACGACCTGTTCGACCATGGCGAGAGCCTTTACAGCACCGAGATCCACGTCCCGCTCGTGATCGTGCCGCCCGGCGGGGTCGCGGCCAGGGTCGTGAACGAGACGGTCAGCCTGCGTGACGTCCCCGCGACGATCCTCGATCTGGTGGGTCTGGGCGTGCGTTCGCGGCTGCCCGGCCGGTCGCTGGCCCGGTACTGGAACAACCCCGCCGATCGCGAGCCCGACCTGGTTTTTTCCGAGCTCGCCTCGGCCAATCCGTCGGGGCCGAATCAAGGTCGCTCCCCAGCCGCCAAGGGCCCGCTGGTCGCGCTCGCCGAGGGCCGGCTGGTCTACATCCGCAACCAAAAAACCGGCCAGGAGCAGCTCTTTGACATCGAGGACGACCCCCGTGAGCACACCAATCGCGCGGCCGACCCGCGGTTTCAGGTCGACCTGGTTCGGCTGCGACAGCGGCTCGAGACCGGTGCCGGCGCTGCACACTGACGGGCCCGGATCGGGCGATTCGGGCTCGAAGAGCAGCCCGCGACGTCGCTGGAATCCCAAGACGATCACTCGCGGCCGCGTCGGGCTGGTCAGGGTTTCCGCGCTTGGCCAAGAGCTTCGGACGATTCACTCGCTGGCGCCTCGGGCTTGTATTTCGTGCCGTCGCGGTCGTCAGAATACAAGCCCGAAGCGCCAGCGAGGGTTGGCACCACCCTCGCTTGCGCTTCGGGCTCGTAAGACGAACAACCATGGTCGCGACGGAGACGAGCCCGAAGCATGATCCAGTGCAGTTTTGAAACACGTATGAATCAATTTGATTTGTTCGGGCGTCGCCAGCAAGGCGGCATCAGGGCCGGACCCCGGCGGACGGGATCTGGACTCTCCGCCTCGTGGCTCTACGGCTTCGGGCCGGCCAGAAGGCGGTGGTAGTTGGCCAGGCCGGCGTCGCCCGTCCTGGCGTAATGGTCGGCCAGGATCCGGTGCGTCCCCGCGTGGTTGGGATTCACGCGCAAGATCTCGTTCGTCCATTTGAGCCCCTCGGCCGTGTGGCCGTGCTCGAGCATCCATCGGGCCACGGCGAACCGGATTTCCTGGTTGTCCGGGGCCTTGAGCAGGTCGAACCGGAGCTGGGTGATCTCGTCGTTTTCTTTGCGCAAGCGGCTGGCCGCGGCGTTCTCGCGGCGAAAACCGGCCTCGTCCCCCAACCTTCTGAGCGCCTGCGCGTACGAATAACGCAGCTCGTAATCGAACGGGTCGAGCTCGATCAGGATCTTGAACCGGTCGCGGGACGACGCGAATCGGCCCATCCGCAGGTCGGCCTGGGCGAGCTCCTTGAGAGCCTCGGGCTGGCGGGGATCGGTCTTGAGCGCCTGCTCGTAATAGCGGAGGGCCGCCTCGAGGTCGCCCTGCTGAAAGGCGTTGCGACCCAGCCCGATCAGGGCCTCGGCATTGCCAGGATTGCGTTTCAAATACGCCTGGTATTCGGGCTCGGCCTCGTCAAACCTGCGCTCCTTGCTGAGCTCGCTCGCGAGCTCGAGCCGGGCCTGGTCGAGATTGGGGTCAAGCTCGAGCGCCGCCCGGTCGTTCTGGATCATGACCGAGTGCTCAGCCTGAGTGCGAGTGCCGATTTCGTTGCGCCAGAGATAGGGGAGCGGGTCGGTGGGTGCGAGCTCGCGCCAGCGATCGATCGCGGCGGCGGCCCGGTCGAGCCGGTAGGTCGAAAGATAGATCCGCGCCAGCTCCTTGGCGACCAGGGCCTGGGGCGGCGTTCGCGCCTGATAGGCGGCCTCGAGGACCGGTTCGGCGAGGGTATAGCGCTTGGCGCGGGCCTGATAGATGGCGGCCAGGCACTCGAGCCGGTTGGCGTCGAAACCCTGGGCCCGGGCGAGGTCGACGGCCTCGATGACGGCGCGGGGTTGATCGTCGACGAGGGCGAGCCACGCGCGATAATAGGCCGGCTCGCCCGCGCCTGGCTCGAGTCGCGACCAGCGTCCGAGCGGCGTGCGTGCGTCGTTGTAGCGCCCGGCCGCGAACAACTGGCGAACCTGGTTCGCCAGCGCCCGCCGCTGGGCCTGCCGATAGACGAAGTACGACCCCGCCGCGAGCGCGAAGAGTGCCAGCGCGACCTTGAGCAACCGCCGGTATGGCCGAGCCCCATTCGCGCGGGCGATGGCGCTCGGGGCGTGGCTGTCGGCGGTCTCGGTCGGAGGGGTGGTTTTCATGGATTCTGGTTCGCCCGCTCGCCGACGACGTCACGTTCAGAAGACGCTCGCCGACTCTTGATCATCACGATTCGCGGCACCCGCGACAAGGGCGGCGACGCGCCCGAGTCGCAGCCCTACAGGCTGCAACGCGAGAACGGAAGGGCGCTCACGCCGCCCGCGGACCGGCCAACCCAGGGCTTCGCCCTGGGCTATAGCCTCTCGGTCCTTCGGACTGAAAACCACCGCCTCCGCCGACGTGGCCTTCACTCCCGCCGTTCCACACCCCAACGGGGTGTGAGGTTACAGCCCAGGGCGCAGCCCTGGGTCGCTCGACCGACGACCTACCCGACGCCCTTCCCTCGAACCTCGTCGTGCGATCTTCTTCGCGCCCGGCCGCTCATTCACGATGCACGCGGATGTGATGGTCGGTGTATTTCGTCTTTCGCGAGGGATCGTCGACCCGGGGCATGTGGCAGGCGATACAGCCGGAGCGGGGGTTGACCGGGCACGGGGTTTTCGAGGCGTGGCACTCAAGGCATCTGGCCTCGTAGTGGGCGGCGGATTCGTCGAGGATCTGGTGAGGGTCGTGGCAGGTGGTGCAGTCAAAACGGTCCTTGGCGGCGGTGAAGCACCGGCTGTACTGGAGTGTCGTTCCCTGGGCGCGGGTGAATTCGGGGTCGCTGGGTCTGAGGGTGGCGTCGGCGGCGTGACACTCATAACACGAAGCGAGTCGCGCGGCCGCCGTACTGGCCGTCCCCAGCGCGATCGCCGACTCCGCGAAGCCAGTCAGGGCGGACTTCACATGATTGAGCCCCGGGCCGTGACAGCGCTCACAGCCGATGCCATGGTCTAAAGCCTCGGGTCCGCGCGGGCCCGCGCGGCGGAGGTCGACCGCGCGAAACCAGGTCGCGTGGCAGTGCAGGCAGCGGCTGACCGTCTCGGGAGACAGGCCCAGACCCAACTGCTCTCCGTCGTCTCGCGTGATCGTGCTGATTCCCTTGGTCTCGCCCCAGCCGTCGATCGATCGCAGATACGACACCCGCAACTGCCGCTCGACCCCCGCCTGGTCGCGCGCCACCATCGTGATTCCGTGCCGGCCCGAGCCGACGGCGTACTCCACGACCGCCTTCACGACGCGGTCGTTCAGCCGCGATTCGACCTCGATCCGGCCGGTGGGGTCGCGGGTGAATCGGTGCTCGAGGCCGGGGATCATGGGGTCCGGGACGGGCCGCCCGGGCAGCCGCGCCTGGCCAAGCGACTCGCCCGCCGCCAGGGTCGTCGAGTGGCGGCTCTGGTGCTGCTGTTCGCGAGTGAGCGTCCGATGGCACTCGGCGCACTTGCGCGAGCCCACGAACGGCGCGGGCTCGGCGCCTCCGCGACCATCGCCGCCCCAGCCGTCGGCCCTTGCCAGGGCGGCGTCGGCCTGGTCCGATTCGTCGCGCGCGAGATGGACGCGCGACAGCAGCCAATACGCCTCGCGGTCGACCGCGCCTGGGTCTTTGACCACGCCCTCGAGCAGCCCCTTCGCGTCATCCGTCCGCCCGCATTCGAGCAAGAGCCGGGCGACCAGTTTGACGGCGTCGTTCGGGGACTTCAGGTCGCGCACGCGGTCGTGATTCAAGAACTCGAGGCGATCGAGCAGCTCGAGCTCCTGGTCGGGGTGTGGGGCCGCGCTCGCCAGGCCGAGAGCGAGCGCGGCCAGGGGCTCGCCTCCCTTCACGCGCAGCAACGATTCGACCCGGCTGGCGGCTTCGCCTTGGGCCGTTCGATCCGCGCCGATGGCGAGGGTTGCCTGCGACTGAAGTGCATCGAGCGCCTGTCGTGAAGTGCATCGAGCGCCTGTCGCGCGACGGAGTTCGCCGGGTCAAGCCGCCGCGCGGTCTCGAGCAGCGCCCGGCCCAGTACCAGGCGTTTGGCATCGATCAGGCGCTGGCCTTCGGCGGCGAAAACCTTCGAGTCCTGCTCGACCAGGCGATCGGCCTCGGCGCTGCCGTTCGCGGGGGCGGCGTCCGGGCGCGGAACCGCCGGTCCGCGCTTCGACCAGAGCACCAAGAGGGATAATCCGATCACAAACGCGGTCGCGAACCCCAGCAGACGTCGAATCTCGCTCGCCCGCGACCAGAATCGCATTCCCATCGCCGACGGAACCCCGATCGGCCACCCGTCGACGCACCGATTATAGGCGGCCGAGCCCGCGGCTGGCACGAACCCTCTCAAAACGAACCAGGCGGCGTACTCCGAAAAACGGAGCGCGCCGCCTGGTGTTTCGCGGGATCGTCGCGGGGACGGTTCAATTGCAGATCGCGCACGCGGGCGTGACGACCGGGACCAGCGTGGTCCGCTGGACGGCGATTTGCCGCGGCACGACCCGGGCCACGCAGCGGGTCACGGTCACGGGAACTTGCTCGGGAACGCTCACCGCGACCTGCCGCGAACGGGTCTCGGCGACCATCCGGCAGGTCGTCACCGGGATCCGCTCGACGTGCTCTTCCCTGACATATTCGCACTCGGTCACGGGAACCGTCTCGACCCGCTCCTCGCGAACGAGCTGGCAGGTGCGGACCTGATACGGCTCGACGTGCTCCTCGGCGACATACGAGCATGTGGTGACGGGAACCGATTCGACCCGTTCCTCGGCCTTCATCTCGCAGCGCCTGACCTGGTAAGGCTCGACCCGTTCCTCGCTCACGTATTGGCAGGTGGTGACGGGGACCGTCTCGACCCGCTCCTCGGCGACGTAGCGGCAGGTGCGGACCTCGTAGGGGTCGACGTGTTCCTCGGCGACGTAGCGGCAGGTGGTGACGGGGACGGCCTCGACCCGTTCCTCGGCGACGTAACGGCAGCGGGTGACCGGAACCTGGCGGACCATGGTCTCGCGGACGTAGCGGGTTTCGGCGATCTCGCGGGTGACGGGCTGCGAGACGAAGACGCGGCGGCGGACCATCCGCGGCGGGCACTGCACGGCGACGGTCGCCGTCACTCGCTGGCGCCGATGCAGGCACGAGCCCAGGCCGCATTCATCGCACGTCGTCTCCTGGACCGGCACGCGCATCCGCCGCTCGACGATCGGGCCCGGAACCATCTCGTACTGCCTCTCGTAATGGCCGCACTCGATCGTCTGCTGGCGGACGGTCGTGACGGGCCGGCAGACCGTGTAGGGCTGCTCAACCATCGAGGTCTCGTAGACGGGCTTCATGACCGTATACCTGCGCTCGCGGCTTTCGGTCTGGTAGACCGGCTTCATGACGCTATACCTGCGCTCGCGTTTCTCGGTCTCGTAGACGGGGCGCGAGACGGTGTAGCGGCGCTCGCGGTTTTCGGTCTGATAGACCGGCTTGCGGACGGTATACCTGCGCTCGAGCTGCTCGGTGGTGACGACCGGCCGATAGACGGTATACCTGCGCTCGTGGTTGACGGTCTGGTAGACCGGCTTTTGCACGGTATAGCGCCGTTCGCGGCTTTCGGTCTGGTAGACGGGCTTCATGACCGTGTACTTGCGCTCGTGGTTCACCGTCTTGTAGACCGGCTTCGAGACCGTGTAGGGGCGCGCGACGTACGAGGTCTCGGTCACCGGCCGCATGACCGTGTAGTCCTCGTTGCGGTATTCGAGGCGGTAGCGGGTCTCGAGCACCGTGGTGGGCTCGTTTTCGTAGACCGTCTCGTAGACCGTCTGGTAGACGGTTTCGACCTGAGGCTGAAGGGTGACGACCTCGTACGTGGTCGCCATGACGGGGGCCGGCGCGCATGAGTGGCACGCGCCTCCGCCATAGGTCGCGCGCGCGGCGGGCGCGGTCGCCAGGACGGCGACCCCCACGATCGCGGCGGCGACCCCCCGGGTGATTTTCGTGATCCCAATCATCGGTAACTCCTGGGGCGAAATCTCGGGCGTCCCTGTCGTCGATCGCCTCTGCTAGTGATGCCTCGGTTGAAGAGAGCAGCCGGCCGTCCTCTCCCTCGCGACCACTCGCGTCGCGCGACGGCGCATCGGACCTTCAAGAAAGACTCAACTCCACGACCGCCCGCGCTCGATAGAGAGTAATTGCGCGGGCCGCTCGCGGATTCTCAATTCCAATGTAACATTGGCTCGTCCGCGAAAAGCCAGATCTCGGACGATTTCCTCAAGTCTCCGTTCGCTCTATGCCGATCTTGAGGGTTTGGCGCGAAGCGGGCGGATCTTCTGAGTTTGAAAGCTGCAAGCCGCGCGCCAAGCCGCGATTCGGGCCCCGATCGCGGCCGCGAATCCGCCGCAACCCGCCCACGGCAAAGGCTCTCGGACGTCCGAACGATTCCGATCGTGAGGCGCGGGGCGATTGTAAGGATTACAAGAGTCGATACCGCTGCCGCGATTTCACCATTGAGATGCGGCCTGGCTGGTGCACGGAAGAGAGCCGCTCGTCCCTTCGGACGCCCTCGGGGTGGGCGAGGCTGGGGTGGTGAAAAGTTGGTCTTGACCATGGTTTTCGTGGGCACGCCGTCTCGGGGGTTTTGTCGCGCGAATGGAACGAGATCAAGAGCGCCGTCACCTATTGGACCTCGTGGCGGCCGGTTCCCTGCCACGGCCCCCCTCATCCGCCGCTGCGCGGCACCTTCTCCCGCGGGGAGAAGGATCAACCCATGACCCTCTCCCTCCGGGAGAGGGTGGCCGAAGGCCGGGTGAGGGTCCGGACGCGACCAACGGAAACGGGTCGATCCCCGGCCTGACCATCGCAACGAAACCGGGATCAAGGAAAAGGCCCGTCACGATCATTTTTTCACCACCCCAGCCTCGCCCTCCCTGGAGACGCCCGGGCGTTCTGTAGCGAAACAAATCAAAGGGGTCAATACATCAAAGGGGTCGAGACTCATCGATGCCTGGCAAATCAACCTAACCCTCTCATTGACGCCGTCCGGCGTCAATGAGTCCTGACCCCTTTGATTTGTTCCGATCGTCCGCCAAAGCCGCCCACGTAGTAGATGGGCACGCCGGCGAGAATGCTGACGACGGCGTAGGTCGAGACGAGTGGGCGCTCGTAATAGACGGCAACGACCAGGAATGCGGTCGGGACCAGGAAAAGCGCGGGCGTGAGCGGATAGAACGGGCAGCGAAACGGGCGCGGCAAGATCGGCCTGCGCCATCTGAGGACGTAAATCGAGCTGATGGCCAGCATCGAAAAGAGCGAGAGGCCGACCGAGGCGTAGACGACCAGGCTTTCGTACGAGCCGGTCCAGAGCAAGGCGAGGGCGACGGCGGTCTGGAGCACGGTGGCGACGGCCGGGGTCTGGGTGTCATGGGTGAGCCGGGCGGCGAAGGCCGGGAACTGTCCCGCCGCCGCCATCGCGTACACCACCCGCGGGCCGACCAGGATGTAGGCGCTCAAGGTCGAAAAGAGCATCAGCCCCACGACCACGCTGAAGGCGGCCGACAGCCCCGGCCCGAACAGCCGCTTGGCCGCCAGCTCGGCGATGGGGGCGACGGCGTCGAGCTTCTGGGTGTTTTGGGGGTCGGCGATGATTTCTTTGACGTCCGAGGCCGAAAGTGCGAGTCCATAGACTATGTTCAGGAACAGATAAAGCACCACCACCCCGCCCGTCCCCATCAGGATGGCGCGCGGGAGCAGCACGGCGGGGTTCCTGATCTCGCCCGCGAGATACGACGCCGCGTTCCAGCCCACGTAAGCGTAAGAGATGTAAACCATCGACGACATCATGACCACAACCACCGGGAAACTGAGCGGAGTGGGGTCGAGCAGATTCGCGTAACGCGGATACCCGACTGCCAGACCGGCCAGGGCGAACACGCCCAGGACCGCCAGCTTGAAGACCGTGATCGCGACCTGCACCCGAGCCGAGCCCGAGCGACCCCGCGAGTGAATCACGCAGAACGCCAGGATGAGCGCCGTCGCGACCCCCTTCTCCAGGAGGATGGTCCCCGGCCCCGATCCAAAGAAGGGCGCTCGCAAATACTTCGCCGAGCCATAGGCGGCCGCCGCGGTGGGGCACGCAAAGCCGATCAAGAACGACACCCAGCCCGAGAGAAACGCCGGCAACGGACCATAGGCCTCATGCAGATACACATAATCACCCCCGGTTCGCGGCAACATCGCCGACAGCTCGGCCAGCGAGAGCGCGCCCGCGAGGGCCATCAAACCGCCCACAAGCCAGAGAATGAGCATCCATTGATTACTACCCACGAGGGCGACCGTGTAACCCGACGTGGTCAAAACGCCCACCCCGACCATGCTCGCGATCACCAGGAACGTCGCCGTCCCCAGGCCGAATTCGGCTGGCATGGTCTGGCCAGGTGGGGGTTTTTCGGCTGTAAGATCATCCCTATTTCCAGGTTCCGTCATGCAAATCGCCCGTTAAAAGTTGGAAAACCCGCGAGACCTGGGTAAGATACAAGAGGATTCGGTGAATTCCGCCCTGACGACTGGAAAAGTCGTCAGGGCCGTACGAACAATAACATCGTGGCAGAGGATGACCCTGGCGAATGGAGTATTCTTCGTGACGTGAGCTGACAGCGCGAGGGAGTTTACCGGTGAGTGATCTTCGGACGCCCAAGCGAGGCCGTGGTTGGCCTCGAACGCGGAGTGTCCAAGGACGGCTCTCGATTCATTTTGGCGACGAGGACGAA
Organism: Planctomycetales bacterium; assembly: GCA_027459775.1. Taxonomy (GTDB): domain Bacteria; phylum Planctomycetota; class Planctomycetia; order Isosphaerales; family Isosphaeraceae; genus JAKBAP01. The sequence goes on along the minus strand of DAIDHE010000219.1, from coordinate 17,658 downwards.
TCGTCCGTCGCGCCTCGGGCTTCGGCCAAGGAAACGCCGGCAGGGTCGCGCAAACGCGCGCCCAAGGGCGACGCACGATCGCTGGCCTTTCATCCGCTCGCCTATCGCGGCGTGGTCGCCGAATGGCCCGTCGAATGGCGCGAGCGCTGGGGTAAGAGGGCCAATTTGCTCGAGGAGCAGCACGGCCTTTCCTGGCGAGACGCCGAGACCCAGGCATTCGTCGAAACCTGGAACGTCTTCCGCCGCCGCCAAACCGCCAAGGCCGACCGCGATTGACGAAATCAAAGGGGTCAATCAAATCAAAGGGGTCAGGACTCATTGATGACGGGCAATTCAGCCTGGCCCTCTTCTTGACTCTATCCGTCATCAATGAGTCCTGACTTCTTTGATTAGGTGTTTCGGGTCACGGCTTCAACCGGTCGACCCGGCGGAATTTCAGGAAGAAATTCTCGCGCAGCTTGGGGGCGTTGGGCGTGGGTTCGTGGGCAAAGCCGGCCTCCTCGATCTCGCCGCGAAAGACCTTTTGGCTGGCGCGGATGTGCTTGAGCACGAAGCTTGAGCTCTTGCCCTCGACGCGATCGAAATCGATCACCACCAGCCGGCCGCCGGGCCGCAGGGCGGCGTGGATCGAGGCCAGGACTTCGCGCGGCTTTTCGATGTGGTGATAGACGTCGCTCAGAAAGACGAGGTCGACCGAGCCCGGCGGCACCTTGATCGAGTCTTGGGCGCCCAGCACGGTCACGACCTGGGTCTGCCCGCTTTTTTTCGCGTCGTCCGCGATGTGTTTCAGGAAAGGGGCGGCGACGTCGACGGCGTAGACCTTGCCCTTGGGCCCGACCTTCTCGGCGAAGAGCCGCGTGAACAGCCCCGTCCCCGCCCCCACGTCGGCGACGCCCTCGCCTTCCTTGAGATCGAGAGCCTTCACGATCTCGAGCCGCTTGGCGTAGATCTCGCGGTCTTCCGATTCGAACTTGGCGATGAAATTCTTGACGTTGGGCTTGCGGAAGGGGGCGTTGATGTCGGGGTTCGCGCCCGATTTGGACTGGCCCTTGGCCGGGGCCTGGGTCTGGGTCTGGGTCTGGCCGGCCCTCGTGGACCAGCCCAAAAGCCCGAGCACGAGGCCCGAGCCGACGGCGAGCGCCAGGCCGGTCTTGCCAATTGAACAGATCATCATGGAGTACTCCTTTTGCCCGATGCGGGCGTCTTGTTCCAGTAGACGACGACGTTGTGGGTGGCCCGGCCGCCGGCGACGATTTCGGGCCGGCCGTCGCCGTCGAGGTCGGCCGCGATCAGATCCTCGCACGCCACCCCGCCGTCGTCGACGGTCGCGATGCGAAAGCGGGTCGCCTCGGGACCGGGCTGGGGATCGAACACAAAGACGCCCGGCCCACCGGGGCCGGGAGCATCCTTGGGGTTGGGGTCGCGCTGGCCGACCACGAGCTCTTCATTGCCGTCGCCGTTCAGGTCAACGCACCAGAGCCCGTGCCCCCACGTGTGGGGTTCGGCGACGACCATCCTGGTCCAGAGTCCGCGACCGATCAAGGGTCCGGCCGGCTCTTGTCCCCGAGTCTGTTCGTAGACCACGACTTTCCGCCCGTGCCAGGGCTCGATGGTCGCCACGTAGACTCGACCGTCCTTGAGCCGGCCCAGCTTGACCTCGCTCGAGCCCTTGAACGGCCGCGCCATGAAGTCGCCTTCTCCGATTTGCTCCTTCATCCAGCGCCCTTCGGCGTCGCGATCGAGCACGAACACGCCTTCCCAGCAGGCGATCAGGATCTCGTCGGCCTGGTCCTTGTCGAGATTGACGAGTTGCAGGTTGTGCACGGTATGCAGGGAATCGGTAACGAGCTCGACGGGCCAGGGCTGGACGCGGGGGTTTTGGGGGACGTCGTAGACCAGGATTCGCGCGCCGGCGCCGTCGCCCCAGTCGGGCCCCATGGTCCCGCGGCCTTGCAGCGGGGCGACGACGACCTGGGTCGAGCCCGTCCCCTTGACGTCGCCCAGGCGCAGGCGGTGCAGGGTCGGCTCGGAATAGGGGATCGGCATGAGCTTCCAGTCCCCGGCCGAATCGCGTGAAATCCACTGGAGGGTACTGGGCCTGGTGGTGTCGGTCGGTCGCCAGCCGGCGCCCACGACAAAGTCAATGCGTCCGTCGCCGTCGAGGTCGCGGGCCTGGACGCAGACGTTGTCTCGCGCCGTCGCGCCGCGGATCACGTCGTGCTTTTTCCACGATGGATTCTGATACCAGACCAGGGCGTCCTCGGACAAGGCGACCACGTCGGGCTTCTGGTCGCCGTCGACATCGGCGATGGTGACGGCGTAACAGACCGCTCCGATCCTGGGATCGACGACCTGGCGCTCGAACCGGAACGGCTCGGCGGCCGAAAGAGGGCTCGCGTTCGCGAGCAGTCCCAGCGGAATCAACGCCGCAGCGAAGGTCAACCTCATCTCGTCCCCCTCTCGCATCGACCGGAGGGACCATTAAGAGTGTCGGACTGGCCCCATCACTTGGATGATAATGCCTCAAGCGAGCCATCCGAAAGGGGGGAGTGGTCAGCGTCTCTTGATCCAGAGGCCGACCCCGGCCGCGAGCAGGAGCAAGCCCAGGACCAACCCCGCGGTCGGCAGCCAGGGGAATCCGCCGCCGAGCTCGGAGGCCACGATGGGAGGCAGGCCGGGCGCTCGTTGGGGAACCTTTGTTTGTGCGGCGACCAGTTCCTGAGGCGCTTTCTTGTCTGGCGTGTTGTAGTAGCTCTTCTTCTCGATCAGGTCGTTGATGAAGACGCCTTTGTCATAGGTCGGCCAGAACGCCATGGTCGACGTGTCTTGATTGAATTTGACTTCGTCGATCGTGTAGCGGTTCGTCAGACTTTCGATCGCCGCCCCGCCGTCATAGCGATAGGTCGCGTATCGCGAGTGAAGCGGAACATGGAAGCCTTGGACCTCGTCGAGGGACTCGGCCTGCCATACCGAGCTCGGTTGGGCCGATCGATAATGCGCCTCATCAGCGAACCCCTCGATCTTCAGCGGCAGCGACGTGGCCGAGTCCAGGTGGTAGACAAGATCCTGGCTCGACCTTTGACCCGGCACATTCTTGAAGATAAAAATCTGGCAGTCGCGGTTCGCCACCTTGCTTGTCCCGCTGGGAACGGCCTTCAAGATCGCCTCGCGCAGGGGTATAAGCCCAACATGTTGATACTGGATGGGCTTGGGCCGATCGACGAATCCGAACACCTGCTCGTGCAAGAATGTCTTGGTGATCGTGATCTGTTGTTGCTCGGCCTGCCGAGGTGGTCGATGAAACGCGACGGAAGCACATCGTTTCCCATCGCTGTATCCGAGCCACACGACCAGATCCGGAGGCGGCTCGATCTGCACCGCCTTGTAGAATCTGCGCAGAGACGAGGTTTCGATGTAATGTTCCGTTGTTGTTCCAGACCCAGCGCTGATTTTGGGGCCGTACGCCTGGTGGACTTGTTTGACCGTCATGCGGATCTCGATCGAATCCCACGAGGCGGTCTCGCGGACGAGGTCGCTCACAATGCGATCGATGGGCTTGTCCACCAGGGCGGCTCCACGGGTTGGGAAGTGTTCACGGCATTGATTGCGCGCATGCGGGTGACCGCATCAGCGCCTATGTCTTCGACTTGGTCGAGCAAACGCAGGGCACATCCGTCAGGCAGTTGGACCCGCTGATCGTGACGGGGGTTTCGGCACAGTCCCAGTCGACAGTTCCGCAGCCAGGGTTCGTTGGTCCGAACCCACATGCGCCCGACGGCTGCAGCGAGCAGTTCCCGTAAATCACGTTCGTTCCCAGCGGACCCGGCAGACATTGGTAGACGTTATTCGTCGCCGCGCACGTCGCGCAGGCGCAGGTCGCCACGGTCGTGCACGCATTAATCTTCACGTCATTGGCCCACGCCGAGTCGACCAGGACCAAGCTCGAGGCGGACAGAACGAAGATCGAGAGGCAGAAGAGACCGAGACCAGCGGCTGCTCTCAGATTCGAAGGCGTCATTTCACTCCCCTTTCGTTGGAAGGATTCGCGGAACCGAGGAACATTCAACACGACCTCACGGGACGACCTCGCCCCCGTTGCGCGTTGACAGGGCGCGCCAGGTACGAAGATCGATCGACGAGCTGAACCAGCGGGCGGATCCGTCGGCCATGAGGGCCACGACGCCGCCGGGATGGTAGCCGCGCGCCGCGAGAGCGCCGTAGCCGCCCTCAAGGAGGCGCGAGCCGCAGTCGGGAACCGGCGAATTGGGCCCCGTCGCGGTGTAAAAAAACGTGAAGGCCCCCCCCGCGATCATCCAGGTCCGGCCCGAATTCAGCCGGCCCCTGATCGGTTCGCCGAGGTTCGAGCAGGCCGCGAGCCATTGGTCGGCGCTCCACCACACGTTCATGCCGATATCGGCCCAGTCACGGCTGGGCGAATAGGAGACGAGCGAGCCGACGGCCTTCTCGGAAAACGAGATCGTGTTTGAAAGACCGTCCGGGAAATCGGCCGAGGTTTCGATGTCGGCCGGATAAAACGCACCCTGGTATCCCTGGGGGCAGCCCGCGCACGGACCCACATTCGCGCGATAGCTGTTACTGGCCCTGGGTCCGCTCACGGTCAACGGGTCCGACGGGCACAGGAAAACCGGAATCGATGTCGATGCGGCCGTCAAGTTGCTTCCATTCAGATCCTCGAGTGCGTACATGGAAATCCGGAAATTGATCGAGTGAAAGAGCGGCTGTTGTTCGATGAAAGGCAAAAGCGCGAGCTGCGGAGACGGGTAAAAGACGGTGCTCGAGCCCGTTCCCATGGGGACCGTATACGACTGGACCTGGGCGGGAAAACCATCATAGGCGGTCGCGTAGGAATGGACCGCGATCCCGATCTGCCGCAGGTTTGACAGACACGCCAACCTGCGGGCGCTCTCGCGCGCCGCCTGCACCGCCGGAATCAGCAGCGCGGCCAAGATCGCGATGATCCCGATCACGACCAAGAGCTCCACGACGGTGAAACCGCCCAGCGCCTGACGTGCGAACCTCGAATGGTTCCGGGCGGTCATCGCGAGCCCCCATGCAGAATCACGGGGACGACCTGCGTCTCCGCGCCGGCGCTCGATTTGACGAGCACGGAGTAGGATTTGACAGCGCTGATCTTCCCGACCTTCGCCCTGACCGTGTACTGGCGAAAACGAGTCGTCCGCCGAGCTCGATCCTCGGCGACATCGAGCAGCCCGACCCCGTCGGAAGCCGGCTCGACGGTGAGCTCGCCAATAGCCGCCGCGCTCAAGACCGTGAGCACGCCGCTCGCGTCATCCTCGCCCTCCTTCGCGGACAAGGTCAGAGTCGAAGGCGATACCGCAAGCGAGCGCCGCGCTCGGTAGTAAACCATGATCGATCCCGCTGGCTTTCCCGACGAGGGATCGATCGCCCAGAGCCGTCCCGAGAACGAGCCCTCCCCCGGTCGAGGGTCGAGCCGAACAGGAATGGTGTAGGTGCGGTATTTCAGCCCGGCCTCGTCATACGGCGCCTCGGTCGCCTTGGGACTCGAGAAACGCAAGAAAGCAAGGTCGCTTTCGACGCGGGGCGGCACACCCACAGGGCTATCCTCAACCGTTGTCACCACCAAGCTGCGCGGCTCAACGAGTGATGATTCGTCCAAATAGGCAAAGTCGCCCGCGACTCCGATGACAAATGGCGGTGTGCGATCCACGATCATTTTGAACTGAAGCCGGATCTCAGGTGAAATACGGGAATCGGTGCGAACCGTGATCATGGCTGTACGCTCCCCGCTGTCCAAGGGAGTTCCAACCACGGAAACCCTGGCTTCCCCTCCCGGTTGAACCGTGTCGGTACTGATCGAAGGAACTGTACACCCGCACCCAGACTCGACCGAAATAACCCGAATTACGCCCCCCCCCCGGTTTACCAACTGAAATGCGGCCTCGGCGCGCAGCCCTTGCGCGGGGCCATGAATCGGGGGAGATTTCCATTCGATCGTGGAGGAGACGGGAACCAGCCGGCCCTGACCGAGACGCCAGACAGGGTCGATGGAGTGGTAGACGACCCAGGTGAGCAGCGACGAGAGGCACGCCAGTGAAAAAAGTAGAATCGCTCCCTTGCGGGCCGGAGACCAAGAGTTGATCCGAGTTCGAAGCATCGACATGTGAGAGATCCAAAGCCAACCGATCAAGCGACCGTCAACGGATCTTTCAAAACGTTAAGCCTGAGTCGGCGACTTGTCAAGCCGTCAGCGAAGAAATTGGAAGAAATCGAAGCGATCGCGCAAGTCTCACGTAATTATGTCCAGGAATGTGAAGGTTCAGACGGCCTGACGCCGATCGAGAAACCTGACGGCGGCGTTCATGACGGATTCCTCGGTGGCGTGTTCGCGGGGGATGTCGGCCGTGAGCCGGCCCTCGCAGAGCACGATGATCCGGTCGGCGACGGCCAGAAGCTCGGGGAGCTCGCTTGATGTCATGAGCACCCCCTTGCCCTGGCGGGCGAGGCGGCGGATGAGCTCGTAGATTTCGGCCTTGGCGCCGACGTCGATGCCGCGGGTGGGCTCGTCGAGCAAGAGCAAGCGGGGTTCGGTGAGCAGCCAGCGGGCGATGATGCACTTTTGCTGGTTGCCCCCGGAGAGGCTCGAGACCATCGCCCGGCCCCCCGCCGTCTTGATCGCCAGCTCGTGGATCGATTGCGAGACGGCCCGCGACTCGGCCCAGGGATCGACGAACGGCCCCCGGGCCAGGTGTGCGAGTCGCGCCAGCGTGATGTTTTCGGCGACGGTCATCTGGTCAAACAGGCCGAGCGTCTTGCGATCCTCGGTGACGAGCGCGACCCCGGCCCTGACCGCCTGGACGGGGTGGTGGAAGCGCACGGGCCGGCCGCCCAGCCGGATCGCGCCGAGGGGGGTGGTCAGGCTCGCGCCAAAGATCGCCTCGAGCAGCTCGGTCCGACCCGAGCCCAAGAGACCCGCCACGCCCACGACCTCGCCCTCGCGGACGTGGAAACTCAGGCTCGCGAGCGACGGCCGGCCGCTGCCCGGGGCGCTCGCGAGTGCGAGATTTTCGACCTCGAGCACGTTTGGGCCGTATTCACGATGCAGGCCCGGCTGAAACGCGGCGATCGCGCGCCCGACCATCGACCGGACCAGGCCGTCGGTCGTGAATGCGCCCCGCGGCGCGCTCGTGATCAGCCGGCCGTCGCGGAGCACGGTCACGCGGTCGGCGAGCTCGAAGATCTCGTTCATCTTGTGGCTGATATAGAGCACGGCCGCGCCCGCGAGCCGCAGGTCGCCGATCACGCGGAAGAGCCGCGCGACCTCGGCGTCCGAAAGGGCCGACGTCGGCTCGTCCATGATGACCACGGCGGCGTCGAAGGCGAGCGCCTTCGCGATCTCGACCATCTGCTGATCGCCGATCCGGAGGTCGCCGACCCTGGCCCGGGGCGAGATCGACGCGCCCAGCCGCTCGAAGAGCGCCCGGGCGCGCCCTTCCATCGCGCGGTCGTCGAGCCAGCCGATTGGCCCCAGTTTCACCCGCTCGCGGCCCAGGAAGATGTTGGCCGCGACGGTGAGCTCGGGGACGAGGTTCAATTCCTGGTGGATGATGCGGACGCCCGCGTCCTCGGCGGCCCGGGTGCCCGAGAATCGCACCGGCCGGCCCGAGAGCTCGATCTGGCCCTCGTATTCGACGACGGCGCCGGCCAGGATCTTCATGAGCGTGCTCTTGCCCGCTCCGTTTTCGCCGCAGACGGCGTGGACCTCGCCCGCCAGGGCCTCGAGCGAGACCCCGTCGAGCGCGCGAACGCCGCCGTAGCTCTTGCCGATCGCGTGCATCGCCAGCAGCGGCGGGGCGGTTTTCGCTTGCTCGGTCTCGACCATGGACCCCTCGGCGCGTTTTCCATCTGGAGGCGCGATTCGCGATCTCTCTCGCATCGTACGCCGGTGGGGCGCGGTCCGAAAGATGCCAGCGGCGTCATCGACGCGGCGAGGGACCAATCTCTCGGGTCTCTCGACCGCGCGGAGGGGGGCTCGCTACGATCTAATGGCAGAGGGCGCAGCCCACTCCATGGGAGTTTCCGCATGCCAAGGGTCCGGTCGTCGAGCGCGGTGGTCTACGACTGCCCGTCGTGCCATGCTCGGTTGCGCGCGAGCGCGGGCGACTGGCGCGGCTGGATGCGCTGTCCGCGATGCGACCGGGCGTCGTTGCCGCCCGAGTTCGATCCGCGCTTGCTCGACGCCGCGGCGGTCGAGAGCGGGCTCGAGCGCCCGACCGTGCACCCGTCGATGCCAGGGGCGCTCGAGCCGCTGCCCCCCGCCGCCGCGGGGTTTAATCCCTTGCGTGTTTTTGTCATCACCGGCCTGGTTTTTTCGCTGTTCATGACGCTGGTTTCGTTCCTCGACGATCGGTCGGGCGTGGGGGCGGTCTTTCGGGTTTTATCGATCGTTTTTGGCGTTCTGCTCTTTCGCCTGCGGCGTCGTCCGGGTCGGCGGCAGGCAGAGTCGCGGCCGAGCGCGACGATCGCGGGGGATGCTCTCGAGAAACCAGGCGATTGCCAGGACGAGTCTGGGCCGACATAATTCGGTTCTCGATCCCGCGTGCGCGGGGTTGGGAACCGGGTCGAACATATCCGCGTCCTTTCGACGCATTTCAGTTCCAGAAAAGGGAGTGTCAGGGCATGATTGGGGAGAATCAGACGAATCGCCGGCGGGTGTTCACAAGCCTGGGTCTGCTGGCGGCGGGCGTGCTGGCGACCGCGGCGTGCGGGCTGGCGGCGGCCGCCCCCTTCGACGACAAGGCCGCGACCGACGCGATCAAGGCCTTTCAGGGCGCGTGGGTCACCGCGGAAAACGAGGGGATCGAGGCCAAGTGGTCGTTCGAGGGCGAGACCGTCAAGACGATGGTCGCCGGGATGGATTACACTTCCAAGCTCAAGGTCGATCCCGCCGCCAAGCCGCACCCGACCTTCGACCTCTCGATCGAGGACGGGCCCGAGGATTCGAAGGGGAAGGTCTCGAAGGGGATCTACAAGATCGACGGCGAGAAGCTGACCCTCTGCGTGTCGATCCCCGGCCGCGATCGGCCCAAGGATTTCGAGCAGGTCGAGGACGAGTGCTACCTGTTCGAGCTCAAGAAAGAGAAAAAGTAAGCCGCCTCGAAGACACGCCCGTTGCGCGAGCGATTGCATATCCCGAATGCTCGTTCAGGAATTCACGCGCTCGCGCTTCGGGCTCGTATCCGTCACGGGGCGGCGGCCGGCGATTCGCGCGGGCGGCGGCGAAAGATCCGCACGTCGCCCAGCTCTTCGTCGAGCCGATAAAAACGCTCGGTCACGGCATCGACCGCCGGGTCTTTCTTCCACACGAGCACCACGTCGATCACGTCGGCGTGGCGCTCGAGGATGGCGGTCCATTTCCGCAGCCGCTCGGCGAGGTTTTCGGGACCCTCGAGAATCGTCGTTCGTTCGAGATCGGCGGGATCCGGCCGGTCGAGCCCCGGCCGGAACTGGACCGGGAAATAGTAATGGGCGGTCTCGTAGTCGTTCCAGACCACGTTCACGCGGTCGACGCCGAGCCAGTTCTCGGCGTGCATGAGCGGGTTCGACCGGAACCGCGTCCGGGATGTGATGAGCAGCGTGACCAGGCGCTGATTGGATCCGACGCGCGCGCCGGCCGCGATGATTTGCCCGGCCGATCGGTCGCAATACCGCGCGTAATCCCAGACGACGGCCGACTGGATCGCGAGCGCGCCCGTCATCGCGGCGAGCGACGCCCGGCCGCTCAAGCGCCTGAGGTCGAGGTCGAGGATCGGCACGAGCGCGGCCATTCCCAGGAGGATCATGCGCTGGGGCAAGAACTGGCCGTGGGCCGCGCCCAGCGAGTCGGGCCCGATCAGGCCCGCCGCGATCAGAAGAGCGGCGAGCACGGGCCATCCCTCCCGGCCGCTCGGGCGCGGAGACGTCATCCGGTTGTACCACCAGCAACTGAGCGCGATCGCGAGCCAAAGCGCTGGCGCCAGCAGCGAATAGACCTTCGCCACGTGTTCCGTGAGCGGCAAGCCGTCCTTGATGGCCATCGAGATCGGGTCGACCCAGCTCAGTTGCTCGACCCAGGAGCTCGGCGACCAGGGGAAGCGGAGATGCTCCCATTCGGGCCGCATCGCCCCCCCCGCCCGCGAGAGCCTCACGTAATCGATGCCCAGCACGACCAGCGGCGCGAAGGTCAAGCACGTCCGTCCCAGCCGCTCGAGCCGTTCGCGAATGGTCGGCGGTCGATTCTCGTAGGGGGCGAGCCAGGCGAGCACGACCAGGCCGATCGCGGTCAGGCCCAGGCTCACCAGGTGGCAGAAATAGCCCAGCGTGAGCAGACCGGCCAGGGCCAGCAGCCGGCCCGCGCTTTGGCGTTCGCGGCCGGACCACCAGACGCCCAGGGTGATGGGGAACAGGCAGGCCCCGAGCATGAAGCTCGTGAAGCCGAGGAACCAGGAGAAATTCAGGGCCAGAAGCGTGGATGTGACCGCGGCCATGGCGAGGCCGGTCGAGCCGGCGGCGCGGGTCCGCAGCCAGAACACGCTGGCGGCGAATCCGACGAAGGTCGCGGTTGTCATCAGGCGATCGGCGATCCAGGCGGGCAGGGTCGAGATCAGCCCCGCCATGGCCAGGTGGCCGGCCCAATTGGGGATGGGGTCCCAGTGGATCTCGTACACGCCGGCGTAGGGCGAGTGGTCGGTGAACGACCAGGCCAGGATCCGCGCGTTGTAGGCGTGGGCGGGTCCGTCCTGGGTGACGAACCACGAGGCCGACCAGATCGCGGCGAGCGCGGGCGCGAGCGAGGCGGCCAGGATCAGCCAGCCTCTCAGGATCGCATTCCTGGTCGAGCGGCCCGGGGCGGTCTCGGGGGAGCTGGACGCTGTTTTTGCTGGAATCACGTCGATCCTTCACTCAAAGCCCGCCCGAGCGCGATCGCCCGACCCATCCTGGGCATCCATGACGTTCAAGCTCGAACGACTCTCCCGGATCGGCAGACGCTCCAAGGGGCGGCTCGCGAACGAGCCGTTCTCGGAATGCCGGCCGATCCGGGATCGGGGGCGTGACGAACGGACTGACGACCGCCGTGGTACCGGGGCCGACGACTCTTCGCGAAGCGAAACGCCGCCGACGCCCTCGACACGATCGCGGCCGCTGTTGTGCGGCAAGGTCCAAAATCAGTTCAACCCGCTCCACGCTCGCGCGAGGAGAGTCGCCGGGCAGCAAAGACCCGGCCTGGCGTTACGAAGACTATAACGCATAATCCCCGGCCGCGCCAAAAAATCGCGCAGCGGTCGGACGCTGTCGCCTGACCCCTTGATCCCGGCTCCATGGGCGGTGATACTTGGCCCGACGGTGCCGAGCGCGTGAGCCGACCGGGCCGACCCTTACAGGCGAATCCAAGAGTGACCGACCAACCCCCGATCGCTCTGGGGATCAAACCGTCGGCCGCGCACGGGCCGCGCCACCACGCACTGGCGCTCGCGCTCGCGATCCTGGCGATCGCACTCGCGCTGGCGCTCGAGGAGCGACCCGCGGGTCGACTCGCCCTGTTCGGCCGCGCGGGCCTCACCTTGCCCAACGTCTGCGCGTCGCGTATGGTCTTGGGTGTCGACTGCCCGGGCTGCGGGCTCACTCGAGCGATTGTCAGCCTGGCGCACGGCGACTGGCGGGGCTCGTGGCGGCGCCATGTTCTGGGCGCGCCCCTGGCCTTGTTCATTCTGGCTCAGGTTCCCTATCGACTGGCCGTGCTCGCGCGGCAAGGTCGGCGGTCGACCACTCGCGCCTTTCGACCCTCTACCCAGGGGCGGCTTGATGTCTAATCCCGATGATGTGGAAACCAATCCGCTCGCCGAGGCGCTGCCGCGGACCCGGGCGGCCGATTCGTGCGCGGTCGTACTGTTTGGCGCGACGGGCGATCTGGCCCATCGCAAGCTCGTGCCAGCGCTCTTTCAGCTTGCCCGCGGGGGGAGCCTGCCGGCCGAATACGCCATCGTGGGCTTCGCGCGCCGCGAGTGGGCCGATCAAGAATTTCGCGCCCAGTACCACCCCGCCCTGGGAAAGCACGGGGGCGCGGATTTCGAGGAGGTCTGGTCGCGGTTCGCGCCCCGGCTGGTCTTCGCGCCCGGGACGTTTGACGACCTCGCCTCGTATACCGCCCTCAAACACACCCTGGAAGCGCTCGACCGCACCCACGGGACCGCCGGCAATCGCGTCTTTTACCTGGCCGTCTCACCCGAATACTTCGCCACCATCATCGCCCGGCTGGGCGAGGCCGGGCTCATCTACCCCAGGCAGCAGGAATCGCCCTGGAGCCGCGTGGTCATCGAAAAGCCGATCGGCCGCGACCTGACGAGCGCCCTCGAGCTCAATCGCGAGGTCTCGCGAACCCTCGACGAGAGCCAGCTTTATCGCATCGACCACTACCTGGGCAAGGAGACGGTCCAGAACATTTTGGCGCTGCGGTTTGGCAATGGGATCTTCGAGCCGATCTGGAATCGCCGGCACGTGAAGGCGGTCCAGATCACGGTGGCCGAGGAGGTCGGCATGGCCGGCGGCCGGGGCGGTTATTACGACACCGCGGGCGCTCTCCGCGACATGGTCCAGAACCACATGATGCAGTTGCTCGCGCTCGTGGCGATGGAGCCGCCGGTGGATCTTTCGGCCGACGCGGTCCGCAACGAAAAGGTCAAGGTTCTCGAGGTGCTCCCGCGCTGGCGGCCGGAGGACGTTTTTCGCTCGGTGGTGCGTGGCCAGTACGCGGCCGGCTCGCTTCACGGTCATGAGGTTCCCGGCTATCACGAGGAAAAGGGGGTCGCCCCCGGCTCCACGACCGAGACCTACGTGGCGATTCGCCTCGAGCTCAACAACTGGCGATGGGCCGGCGTGCCGTTTTTCTTGCGGACGGGCAAGCGGCTGCCCAAGCGGGCGAGCGAGATCGCGATCCAGTTTCACAAGCCGCCGACGGCGCTTTTCGAGCCTCAGGAGGGGAGCTTGGGCGGGGCCAACGAGCTGGTGCTGCGGATCCAGCCCGACGAGGGGGCGAGCCTGCGTTTCGAGGCCAAGGTGCCCGGCTCCAGGCGCAGGCTCCAGGCCGTCCGCATGGACTTTCGCTACGGCGCGTCGTTCGCGATCCCCACGCCCGAGGCTTACGAGCGGCTCTTGCTCGACGTCATGCTCGGCGACCCGACCCTCTTCACCCGCACCGACGAGCTCGCCAGCGCCTGGCGGTTTGTGACCCAGATCCTCGACGCCTGGCGGATGCCAGGCGCGCCCGCGCCGGCCTCTTATCCCGCCGGCTCGTTCGGCCCCGCCGCCGCCGACCACCTGATCGCCGCCGACCACACACAGTGGCGAAGGCTCTGAGACGTCACCCGGAGCTTCCGAAGACCCATGAGGAGACCGGCGTCGCTCATGCTCGAGAGTCGCGTATCACGAACCAGGAGTGTCGACGACCGAGATCGACCGTTGAGGTGAACAGTCATGACCGAGCAGATTGCCAATCCATTCCTGGAAGGCCACGGCGTGCCGGTGGCGCTGGCGGACGTCGAGGCCGAGCTCGCGCGGCTCTGGGGCCCGGCGGGGGTCGAGGCCGGCGGCGACGAAGGCGAACCGGCGGTCACGCGGGTCGCGCTCGCCAATCTCATCGTCGAGTGCCTGGACGATCCGGCCCGGGTCGCCAGCGTGCTCGAAACGGTGATGGCCCATTATCCCTGCCGGGCGATCGTGCTGTGTTCCTCGGACGCGACCGACAGGCGGATCGAGGCCGAGGCTTCCGCGCTTTGCCATTTGCCCGCGCCTGGGCTGCCCCAGGTTTGCTCCGAGCGGATCGTGCTTCGCGCGGGCCCGAGCGCCCACGATCTGTTCCCGGGGGCGGTCCGGCCGCTGCTCGAGCCCGACGTGCCGCTGATCTTGTGGTGGACCAGCGACCCGACCACGCGCCCGGGCCTCTATCGCGAGCTCGCGGCCGAGTGCTCGCGGGTCATCGTCGATCTGCCCGACCCGATCGCGCCGACGGCGCTCGCGCTGGGGCTCGACCGGGCCGTCCACCACTTCAGCCGCGATTCCGCCTGGTTCGCGATCACCGGCTGGCGCGAGCTCATCGCCCAGCTCTTCGATCCCGCTTGCCTGGCGGGCGCGCTCGACCAGATCGCCCAGGTCGTCGTCGAGGTCGACGCGTCCCGCCTCGAGACTCCGCCCCGGCCCGGCCTCTGGCTGGTCGCCTGGCTCGCCGGCCAGCTCGGCTGGAAGCCCACGGGCCGGCCCACGATCACGCCGGCCGAGGGTTCGTCGCGGCTCGACGCACGCTTTGAATCCGCCAGCGGCCCGGTCGAGATCGCCCTGGTTGCAAGGCTGTCGACGACTCGCCTCCCGGATCCGGTCGTCGCCGGCGTGACCATCACCTGCCGCGACCCGCGCGGCGAGTCGATCCTGCGCCTGGCGCGGCAGTCGCCGCTTGCGCCCGCGGTGCGGATCGACGTCACATCGCCCGAAGCCTGCCGCTTGCCGCGCGTGGTCGACAGCACCGACCCCAAACCCGAGGAACGGATCGCCGCGGCTCTGGCCTCGGCCCGCCTCGACCCGCCGTTTGACCGAGCCGTGACGATCGCGCTGGGGTTGCTGGGTCTCGGTCCCAGGTAACGAGCTCAAACGCCCTGAATCGCTTCACTGAAAACGGTGCGGGGACGCGCGTCCGCGAAATCCCAGGGCTGCGCCTTGGGCTATGCACCCCCTGCCCCTTGGGGTGAAGAAACGGATCGGTCGCGCCTCGGCGCGCACAATTCGTTTTCAGCCCGACGGACTGAGAGATGATAGCTCAGAGTGAAACTCTGGGTTGGCTGGAAAAGTGTGATCATGTCAATCATGTCGATGCGGGTGCGCGTGGCCGTGTGGCTTGGCTTGGCCGGGCTCGCCGCCTTGCAGGGGCTGGGCCGAGGCCAGCACCAGCCGGCCGGTCTCGACCCCTTTCGTGCCGATCAGGTCGTCGGCCAGTTTTCGCACCAGGCCGGCCGGCCCGCGCAAGAGTATCACCTCGAGACAGCGCTCGTGGTCCAGATGCACGTGGGTCGTGGTGACGACGCGTTCGAGATGCTGATGTTGCAATTCGGTCAGACGGCGGGCGACCTGCGAAACGTGGTGGACGTAGATCAGCGTGAGAACGCCCATCGCTTCGCCGTCGTCGTGGGTGACCACGTCCTCAATGAGCGCTCCCCGCATGAGCGCCCGGACGGCCTCGCTGCGATTGGGGTGGCGATGGGTCTCGCGGAAGCGGTCGAACCGCCGCAAGAGCTCTCCCCCGATCGCCACGCTGAAGCGGACCAGGGGATCCTTCATGGCGGTTTGCTCCGACAAGCTGGGCGATCAGACCGTGGGGACCGAGACCCATGCGCCCTCGCGGGCGGAGCTGGCGACGGCGGCCTCGATGAACGCCATGCCGGCCGCGCCGTCGTCGATGCCAGGATGCTCGAACGGCGTGGGGACCTTTTCACCGCGGCGGCCGCGGATCGTCCATTCGAGCGTGCGGTGCAGGTTGGCGAGGGCCTCGTGAAAGCCCTCGGGATGACCCGACGGCACGCGAATGTAAGGCTTGATCGAGGCCGGGAAATAGCCGTACTCAGCCCCCAGGCGATAAAGCCTGAGCGGCTGGCCGGCCGCGTAATGCTTGAGATTGCAATGGTCGGTGATCGACCATTCCAGCGTGCCCTTGGTCCCGATGATCCGGAAGCCGTTGTCGTTCTGTGCGCCGATGGTGACCTGCGAGGCCGTGATCGTGGCGATCGCACCCTCGGCGAGCTCGGCCAGGACGGTAAAGTCGTCGTCAAGCGCCCGGCCGGCCACGAACGCCTTGAGCCGCGCCGACACGCGCAGGGCCGCGAGCCCGGTCGTGAAGCGGACGAATTCATAAGCATGTGTGCCGATATCGCCGCCGCAGCCCGATGCGCCCGCCTTGGCCGGGTCGACCCGCCAGGCGGCCTGCTTCTGGTTGTCGGCCTCGATCCGCGACGCCAGCCAGCCCTGGGGATACCAGGCCTCGACCTTGCGAATCGCGCCCAGCTCGCCGCCGCGCGCCAGCTCGCGCGCCAGCATCACCATTGGAAAGCCGGTATATGTATATGCGGTCACGAACGGCGTCTTGTGGGCGACGACCGCCTGGCGCAGCCGCCGGGCCTCTTCGAAGGTGGTGGTGAGGGGCTTTTCGCAGAGGACGCCGAACCCCGCCAGGGCCGCGGCCTCGGCCGGGCCGAAGTGGGCGTCGTTGGGCGTGACGATGGTCACGTAATCCATCCGCTCGCCCTCGGAAAGGGCGGCCTCGGCGCGGATCATGGTTCGCCAGTCGGGGTATCCGCGGGTGTAGAAAAGCTCGCGCGCGGCCGCGATCGACTCGTCGCCGTTGCTCCGCAGCGCCCCGGCCGCGAGCTCGGCCGAGTTGTCCATCAAGATCCCGCGGCGGTGCGGCGCGCCAAAGAAATTGGCGGGCCCACCCCCTCCGACCATCCCCACTCGCATCTTCCGCGGCGTCATCGTCGTCGTCTCCTACCAGCCTTGCTCTCGCATTCCTCGCACGATAGGGCCAGTATAGCCCGATCGCCGCGCCTCTCAAGAGAGGCGCGGGCCGATCCTTGGCGGGCGACCGAGTCCGGGTTTTCGCCTCGGGTCAGTCGCGCTGATTGGCCAGCTTTTGCAAGAGCCGCAGGATCTCGAGATAGAGCCAGATCAATGTGACCATGAGCCCGAACGCGCCATACCATTCCATGTATTTGGGCGCGCCGGCGGCCTGGCCTTGCTCGATCGAGTCAAAATCGAGCAGCAGGTTGAACGCCGCCAGCCCGACCACGAACAGGCTGAATCCGATGCCGATCGGGCTCGAGCTGTAGACCATCGGCATCTGGAAGCCGAACATGCTCGCCAGCATCGTGACCACGTAAAACAGGGCGAGCGCCCCGGTGGCGACGACGATGCCCATGCGGAGCTTATCGGTGACGCGGATCAAGCGGGTGGCGTAGACGAAGAGCATGACCATCATCACGCCGCAGGTGAGGCTGACGGCCTGGAGGGCGATTCCAGGATAGCGTTCGTGATAGCGGAGCTCGATCGCCTGCGAGATCGCCCCCAGGAAGACGCCCTCGAGGGCCGCGTAAAGGGGCGCTGTCCAGGGCGCGGCCGTGGGGCGAAAGATGGTGACCATGGCGACCACGAACCCGCCAATGCCCGAGATCGCGAGCACGCCGGCGCCGATCCCGTCCGCGGACATCGCGTTCCACGACCAGGCCGCCGTCGCCGACAGAATCGCCAGCATCAGAAACGTCTTGCCGACCGTCCCTTGCACGGTCATCGTCAAACTGCGAGGCGCTCCGTAGACCTGTTCGAATCCAGCGAACATGTCCTGGGAAAACGCGGGGTTGCTCGTAGCCACGGTCGGTTCTCCTTCGATTCCGAATTCAAGGCACGGCCACAAATGGCCATTGAGTGTATTCTAACCGCCGGAGCCCTTTTTTGTCTGCCGGGGTTCGGGATCGCGGTCTTTTGCGCAAACCGCGGATGAGCGGACTCGCGAAACATCTCATCGATCTTCATGTCGAGTATCGCCTGATTCACCGGCTGGCGACCTCCATGGCCGCTCTCGCCGGTTCC
>DAIDHE010000215.1 GCA_027459775.1 Planctomycetales bacterium | reverse complement strand
CTGCCGCCGGGCTTGGGTGCGGGAATCACCCGCACGAGCTGAGCCCACTCGGCATCGGAAACGTCCGTGTCGTACCTGTTTCTGGCGTCCATGACGCCGCCATAACATCTTTTGCCATGGCTTTCTAGACGACCTCTAAGGCTCATGATGCAAAAAACGGCCACGGATGGACACGGGAGGAACACGGATCATACAAATATACTAAGGCTCATGATGCAAAAAACGGCCACGGATGGACACGGGGGGAACACGGATCATACAACTATACTATAATGCACTAGAGTAAATGGCCGCTTGATAACTATAACATTGTTATGTTCTTTATATCTTATCTTGTCTATAATATGCTTGGTGGAATGGTTTCACCCGTGTTTCATCGACGTCCGCTTTGTGTCATGAACTCTAATGTCTTTGTATGATCCGTGTTCCTCCCGTGTCCATCCGTGGCCGTTTTTCCTTTTCCCTTCCGTATCTCAGGTCGAGGACCGTGGCCTTTTTTTCTTCGCTCGCTCGAATCTCAAGCTGGGATCCGCGGCGGTTCTTCCTCGAACGACTGGTTCCGTGGCCGGAGGGCTGGGCGTGAGTGACCATGATCGCGAACTGGCGAGGGCGTTTGATTCGCAGGCCGCCCGGTTTGAACGCGCGCCGGTGCAAAGCGACCCGGTCTCGCTGGCGCGGCTTCTAAGGCTGGCTCAATTCCCCGCGGACGCCCTCGTGCTCGACGCCGGCTGCGGACCGGGGCTGGTGGCCCGGGTTATTCTAGAATCGGGCTGCCGCGTCCTGGGCGTCGACCTCTCGCACGAAATGGTCGAACGCGCACGCAAGCGCTGCCATGCATTCGGCGACCGGGCGCGATTCATCGAGGGCTCGCTCCACGACGCCTCCGTGGCCGCACTCGGTCCCTTCGACGCCTCGATTTCGCGTTACGTGCTGCATCAGGTGATCGACCCCAGAGCCTTCCTGGCGCGGCAGACGGCTCTGGTGCGTTCGGGAGGAATCGTCGTCGTGTCGGACCATCTCGCCGACCCCAATCCCGACCGTGCGAACCTCCACCATGCCATTGAGGTCGGGCGCGACCGAACCCACGCCCGAAACCTCACCGCAGGCGCGATCGTCGACCTCATGGCCGCCGTGGGACTGGTCGACCTGCAAATGAGTGAGGAGTCGTTTTTCCTCGATTCCGACGAATGGTTCGATCGCGGCTCGCCGACGGAATCCAAAACGACGATTCGCGACCTTTTGCTCTCGGCCCCGCCCATCCGCGGCTTTGCTCCCACCGCGCTCGAATCGGGATCGATCAGGATCGACTGCGTACGGCTGATCGCGCGAGGCGTGAAGCCGTGAGGCGGCGGGGCCGCGGCGAGCGGCCTAGCCCAGGTCCGACCGGGTCCACGACAGCGCTCTCACGGGCGGCCAGAAACAGCCCTTCATACGACCGGATCATGTCGTCGTGCGAGGGGAGGCTCGCGAGCACCCGGGGCGCTGCCTGGGCCAGCGATCGCAGCCGAGCCCGGTCGCGCTCAAGCACCTCAAGCCGAGCGGCCAGTTGCTCGTCGCGGCCAGGCTCATAGAAAAGCGCATTCACATCCTCACGCACCTGCTCGACGATGCCAAAGACGGGCGTGGTCACGATCGCCAGCCCGCTCTGCATCGCCTCGATCACGACCCGCGGATAGCTCTCGACCCGCGACGAGCACACGAACAGGTCGGCCGCCCTCCAGAAGAGCGCGGTCTCGCCGGTCTCGGGCACGACATGGAACCTTCCGCGGCGATCGCTCGGCAGCTCCTCGACCAGACGCACCAGCTCGCGACCATAGGCGATACGCTCGCGCAGGCCGACGACGTGGCAGACCACGCGGCCGGCGACTGCCGGGTGCAATCGCGCGAACGCCTTGACCAGGTCGTGCTGGCCCTTGCGCTCGCACACCGTGCCCAGGGACAGAATCGCGAGATCGTCGGGCTCGAGGCCGAGCGCCTCGCGCGCCCGGCCGCGGTCGATCGTCGCGAGCCGGCCGGCCAGGCGAGAAGGGTCGCCCTGGGTGTGTATGAGGGCGAAATTCGCCATGGCCTCTCGCGAACGAAAGAGAGCTCGACTCGAGTCCGCCGTGAACACGACGCGATAGGGCGTCGCGAGCATCCGGTTGAGCTTGGCGAGCGAGAGACCCGGCGTTTCGGCGACATAAGCCGCGGGCGGGTCGCTCTCGTGCACGCTCCAGATCGAAGGCGTACCCGCGGTCGCCGCGGCCTCGACCACCGCGTGCAGGCCGAGCGTGTTCACATGGACGACATCAACCAGGTGATCGTCGATCAGTCGGACGAGCGCCCGAGCGACTCGAGCGTCCCCCTGCCCCAGCTCGGGCTCGATGATCACGGGGACGCCCGCCTCTTCATAAAGGCGCCCGAGCGGCCCCTCCATCGGTGCGACGACCAAGGGCTCGATCCTTCCCTTGTTCTTGAGCCCACGATGGAGCTCGTGAAGCATCAGCGGAGCCCCTTCCCAGTTCAGGTTCTGGGTGACCGCGAGCACGCGGACCGCGGGAGACCGGGGCGATGCCGGAATGACCGTTGGCGCTGGCTCGAGGCCGCCCGAGCGTGTGAGCCGAGGGTTTCGCGCATGATCGGTTTTGTCGTGGTGGCGGCGGCGATACTCGGCGAGTTCGCGCGCGGGGTGGCGCGCCATCGGAACACGTGCTCCGTTGAGCGATGCCTCGGCGCAGAGAACCGACCGCAGCCCCGCGGCGGCGAGTCGATGGCAGTAATCGACGTCGAAGAGCGCCCGTGGAAACGAAGGGGCGTCGAACCCTCCAAGCTCGAGGAATCGCTCGCGGTCGGTCAGCAGGCCGTCAATCGCGAGCGCGGACCGGTTGCCCGAAACCCGCGCCTGGAACATCGGCCCCGGCTCGCTCCTACGGAGTCCTTGATAGGCCGGGAAGACGATTTCGGACCCCGTCCCAAGCGCCAGACCGGCGTGTATCAGTCGTCCGTCTGGACCGAGCACCCGCGGCCCAACCGCTCCCACGCCCGGTAAACGAGACCAACCGACCATTTGCGAGAGCCACGATGTTCCCAAGGGCTCGAGATCAACGTCGAGAAAGAGCAGCATCTCTTCATGTACGGTCGCCGCCGCGGAATTGAGCGCGGTCGCCCGATCGACGCGCTCGCCAGCGTGCTCCGACAAGACCGTGGCGAGGACCGTGCGCGGCGGGTCGCCGTTCGCGACCAGATAGACGCGCAGGTCTCGATACGCCGTTCGTGCGAGGGCCTCGAGCAGGCGATCGACTCGCTCCCAATCGCGCTGCGTATCGACGAGCACGGCCACGGTCGGGCCGTGGTCGGGCATGACGGGTACATAGATTCCCCAGCCGCTCTGGACGGCCCACTCCGGGCGATCGACGGCGCACTCGATGCCGCGCACGCGAAACGCTTCCTGGACCGCGCGCTTGCCCGCGTGAAAGCTCTGGGGCTTGGCCCGACCGCTGGCGGCCGTCGATTGGCCGTGCACCCTCCAGTGGTAAAGGATCTGGGGGATGTGCCCCACTCGCCTCGCAACGCGGCTGGCGCGAAGCCAAAAATCATGATCCTGAGCGCCGTCAAATCCCTCGCGAACGCCGCCGATTCTGCGAAACAAGTCGGCACTCACGGCGGTCAGATGTCCAGGATAGCAATACGAGAGCAATAGCTCGGGCGACCAGCCGGGCTTCCAGGCGGGGGCGAACCTGCGTCCGCGGGCATCGAGCTTGTCTTCGTCGCTATACGCAAGGTCCGTCTCGGGATGCTGATCCAGATGAATGGCGACATGGAGGAGTGCGTCGCGCGTGAGCAGGTCGTCGTGATCGAGGAACACGAACACATCGCCGCTGGCCTGGGCCGCGGCGGCGTTCGTGGCGCGGGCGATGCCATTTCGGCCGGCGAGGCTGAGCACGGTGATCCGCGGCTCGCGGGCGGTCCATGCGGCCAGGACGCGGGCGACCTCGGGGTCGCTGCTCCCGTCGTCGGCGATCACCAGCTCCCAGGCGCGATACGACTGCTCGACGACGCTGTCGATCGCGGCGTCGAGGGCCCCCGGCGGCGGGTTGTAGACGGGCATCAGGATCGAGAAGCTCGGCCGGTGCGCGAGCGCCCGCTTCGCCCTGTCGAGGACCATGCGCAGGCGGGGATTCTCAGCCTCGAGGCCGGCCTGAACGTCGTGCGTTTCGTGCGCGATCCCGAGCCCGCCCCGGCCGCCGAGCACAAGCGCGAGCGGCCGCCGCGCCCGTCGCCAGGCCCAGCGCGCGAGCTTGGCCGCCGTTCGCGCCGGCCCCTCACGCGCGGCGTATGAGCTCAGCCGCCACCACGCGACCCGCCCGCGATCGACCAGATTCGCCACGACTCGCGGGATACGTTTCACGACGACTTCCGGAATCGGACCATCATCGGTTGCTCGAAAAAATGCCACGACAACGATGCGAGGAGCAGTGTCGTCGCCATCGTCCAGATAAAGGCCCTCTGGGGGTCGCCCGCGAAGACCGGCTTGAATGCCATGATCACCAGGCTGTGCCAGAGATAGATCCCATAACTGATCGTTCCTAAGTATCGGAAGGGCCGGGTCAGCCAGAGGAACCAGCGATCGTCGATCGCGCACGCCGACACGACCGCCAGAAGACAGGTCGCGCCGAGCAGAGTGCGCCAGAACACAACCATTTTCCACGAGTTCCAGAACGTCGTGTTGCGCCAGAAAACCGCCATCAGGAGATAAGACGCCGCGGCGGTCGCGATCGGCCAGAGCCAGCGCGTCCTGTGCAGAATCGCGCGAATTCGCCCGCTTTTGTCGCCATGGAAAACCATTGCCAGCGCGACGCCAAAGCCGAAATGGTCGAGCATTCCGGGAAGCTCCAAGCTCCCAAACCAGACTAGATTGTCCGCCATGCGCGGGGACCGTCCCTGCGCCACGGCGAAGACCGCCCCGCGCCATACCCATCCGATGGCAATCGCGCCGGCGAGCACTCGCAGCGGTCGCAATCGGCCAAGAAACGGCGCGAGGACCAGTACCAGGAGATAGAACTGCATCTCGACGGCGAGCGACCAGTTGGGACCGTCGATCGAACCCATGGTTTGTTGGGTAAGATTGTGTGTGAACGTGATATGAGTGACCGCGTGCCACCAGAACCCATGAGTCTTGACCATCCCGGGCACGACGAAGGCGACATAGAGAAGGCACGTCAGGTAGTGGAGCGGGGCGATTCTCGAGAACCGCCTGGCGATGTATTCGCGAGCGTAGATCTCGCGTTTGCGTTCCCAGAGCGATAATGCGCTCGATGTGATCACCAGCCCGCTGATCACGAAAAAGAGGTCGACGCCGATCCAGCCGACGCGGCACCAGAGAGCGAGGGGATTGGTGACAGGGAAGGTGGTCCAGTCGAAAATGACGATCGAGTGATAGACGACGACGGTCATGGCGGCGAGGCCGCGAAGCAGGTCGAGCCCTGGGTAAAACTCGGTACCCCGCTTTTGGGAGGCCGTGGGTTGGTCCGCGCGGAGTCCTGGCCGTGGATAGGCTGTCCGCGCGGGCTCGGCCCCAGGTCCGCGTGGACGGATTGGCCCCGACCTGGTGCCTGACTCGAGCGGCCAGGTCGACGGTTCCGCGTTATTCATGCCAGGCTTCCAGGGACGATCGCGCGGGGAACGAGATCCCGCGGCGCGCATCCGACCTGATTACAGCCAATCGGTCAAGGCGAATCGAAGGCGAGGAGAAAGTCGTCCCGGCTCGATTCGAGGGGGTACGGCCCCGAGTTAGCGGCGGGAGTTGATTGTAAGAACGCCAGGGTCATTGGCGGCTGTCGGGTCACGACGCCTTCCGGAACCGGGCCATCATCGGCTGCTCGAAGAAATGCCACGAAAGCGATGCCAGCACGAGAGTCGTTGCCATGGTCCAGATGAAAGCCCGCTTGGGGTCGCCCGCGAAGACCGGCTTGAACGACATGATCACCAGGCTGTGCCAGAGATAGATCCCGTAACTGATCGTCCCCAGGTATCGGAAGGGCCGGGTCAGCCAGAGAAACCAGCGGTCGTCGATCGCGCACGCCGAAATGACGGCCAGGAGGCACGTGCCGGCGAGCATCGTGCGCCAGAAGACGACCATCTTCCAGTTGTCCCAGAGCGTGCTTCGGGGCCAGAAAATCGCCATGACGACATAGGCCGCCGCGAACGTCGCGACCGGCCAGAGCCAGCGCGTCTTGCGCAGGAAGGCGCGGATCCGGCCGCTTGTGTCCGCGTGGAAGACCATGGCCAGAGCGACGCCAAAACCAAAGTGGTCGAGCATGCCGGGGAGCTGAGAGATGCCGAACCAGGTCATATTGACGCCGTTCGGGTCGGTCTGGCCATGGAAGAGCGCATAGACTCCCCCGCGCCAGATCCAGCCGATCGCGATCGCGCCCGCGAGCACATGCAGTGGCCGCAGCCGGCCGAGAAAAGGCGCCAGCACGCAGACGAGCAGGTAAAAATGCATCTCGGCGCCCAGCGACCAGTTGGGTCCGTCGATCGAACCCATGGTGGAAGGCGTGAGACCGTGGGTAAACGTCAGATGGGTAACGACATGCCACCAGAACGAGGGATGCAGGACGATGATCGGGGTAATGAACAAGACATAGAGCAAGCATGTCAGGTAGTGGAGCGGGGCGATCCTCGAGAAGCGCCGAGCGAGATACTCACGAACGTAACCCTCGCGCTTGTGTTCCCAAAGCGTGAGGGCGCTCGAGGTGATCACGAGTCCGCTGATCACGAAAAACAGGTCGACGCCGATCCAGCCGACCTGGAACCAGAGAGCGAGCGGGTTGTCGGCGGGGAAGCGGGTCCAGTTAAAGTGATGGATCGAGTGATAGACGACGACGGTGGTCGCCGCGATCCCGCGGAGGAGATCCAGGCCAGGGAAGAAAACCGAACTCCGCGATCGGGGGCTCGGGGCCTGGGCATGGTCGACGCGGAGCCCCGGGCGTGGCGAGAACGAAGGCCCCGGCTCGGTTGTCGGGCGTGAATGGACGGTCTCCGCTCCAGATCCGGAAAGGGCCATCGGCTGGTGAGACCCGGACGACGACTCGTTGTTCATGCCACCCTCCCTGGGCGATCGCGCGTGGAGAATCCACTCCGTCACGGCGGCATCTCACTCAACCTCAAAGAATCGGTCAAGGCGGATCGCACAGCTCGACATAACGCTCGCTCGCCAATCTTGTCTTGAGCATTTGAGGCGGGAACGTATACTCCGGCCGAACTCGAGGGGTTGGACAAATCAAAGGGGTCAGGACTCATTGATGCCCGGCGGTGTCAGGAGAAAAGAGTCGTTGATACGCCCGGAATCAATGAGTCCTGACCCCTTTGATTTGATGGAATCGATGAGTCCTGACCCCTTTGATTCGAAGCCTTTGAGTTAAACGTGGTCTTCAAGTCACGGAGGGTGCGATGCGGACGATGCTTCGCGGGATCAGGAATGGCGTACGGAGGGCGGTCGGCGCCACGGGGCTCTCCCGGGAGCTGGCCGAGATCCGATCCGCGCTGGGACTCGTCGGATCGAGCGCCGACCAGGCCGGGCGAAACAGCCTACACGGCAACGGTCCGGGCGGGGCAGCCTCCAAACTCTCGCAGCTCGTTTTGCGCAACCAGTACCGCGACATGGCCCACCGCGGCGGACCGTTGCCTTCATTCCACGACGTCGAGTTCCGCGCCTTCAGCCAGAACGGCGAGGACGGCATCCTGCTCTATATCTTCAGCCTGCTCGGCATGGGTTCTCGCCAGTGCGTCGAGATTTGCGCCGGCGACGGCGTCGAAAACAACACGGCCAATCTGGTCGTCAACCACGGCTGGCGCGGCCTGATGGCCGATGGCAACGAGGTGCTGGTCGATCGCGCTCGGCGGTTTTACGCGAGCAACCAAGACACGTTCTGTCTGCCGCCCACGATCGTCCACACCTGGATCACCCGCGAAAACATCAACGAGATCATCAAGAACAACGGATTTGAAGGCCCCATCGATCTGCTCTCGCTCGATCTGGACGGCGTGGACTACTGGGTCTGGGAGGCGATCGACGTCGTCCAGCCTCGGGTCGTCGTCGCCGAGATCCAGTGCATCTGGGGCGCGGAGCGCGCGGTCACGGTGCCCTATGCCGCGGAGTTCAAGAGCGAGTTCATCGACGGTTTCGGGGTCTACTCGGGGGCAAGCCTGCCGGCCTTCGTCAAGCTCGCCAAGCGCAAGGGATACCGGCTGGTGGGAGTCAATCGATTGGGCTTCAACGCCTTTTTCGTGAAGGACAACGAGGGCCTTGAGCTTTTGCCCGAGGTCGACGCCCGCGGCTGCGTGGGCGGCCCCTTCACGACGTGGGCGCGGACAGCGCTCTTGCCCAAGGTCCAGCACATGCCCTGGGTCGACGTGTAGAGCTGTTACTCGGCGGAGTCGAAATCTGGACGCGATCCCAGTCCGCCACGGCGGATTTGGCGCGGGCAACGACCCTGTCGACCTGCCGACCAAAGAGGGGCGATGGCGCACGGCAGAGTTCCCTACTCGCTCCGTTCGTACTCGTCGGGGTCGAAGACCCACGCCCAACAGAAAATGCCCCACGCCGAGCAGAGTGGGCGAAGCGAACTCGGCGTTACATTTTACGCGCAGACGCCTCCGACGAGCGATCGTCCGGCTTCGCCTTGATCAGGTTTGACTAAATCGTATACTCCGCCGTCATCGCGTCACGGTCGTTGTCTCATTCGACCGTTCGCAAGTCGCAAGGTAGCAGTTGGGCAGGGAACGCCCGGAGTATTTCCGCCATGGAGCAAGGCATGTTGAGAGCTAGGACGGCGGACGTCGTGATTCCGCTCGATGACGATTCGATCTTGGTCGTGGATTGCCTTCGCCAGGTGTTGGCTCACGATCGAGAGGTGCTGGGTCGGGTGATCGTCGTCATCGGTCGCGGCGCGGGCGGTCTGGCCGCGGAGGATCTGGACGCGTTCGCCTCGGACCCGCGTTTGGTCTTGATCGAGGCCGCGGGCTCTTATGCCGGTCTCGCCAATCGTGGCTTGGGTGAATGTCGCGGCGACGCCGTCGTGCTCGGTCCCGAATCCAAGGTCGGGCCCGGCTGGCTCGCCGAGCTCGCAGCGGTCGCCCATCTCGAGGAACGAACGGCCTGCGCGTCGCCGATCTCGAACGCGACCGATCACGGCCTGTCGGATGATCGCGATTATCTGAGGGGGCGGATCGTCGACGCGGAGACGGTCAAAACCGCGTGCGCTCCCCTACCGCGCTCGACGACGACGCCGGTACTCTCGACCGCGTGCGTCTATTTCCGCGGCGATCTGCTTCCCGCCGTGGGTCCGTTCGACGAGAGCTTGACAACCCAGAGCGCAGTTCTGAGCGACTGGCTGGCTCGCGCGCAAACGCTCGGGTTCATGGCCAAGCGGGCCAACCACGTCTACGTCCCTAACCATGAGACGGTCGACCACGAGGAGGACGAGCCCGGCGAATCCTCGCCGGCGATCATCGGCTTGAGGCATCCGCCGCTCGAACGGCGGATCGAGTTGTTTCGTTCGAGCCTCGATTGCCGGATGGTCGATCACGCGGTTCGCCTGGCCGCCGGCGAGCGGTTGCGCCTGGCCCTCGACCTCCGGCACCTGCCGATTCAGATGAACGGTACCAGAATCCTGGCGGTCAGCCTGGCCCACGCCCTGGCAAAACTGCCCGAGATCGATCTGACCCTACTCGTCGAATCACCGGACCAGGCACGAGGGATTGCCGGCCGGGTCGTCACCGCCGACCAGTGGGCCGACGACGTCCAGGTGATCCACCGACCGGCCCAGGTGGTCTGGGCGCACGAGCTGCCGCTCCTCTATCGCTCGTCAGCGCATCTGGTGGTCACGTTTCTGGATCTGATCGCCTACCGCACACCGCTCGTTTTCTCGATGGACGAGGAGTACGAGAGCTATCAAGCCATCACGAAGCTCGGTCTGCCTGCGGCCCAGTGCGTGGTTGCAATGTCCCCCAACGCCGCGGGCGAGATCGCGGCGGAGTTCGCGATCCCCCGCGAGGAGATCCCCGTCGTGCCACTGGGCGTCGATCAAGCGTTCTTCCGTGAGCGTTCGCCGCGTGATCGGGCCGTGCGAGGACGGCTCAGACTCCCAGCCCGCTACTTCCTGAGCGTCGCGACCGATTTTCCTCACAAGAACCTGCACGCGCTGCTCGAAGCGCACGAGATTCTGCGCGGTCGTTGGCCCGACGAGTCGCCGCCGGCCCTGATTCTGGCCGGCAACAAAAACAACGGTCGGTTCGGACATTATCCCAAGCATGGTTCATGTGAGCATGACAGCCGGGTCGTGATCCTGGGGCCGGTCTCGTCCGACCAGCTTCGTGTGCTCTATCAGGACGCGATCGCCCTGGTTTATCCGTCGCTCTACGAGGGGTTCGGTCTGCCGCCGCTCGAGGCCATGGCGGCGGGAACTCCAGTGGTCGCGATGCCGATCTCGTCAGTCCCCGAGGTCGCCGGCTCTGCGGTGTACTACGCGCGGGAACTTTCCGCCAAGGGGCTCGCCGAGGCCATGGAGCGAATCGCGCTCGACCCCGCCCTCCGCGAGAACCTGCGATCGCGTGGACTGATACAGGTCGAGCAGTTCCGCTGGGACCGCACTGCGCGAGCCATGCTCAAGGTCTATCGCGATGTGGTGTTGAACCCCTCCAGCCGATCCCTGACCGCCCGCCGACTCACAAGCGATGCGATCATTCACTGGTCGGAGAGAACACAGATCGCGCCGCTGCCTCAGTACGGAGCTTTCGGCGCACCGCCGCCCGTCGGCATCAAGAACGCCATCCAGGCGCTCAACCACTCGGTCCGGGCGCGGCTCAGCCGCGAATTCCGCTGCCCGAGCCCGTCGAAGGACCATGGCTCTCGAACACTCTCCACTCCCTCGCCGACCCTTCGCGTCCGTCTTGCCGAGCTGCTTCAAGGTAGCAGCCGTCGGCCTTCGAACACGGCGGCCGGCTCGTTCGGGAAATGGCGCGCCGACGGTCGACCGGTCTTCCTGATGGTCTCGCACCAGGGCGGGGGAGGAACCGAGCGCCACGTCCGGGAAATGGCCGCCGCGCTCCGAGCCGAAGGGCTCCGGACGATCATCGTCTCCCCCAGTCAGACCGAACAGATTCTTTGGGAAGAACACGACGGAGAGGGTCGACTGATTCTGCGTCGTGTCACGCCCCCGAAGCCCAAGTCGATCAGGCAAATGCTTAAACTTTTTAGACCTGCACATGGTCATATTCACCACCTCTTGGGTCTGCCGCACGATTTCGTGGATCTGCTCTCGGAGGCGGAGGTTCGCTACGACTACAGCACTCACGATTATTATGCGTACTGTCCCCGAGCCCATATGCACGCCGCGGACGGCTCTTATTGCGGCGAGCCGGAAGAGAGTGCCTGCGATCTCTGCATCACGCGGATCGGGGATTTTTTTGGTCGCCCCGTCGGTGAGTCGATCGCGTCGTGGCGAGCTCGATCGGAACGTCATCTCTCACGCGCTCGCCTGATCTTCGTGCCCAGCCAATATGTACGGGATCGGATGGAGAGACGCTTTCCCGGCCTGCCATTCGTGGTGCGGCCGTATCCTGAGAACCCGCCCGCAATGGAGAGTCTCGCGGCCCGCCCTCGCGACGGTCATCTGATTCGGGTCGCGGTCATCGGCCAGATCGCCGGGGCCAAGGGGCTCAAGCCTCTTCTCGAGTGTGCTCGGGACGCGGAAGAGCGGGGCCTACCGCTGGAGTTCGTCGTCGTTGGCTCCATCCAGGGGCACCAAGAGACCCGTCTGCCACGCACGCTCAGGGTCACCGGCCCCTACCACGAGCAGGAGGTCTACCGCCGCCTGGCCGAAGTTCGCTGTCATCTAGCCTTCCTCCCCTCGGTCTTCCCCGAGACCTTCATGTACACCCTCTCGATCGCGATGACGGCCAGGTTCTATACCGTCTGCTTCGACATCGGCGCACAATCTGAGAGGCTGAAGTCATGGGGCTGGGGCCATGTATTGCCTCTCGGTTCCGAGCCCTCACTGATCAATCAATCGTTGCTGGACTCCGCGAGACGGCTGCAAGAGTGCGGCACCGACGCGCCCCACTATTCCTTCTTCACCCGTTACCCCGATTTCCTGAAGTCCTATTACGACTTCAAGGACCGCGACGACGACCTGATTCTTCAGTACATCGCTCGTCGGCGAGCGACGAGCACCGACGTGCTTAATCCAACTCCTAATCCCAAAGCTAGGTTGCATGCCGGGCGCGCCCGGATCCCTCGAATCAGGTAGGAATTGTCGCCGCCGGCAGGAAGAGACCGATTGTTGAGATCCGAGCGTGTTGTTCTGGAGCAAGCCGATCGCGGAGAGCCAAGCCTCAACTCTCAAGTCCGGCTCGTCGACAGCCTTGATTCATACTCCCCGGAGGCTCTCCGTTACATCTTCTCGGGAGGGTCTCACGAGGCTCCGTCGTAGGCATAAGTCTGGATCCCCCCCGACGAACCGACGGTGTGCGCCTTCTTGGTGTGCGTCGTCGATGGGAGCACGACGACCAAGACCGGAACAGGGCCGTAAATTGCACCCCAGGAACCCGTGTTCGCGTTGTATGCGAAATCGTACACGTTGCCGGCTCCGTTGAGCACGGCTACTGATGGGTAGTTGTTCGAGCTCGCCGGAGCTGCCGAGATCGCGTCCACGCCGTCCGCGATCAACCCTCCTAAGCCCCCCCACGTACCGGAGCTTGGGTTGTACACAAGCTCGTAAACGTCCTGGGCACCGTTGAGCACGAAGACGGAGGGATAGTTGTTCGTGGCGGGGGTCGCCGGCGCGGGCGAGATCGCGTTCACGCCGACCGCGATCAACCCTCCTAAGCTCCCCCAAGTTCCGGAGCTCGGGACGTACACGAAAGCGTAAACGTCCTTGGCGCCGTTGAGCACGAAGACGGAGGGATAGTTGTTCGTGGCAGAGACAGCAGGAGCGGCCGAGATCGCGTCCACGCCGACCGCGATCAACCCTCCTAAGCCCCCCCACGTGCCCGAGCTTGGGTTGTACTCGATCTCGTACACGTCGTTGGCTCCGTTGAGCACGAAGACGGACGGCTCATCGTTCGTTGTCGATGCAGCCGGTGCGGCCGAGATGGATATTGCTCCGCTGGCAACTAGGCCACCAAACTCGGCCAACAGGCCGCTGCTGTTAGCGGATACGGTATAGTAGTAGACGTTCCCCGAGGAGTCCTTCACGAAATAGGAGGGGACGGGGCTGCCAGGCACTGCGGAGACCATGTCTGCCGAGGGGCTGACCCCGACCTCGCTCAGACTGGCGATGACGCCAGGCGCATCTGGCGTGCCCACACCAGTGACCATGTCGTAGCCCGGGCCAGCCGGGATGCCGTACTGATTGCTCCCAGTCGTGATGTCGTGGAGATCCGAGCCCGGCATGGCGTAGATTGCTGGTAGCGTCTGGTTGTAGCCCGTGAGGGCAGGCAAGCCGTTGGTGGCCCGTTGTTGGTTCGCCAGAGCGATTAGCGCCGCCCACTGAGGCGATCCAGCGCTCGTGCCCCCGATCGGTTCCTCGGGGTTGCTGCTTCCGAACTCGTTCAAGGTATCGAACGAGTCGTAAATGCTAAACCACTCTCCGGTCTGGGAGGTCGAGCTTCCGCTGGGGCCAGCGTTGTATGATACATCGGGAGCGGCTCGGAAGGAGGAGAGAATGAGACCGTTCTGATAGAAGGGTTGTGCCTCGAAGATGCTCGGGCCACCTCCGCTTGAAGTGGTGACCGAGCCTTGGGACAAGTTCCACGTGCTCTCGCTTCCGTAAGTACCCGAGTTGAGCGTCAGCGTCGTGCCACCAACTCCCACGACGTTCGGCGAAAGGGCTGGATACTCCGGCTCTCCATAGTCGCCCGAAGCCGCTACGAACGTCACATTGGATTGTTGGAATGTGCGGTCATAGGCGGTCTCTTGGCTTTGCGAGATCTGGGACTGTTCCAGAAATCCCCAACTCATGGAGACGACGGAAGCCCCGGAGGATGATGCGGCCCACTGGACGCCAGCCATGAGATCCGCGAGCGAAGACGAGTTGGCCTCGACCAGATCGATCTTTGCCGACGGCGCCATCGCGTGCGCCCATTCGACGTCGAGCGATTCCTCCGCCGCCCACCCCGCATTTGACACCGTGGGAGGAGCGCCACCAGACTGGCCGACCACCTGGAACGAGGGAGGGCTTGGCAGATTGAACCAAGAGTCAAAGTGTTGCAGGTCGCCCACGATGTTCGGGTCGTTGTAGGAATCGACGATGGCGATCGTCTGCCCGTCCCCATTCGAGGCGACTGACGAGAATCCGTACGCTCCCGAAATCTGCGCCGGGGTGTAGCCTGGAGGGGATCCCGAGACGTCCGGACTCCCCATCCCGACACGGATAGGGACGACGAACTGCGTACGAGCGTGGGCGGAGTCAGCAGGGCTAAGAGGCTATCCGGTAAAAAGCGAATCGTGTAAACTGTTGGCGTTCAAGGACGTCCCGCCATTGACCCGACTCAAGGACGAGCACCCATGCGAAAGCCCTATCCCTCCGACCTCAGCGACGAACAGTGGAGCCTGATCGA
>DAIDHE010000205.1 GCA_027459775.1 Planctomycetales bacterium | reverse complement strand
GGCCGTTGACCAGGACGGCCTCGGCGTCGATGACGCGTTTGATGACCGCGCGGGAATAATCGGTGTAGCGGCTGGTGAGATACTGGTCGATGCGTTTGCCTTCGATGCGCGGTCGGGCCTCGAATTCCTGGGGCGTTTCCGAGAGAGGTGGTGGCCACATGAGCGTGACGCCGCCCGGGCGCGAGCCCGCCCGCGGATCGTTCCTGAAGGGTTACTTGGGGGCCTTCACGGGAGGCGTGAAGATGCTTTTAGGCGTTTCGGCCTTGGGCGTGGCGGTCTTGGGCGTTTCGATCTTGGGCATTTCGATCTTGGGTGTCCCGGCCTTGGGGGCTGGGGCCGGGGCGGGCTCGACGCGGATCGTCTGTGACCCGAGGGCGGGCAGGTCGACCGAGGACGACGGAAAGGCGTCGCGGAGAGCGGCTGGCAGGTCGGCCGAGCTGGGCATGCCCTTCATGACGTCGGCGGGCTCGCTGGGGAGTGTGAAGCGGGTCGGCTTGTACTCATAGAGCTCTTTGTAATACGCCGTCGCCTCGGGCTTCTCGAGCAGGGCGGCCTGGGCGGTCGCTTCGTCGGCCTCGGGCGTTTTCGGCCATGTCTTGGCGACCAGGCGGTATTGCTCGATCGCCTTGGCGAGCTCGTTGCGGGCCTCGAGGGTGCGGGCCTTGCCCAGGGCGGCGGCGCGGGCGATCGGCGATTCCTTGGGCGTTTCGCTGGTGACCTGATCGTAGAGGTCGAGGGCGCGCTTGAAGAGCGGCAGGGCGACGTCGCGGTTATTGGGCATGTCGAGCAGCCCCTGGTTGAAAAAGTCGCCGGCAGCCCGATAGAGCGCCCAGGTGGCCGCTGTCGTGCCGGGGTTTTCCTTGGCGATCGCCAGCAGATCCTCGGACTTCTGGGCGGCCTCGAGCTTGGCCCAGACGACCGAGTCGACGCTTGCGGTCGAGCCCGCCAGGTTCCACAAAAACACGGCGGCCAGAACGCCGACCACCACCGCGACGATCGGCATCAGTCGTTTGCCGGGCGCATCGAGCACGTGCCGGGTCGCGCGGGCCAGCGCGGTCATGTCTTCCTCGGGATGGTGAATCACCGTCGGCTCGACGTGCTCGAACTCGTGACGTGGAGGTGCAACCGGAAGGTTGCGCTTGCTCGGCGGCGACTTCTTCATCCAAACTACCTCGACGAGGCCCGCCCCGTGCGCGCGGGCGTGCGCATGACCCATCCCTTTTCGGTGTCGAAACCTGTTTCGAAGCATAGTCTTTCGGCTGGCTCCAGGTCAAGCGAGCCTGCCGGCCCCGCGAGGCAGGGGTGGTGAAAAGTTGATCTTGACGGGCCTTTTCCTTGATCCCGGTTTCGTTGCGATCCTCAGGCCGCCGATCGACCGGTTTCCCATGTGGCTGCCGGCCCCTCACCCGGCCTTCGGCCACCCTCTCCCGGAGGGAGATGGTTATGTGTTTATCCTTCTCCCTCCGGGAGCAGGTGCCGCGCAGCGGCGGATGAGGGGGGCCGTGCCAGGGGAACCGGCCGCCACGTAGTCCAATACGCGACGGAGCTCTCGACCTCGTCCGATCCGCGCAACATATCCCCTGAGCCGTCGTACCCACGAAACCCATGGTCAAGACCAACTTTTCACCACCCCACCGCGAGGCTCCCTTGATTTAACAAAGGTTGTATAATCGGCGGAGAGCCCGCGCGAACGGTCGCCGCGGGTCGGAAGGAGATCGCGGATCGACTTCCATTCGACAGGAGACGGAACATCCGAGTGTATGCCGGTCTGATTCTGGGGATGGCCGCGCTTTGCTGGGGGGGCGGATCCGCTCGCGTGCGCGCGGGGGGCGTTGCGGGGGACGTGCAGGCGCTTTTCAAGGCGCGGTGCGTGAAGTGCCACGGGCCCTTGAGGCCCAAGGGCAAGCTGAACCTGAGCAGCCCGCGGTCGATCGCTCGCGGCGGGTCGAGCGGGCCGGTGGTCGTGCCGGGCAAGCTGGACGAGAGCGCGCTCTGGGATCGAGTGGAGGCCGACGAGATGCCGCCCGATCCCGACGATCCGTTGTCGGTTGATGAGAAGGCGGTCCTGAGGCGCTGGATCGAGCACGGGGCCGCGGGCATGCCAGACGCCGCCACGGCCGCCCGGACCGCGCCTGGAGCCGATCTCTGGGCCTTTGCCCCGCCCGCCCAGCCGTCGCCCCCGGTGGTCCGATCGGGCGACCGCGTCCGCGGCCCGATCGATCGCTTCATTCAAAGCGCGCTCGAGGACCGCGGGCTGTCGCTGGGTCCCGACGCCGATCGCGCGACGCTCGTCCGTCGTCTGACCTTCGACCTGACCGGGCTGCCGCCGGACCCCGAGGAGATCGCGGCGTTCGTCGCGGGCACGGCACCGGGCGACTATGAGCGGCTGGTCGACCGCCTGCTGGCCTCGCCCCGGTATGGCGAGCGTTGGGGCGGGCACTGGCTCGACGCCGCGGGATACGCCGATTCCAACGGGTACTTCAGCGCCGATTCCAACCGGCCGCTGGCCTATCGGTATCGGGACTATGTGATCCGCGTGATGAACGCCGACCGGCCGCTCGATCAGATCGTCCGCGAGCAACTGGCCGGCGACGAGCTGACCGACCGGCGGGGAGCAGGCGCGCCCCCCGAGGCGGTCGACCGGATTGTCGCCACGCATTTCTTGCGGAACGCCCCGGACGGCACCGGCGAGAGCGACGGCAATCCGGACGAGGTCCGCGCGGACAAGTACGCCGTGCTTGAGGGGACGGTGCAGGTGATCGGCTCGTCGCTGCTGGGCCTCACGCTCCAGTGCGCCAAGTGTCATGATCACAAGTTCGAGCTGGTGACTCAGAAGGAGTATTACCAGCTTCAGGCGATCCTTTATCCCGCGTTCAACGTCGAGCGCTGGCAGAGGCCCAATGACCGCGTGGTCGCGGCCGGTCCGCGCGCCGAGCTGTCGAGCTGGGAGGCGAATGAGAAGGCGATCGACGCCGAGATGGCGTCTCTCAAGCGCGTCTTCGCGGCGGGTTCGGGTGAGAAGGGAAAGAGCCAAGAGGCAGCGCTCGAGCCGTTCCTCAAGGCGCTCCAGGAGCGCCGGCGTCCGAATCCGGGGTTGATCGCGTGGGTGGGGGACGTGTCGAGCGATCCGGCGAGCGTTCCGATCTTGCTGCGTGGCGACCCGGCAACGCCTGGCCCGCGGGTCGGGCCTGGCGTGCCGGCGTTTCTGAGCGACGCGGACAATCCTTACGAGCCGGGTCCGCCGTGGCCGGGCTCGAGCTCGACGGGACGGCGGCTGGCGCTGGCGCGGTGGCTGACGAAGCCGGGCTCGCGGCCGGCCGCGCTTCTGGCGCGGCTGCTGGCCAACCGGGTCTGGCAGCACCATTTCGGCGTCGGGCTGGTCGACACGTCCGACAATCTGGGCTACACCGGCGCGGCCCCGACGCACCCCGAGCTGCTCGAGTTTCTCGCCGCGGAGCTGGTCCGGTCGGGGTGGAGCTCGAAGGCGCTCAGCCGTCTGATCGTGACCTCGACGGTCTACCGCCAGTCGAGCGCACGGCGCTCGGGGCTGGCGGCCGTCGATCCCGAGAACCGGCTGCTGGCGAGCCGGCCGCTGCGCAGGCTCGACGCCGAGTCGATCCGCGACGCGATGCTGGCCGTTTCGGGTGAGCTCGACCTTCGCCCGGGCGGGCCCTTCGTCGCGACCGAGCGGAACGAGGCGGGCGAGGTGGTCGTCGCCGAATCGACCCCGGGGGCGTTCCGGCGGTCGGTTTATCTTCAGCATCGGCGGACCCAGATCGTGAGCCTGCTGGACGTGTTTGACGCCCCGTCGATCGTCACCACCTGCACGCGCAGGCTCCCCTCGACGATCCCGCTGCAATCGCTGAGCCTGCTGAACTCGGGCTTCGTTGCGGCCCGCGCGGGCAAGCTCGCCCTCAGGCTCGAGCGAGAGTGCGGGAATCAAGGCGTGGGCGAGCGGGTCGCGCGGGCCTTCTTGCTGGTCGTCGGCCGCGGGCCCACGCCCGAAGAGCAGGCCGCCAGCCGGCGGTTCATCGAGGCCCAGCCCGCCCGTTATCCCCGGCTGGCCGCCGCGGACGCTCGCCGCCGCGCCTGGGTGGACTTTTGCCAGATGCTGCTGGCCAGCGACGCCTTCCTTTATGTGGAATAATGTGACATGAGCACAAATACACGTTCATTTCGATCGACCGACCCCGCGCGGTTCGCGCTCAATCGCCGCGCGTTTCTGGGCCGGTATGCCGGGGCGATTGGAACGTTGGCTCTGGCGAGTCTGCTCGAGGAAGACGCGCGGGCGGGCGAGCGGCGAGCGCCCGCGGTGGATCGGGCGCGGTCGGCCCGGCCGCGGGCGCGGTCGGTGATCTGCCTGTTCCAGCACGGGGGCCCGAGCCAGGTGGATCTGTTCGACCCCAAGCCGATGCTGACCAAGCATCACGGCCAGCCGCACCCTGGCCGGCTCGAGGTCCACTTCAGCGCCCGGACGGGGAACCTGCTGGCCTCGCCGTTCCAGTTCCGCCCGGCCGGGCGGTCGGGGATGGTGCTGAGCGAGCTGGTCCCGCACCTGGCGGGGATCGCCGATGAAGTGACGCTGGTGCGCTCGATGTCGACCGAATCGGTGGACCACGAGACCGCGCTGCGGTTGATCCACACGGGCAAGATCCTGGCGGGGCGGCCGGTCCTGGGCTCGTGGGTGGTGTATGGGCTGGGGACCGAGAACCGCGACCTGCCGGCGTACGTGGTGCTGTCGGGGCCGGGCGGGCTGCCGGTCGACGGCATTCGCAACTGGTCGGGCGGCTGGCTGCCAGCGCGGTATCAGGGGACGCCGTTTCGGTCGGGCGCTGAGCCGGTGCTCAATCTCAGGACGACGCCCGGCGTCACGCCCGAGGCCCGCGCTGGCCAGCTCGGCTTCCTGGGCGATCTCAACCGCATGCACCTGAGCCGGCATCCTGGCGACGACGAGCTCGAGGCGCGGATCGCCAATTTCGAGGTCGCCGCCGCGATGCAAACGGCGGTGCCCGAGGCGCTCGATCTTGCGCAAGAATCGGCGGCGACCCGGCGGATGTACGGCCTGGACAACCCGGTCACGCACGAGTACGCCGCCCGCTGCTTGCTGGCTCGCCGCCTGGTCGAGCGGGGCGTCCGGTTCGTCCAGTTGTTTCACGGCGGTCAGCCCTGGGACACGCACCGCGAAAACGCCAAATCGCTCAGGTCGCTCTGTGCCCAGACTGACCAGCCGAGCGCGGCCCTGGTGCGGGATCTCAAGCAGCGCGGTCTTCTGGACGAGACGATCGTGCTCTGGACGGGCGAGTTTGGCCGGCTGCCGGTCTCGGAGTCGGGCGACGGCCGCGATCACAACCGCCATGGGTTCTCGCTCTGGCTCGCCGGGGGCGGGTTCAAGCCCGGCCACGTCCATGGCGCGACCGACGAGTTCGGCTACAAGGCCGTCGAGCAGGTCGTGACGGTCCACGACCTTCAGGCGACGCTGCTCCACGCCCTGGGGATCGACCACCGCAAGCTCACCTATCCCC
>DAIDHE010000178.1 GCA_027459775.1 Planctomycetales bacterium | reverse complement strand
GCGATCCAGCAGGGCGCGCACGCCGCCGCGAATATTCTGCGAGCGCTCCGCGGCGAGTCTCCAATCCCGTTTCGCTACGTCGACAAGGGCATGCTCGCCACCATCGGTCGCGGCTCCGCGGTGGCCCAGATCGGCGTCATCAAGACGTCGGGACTTCCCGCCTGGCTCCTCTGGCTGTTCGTCCACATCCTGTTCTTGATCGGCTTTCGCAACCGGCTGGTGGTCTTCATCCAGTGGGCCTGGTCCTATGTGACCTTTGACCGCGGCGCGCGCCTGATCACAGAGCCGCTTCACTCACTGGGCGTGAGCCAGCCCGCTCATCCTTCCCGCTCGGATCAAACTCAGCCGCCGGCGGCCGGTCCTTCATGACCCCTGGAGACGACCCGGACTTCCTCGACGACCACCAGCCCGCCGCCGATCATCCCCTCGAGAGCCTGCACCAGCCGTTCGCAGGCCTGGGGCCGCTCGACGACCTCGACCTTCTCGGGCAGGTCGTCGGAAAGGCCCAGGAAGTGGGCGCGATGAATCACCGAGCGATGGCCGAACCCCATCACCCCCCGCGACAGCGTCGCCCCCGCCAGGCCCATGGCGCGGCATTTCTCGACGATCGCCGTCCCCAGGCCCCGACCCTCCCAGACGTCCGCGCTGCCGAAATACACGGTCACGCGCCGCCACGGCCCGTCGCTTGTCATCGCCGGTTCCTCCGCGTCGAAAACCTCGGTCACGCCCCCGCCCGGACCATCCCATGCGCCGTCGGCCGTCGTCCACCGGGCCACCCGCGCAGGGCTCGCGGTCAAGAGACCCTCCCCCAAGATTCCCTTGACCGCCGCGAGCAAATCTTCGATCCGCTCGGGCGAATCGATCGCGTCAATGATCACGGGAACCGCATACGAAGCATATTCATTTTCGATGTCGCGAACCCGCCTGTGCGCGCCGTAGGACATGGCGGCCGGAAAGACCGAGGCCCCGGCGAGCCCCAGCCGCCGGGCGGTCTCGACGATCGTGCGATACACGGGCGCTCCATGGGACCGCTCGTCGCCGCCGATATAGGCCCGCAGCCAGAGCGCCTCACTGGCGGTGATCATGATCGCCCGCCTTTCGCGGCTCGGCCGCGGCCGCGGCCGGATGCGAGGCCGGGTTGCGCGTCCGCTCGCGCGGCTCGCTGATCCCCCGCGCCAGCGCGGTCCCCAGCACGACCGCCGCGAACCCCAGCCCCACGCTGCCAACCAGGTTGGCCGCCGCCATCCGGCGCTCGCCGCGCTCCCACGACGCGAGCAGGTCGTACTCAAACGTCGAGAACGTCGTGTACCCGCCCAGGAAGCCGGTCAGTAAGAAGATCCGCAGATTCGGATGCGGCAGCCAGCGCGCCAGGATGTACGTCAGGAATCCGATCGCGAACGAGCCGCTGACGTTGATCAGAAACGTCGCCCAGGGGAATCGCGGGCTCGAGATCCCGCTGATCCAGACGCCCAGCCAGTACCGGGCGTTGACCCCGAGCGAGCCGCCCAGAGACAGCACAACCACCTTGCTCAGGGTCTCCACGAGTCGCGTCCTTAAAGGGCCCCAGAGTCGCCAGGTCCAGGACTCGTCACGTCCTGCTCGGATTCGAGTGTAGACCCTCCAATCCGCCTGTCAACGACCTGTCGCCCTCCGCATCCGCCCGCCGGCCAGGCTCACGACGCGGTTTGGGTCAACCCAGGCCCGCGCGGCCAGTCGGGTCGACGACCCACGACCAGGGCCGTTATCCGATCAGCTCGGCGATCGGCTTGCCGTGGTCGACGATGGGCGTGGGGCGGCCGTTGAAGTCGTTGATCAGGACTTTGGAGCCGTCGATGCCCAGGTGGTGATAGATCGTGGCCAGGAAGTCGCCGGGGCTACAGACGCGCTCGGTGACGTCCTCGCCGCGTTTGTCGGTCGCGCCCACGACGCGGCCCGTGGCGATGCCGCCGCCGGCCCAGAGATTCGAGAACGCGCGCGGCCAGTGGTCGCGGCCGGGCTGCACCGTTCCCGCCGGTGCGCTCGCGTCGCCCGCGCCGGTGCTGCGGTCGTATTCGATCCTGGGCGTGCGGCCAAACTCGCCGGTCACCACCACCAAAACACGCTTGTCGAGCCCACGCGCGTAGACGTCCTCGATCAGGGCCGTCACCGCCTGGTCGTAAGCGGCGGCCCGGAAACGCATGGCGTCGAACACATGATGATTCACCGCGTGATCGTCCCAGTTGGCGACCCGGCCGCACAGGGGCCCGTTCAGGCTGCTCGTGACGACCTCGGCGCCGGCCTCGACCAGCCGGCGGGCCAGGAGCAATTGCTGCCCCCATCGATTCCGCCCATAGCGGTCGCGGAGCCGCGGGTCTTCCCTGCCCAGGTCAAACGCGTCGCGCGTCCGGGGATTGGTCAGCAGCGTCATCGCCTGCGTTTCAAACTGATCGAGCGCGCCCAGCTCGCCCTCGCGGTCAAAGCTCCGCTCCAGGTTGTCGAGGCTTTTCCGCAGCGCCACCCGGTCGCCCAGCCGGAGCGCCTCCGCCGGATCGGCGAGACCGATGTTGGGCACCTCGAAATTCGGCCGGTTGGGATCGTCGTGGACCGAAAACGGCGAGTACGCATCGCCCAGATAGGCCGGCCCGTTATACTCGAGGGGAGGGTTCACCCCCACGTACCTCGGCAATGGATTCGTGCGCCCTGGACCCTTTGACCTCAGATAGTTGACCACCGACATCCAGTCGGGCAGTTTCGGCTTCGTCTTATCGCGTTCATCGGGGTCGCCCGAGAGCATTTGCATCGATCCGGCCGGGTGGCCCGGGCCCCGGTGGCTCATCGAGCGCAGGATCGTGAACTTGTCGGCGATCTGGGCGTGCAGCGGCAACAGCTCCGTGAGCTTGAGCCCGGGCGTCCTGGTATCGATCGTCTTGAACGGGCCGCGGTATTCGCTGCCGATCTCGGGCTTGGGATCGTAGCTGTCGAGATGTGAACACCCGCCCGGCAGCCAGACCATGATCACGGCCGTCTTCTCGCGGCCCGCCGGCAGCGGGTTCGCCGCCCGCAGTTGCATGAGGCCCGGCCAGCTCAGGCTCGCGAAGCCCGAGAGCCCGAGCCGCATGAAGCCGCGGCGGCCGAACGGGCCGGGGCAAGGAGCAACGCGTCGAGATCGTGAAGATGCGGATGACATCGTTATGTGCCTGTAAGAGTGTGATGGAATCAGCGGATTCCGATGTTAAATGGCGATCCCGGCCCCTTCGCGTTCGAGTCGGCCCCGAAGACGGCGAGCTCCTGCCCGGTCGTCCCGTTCCAGACGCGGAGCAGGCCGTCCTCGCCGCCGCCGATGATCACTCGGGCGGTGGCCGCGCTGGCCGCGGATTG
>DAIDHE010000166.1 GCA_027459775.1 Planctomycetales bacterium | reverse complement strand
TACCCGTCGCCGATCTCCAGGAGTCCGCGGAGATCGCTTCGGGCGGCGGTCTGGGGCCTGTATTGGCGCTGGGAAACCACCGTCGCGGGAAGCGACGACCCACGTTGACACGTGGATCTCTGTTGTTTTACACCGTCATTGCGCGCCTGGCGATCTGGGCTGGAGGCAAGGGAGCTTTTGCGGATATAAGGGACGTCTCATTCGCGAGGGCGCGACCGAGGAAGGACGAAGGACCGACGCATGTGGCGATTCGCCTGGAAAAATCTGATCACCCGGCCGACCCGCACGCTGCTGGCGGTGCTGGGGCTCACGATCCCGATCCTGGCGATCCTGGGGCTTTTCAGCCTGACCAATGGCATCCGGGCCCTGATGGGGAACACGCTGGCCCGGATGAACGGGCTGATGATCATGCGTGAAAACGCGCCCGCGCCGATTTTCAGCGATCTGCCGGCGTCGATGGCGGGCGAGCTCCGCAAGATCAAGGGGGCGCGGATCGTCGCCCCGGAGGTCTGGAAGATTTGCCCGCCCCTGGACGGCCGCAACCTGCTGGCGAGGGCGGCCGGGCGGCTGTTTCTGCGCAAGGGCGACGAACGCTACAGCGGCCTGGCCGAGACGGTCATGATCGAGGGACAGTCGCTTCCCGAGCACCTGAAACTGAAAAGCGGCGTCTATGAGCAGGGTCTGTTGCCCGCCGCCAAGGGGGGCGGGCGGTTCCTGACGATGGAGGACGTGGGCAAGCCCAACGTGCTCATCAGCACCAAGATCGCGCGCGACTATCCCGGCTCGGACGGCAAACCCAAGAAGGTCGGCGACTCGCTCTTGATCGGCGGCAAGCCGTTCCAGATCGTCGGAATCTACGAGAGCGGCTCGTTCCTGATCGACACGACCGTCGTGATGGAAATCACGACGGCGCGGAAACTGCTCAATGTCGGATCGGATATGGTCTCGACGTATTACATCGAGCCCGATTCGGTGACCGACCTCACTCTTTTGGCCGAGCGGATTCGCGCGGCGGTCGAGGGAGTGCAGTCGCGCAGCATGTCGCAGTTCAACGTGCAGGTTGGGGACATCATGGGACGGCTTGACATGTTCCTGCTCTTGACCGTCGCGCTCGCGCTTCTGGTGGGGGGCGTGGGTATTGCCAATACGATGCTGATGAGCGCGATGGAGCGGATCGTCGAGTTTGGCGTGATGCGCGCGAATGGCTGGACCAGGCGCGACGTGCTGGGGCTGGTGACGGCCGAGAGCGCGCTCTTGGGGCTGCTCTCCGGCGGGTGCGCCAGCGTGCTGGCGTTTGGCTCGGTCGCGTTTCTCAATCTGCTGCTCGAGCGGGCGCGGCTCAGGCTCGACCTGACACCCGCCTTGGTCGCGGCCTCGATGTCGGTCGCGATCGGGATCGCGGTCGTCGCCGGCTTGTACCCGGCCTGGCGGGCCTCGCGGATGACCCCCATGGACGCCATTCGCAACGAGGCATCATGAGCGTTTCGCCTCGCCCCACGAGCGCCGCCGGGGAGCCGCCGATGATCGCCGTGTCCAACCTGCATAAAAGCTTCACCAGCGGCGAGGAACAGATCGAGGCCCTCCGCGGGGTCGACCTCGAGATTCACCGCGGCGAGTGCACCTTCATCGTCGGGCCGTCGGGCTCGGGCAAAAGCACGCTCCTCTATCTCATGGCGGCCCTCGATCGGCCCACCTCGGGGTCGATCACGATCGACGGCCACTCGCTCACCGACATGAGCGAGGGCGAGCAAGACGCTTTCCGCCGCGCGCGGATCGGGTTCGTGTTTCAGCAGTTCAACCTGATCCCCAACCTCGACGCCGTCGGCAACGTGCTCTTGCCCTTCATCCCCACCGGGATCGACGCGGGGCTTGAGGCCAAGGCTCGCCTGCTCCTCGAAAAAGTCGGCCTGGGCCACCGTCTGAAACATCGGCCCGCCCGGCTCTCGGGAGGCCAGCAGCAGCGCGTGGCCATCGCCAGGGCGCTCGTCAAGGATCCCGTCGTCTTGCTCGCCGACGAGCCGACCGGCAATCTCGACTCGAAGGGGGGCGACGAGATCTTCCACATCCTTCGCGAGCTTCAGCGCGAACAGGGCCTCACCCTGGTCGTCGTCACCCACGACCGCCGCTTCATCCGGGACGGCGACCACGTGATCGAGATCCAGGACGGCAAGATCATCGCGTAGGACGACTGGCTCTTCGATCGCGGGGCGATCGACTATAATCCTTCCTGAGTGCGTCACGGCCGCTTGATTCGTCCACCCCGAGGAACCGCCCCGCATGCCGCCTTTCATCACCCGCCCCGGCATCCCCGCTCGAATCGCGCTCGCGATGGCCTGCACGGCGATCGCCGGTCCCGCCGCGAACGCCCAGGCGACGAAATCCAAGCAAGCGCTCGCGCCGCTCCCGAAACTCACCACCCGGGTCGCTTTCCCCAACCTGCGCTTCGATCGCCCGGTCGCGCTAGACTATCCCGCGGGCGACGGCGCCCGGTTTTACGTCGTCGAGCAACACGCCGCCGCGATCAAGTCATTCTCAAGTGAGCATGCAACAAGCAAGAAGGATCTGTTTCTGAAGCTGCCAGACCCGATCCATCGCGGCAACGAAGAGGGGCTTTTGGGGCTGGCTTTTCATCCCAAGTTCCGGGAAAACAGGCAGTTTTTTGTCTATTATTCGGCCGATGACGGGGGCAAGAGGCGGTCGGTGGTGTCGCGGTTTCGGGCGACCGGGTCGTCGCCGCCCACGGCCGATCCCGAGAGCGAGGAGCGGGTGTGGGTCTCGGCCGACGACCCGTTCGAGAATCACAATGGCGGGACGATCGCCTTCGGGCACGACGGGTTTCTTTATATCACGCTGGGGGACGGCGGGGCGGCCGACGATCCGATGTCGAGCGGGCAGAATCCGCGTGATTGGTTTGGCTCGATTCTGCGGATCGACGTCGACCATCCCAGCGGCGGCAAGCCCTATGGGATCCCGTCCGACAATCCTCAGCGGAGGTCGGCCACGCACAAGCACTGGGCGCCTGAGGTTTACTGTATTGGTCTGCGGAACGTGTGGAAGTTTTCGTTCGACCGCGAGACGGGCGAGCTCTGGGCAGGCGACGTGGGGCAGAATCTCTGGGAGATGGTGCACAAGATTTCGAACGGCGGGAATTACGGCTGGAGCATCCGCGAGGGGTTTCATTCGTTTCAACCTCAGCGCAGGCAACGGCCCGACCGCGGCACGGTCATCTCGCCGCCGATCGTGGAGTATCCCCACGCCCCGACCAAGGATCGACCGGATTCCGGGCTTTCGATCACGGGCGGCTACGTCTATCGCGGCAAGCGGTTCCCCGAGCTTCGCGGGGTCTATGTTTACGGCGACTATGACTCGGGCCGCGTCTGGGGAGTGCGATATGAAAAGGGGAAGGTCAGGGCGGCCGGCGAATTGATCGACGTCAAGCAGAGCGGCAAGCTCAACATCGCCTCGTTCGCGGAGGATCCCGACGGCGAGCTTTTGATCCTGGCCTTCGACGGGCGGATCCATGAATTTGCCCGTGCTCGCGGCGGTTCAGCCGCCGGCCGTTGACTCGAGGGCGGTGAGCGCCTGGAGCGACTGCGCGAACTCGGCCCAGAGATCGCGCTCGTCCTCCAGGCCGA
The DNA here is from genome assembly GCA_027459775.1 of Planctomycetales bacterium. Classification (GTDB taxonomy): domain Bacteria; phylum Planctomycetota; class Planctomycetia; order Isosphaerales; family Isosphaeraceae; genus JAKBAP01. The sequence continues at coordinate 6,899 of DAIDHE010000166.1, read as the reverse complement.
CCGAGATCCGCACCACTCCGGGCGTGATCCCGAATCGCTCAAGTCGAGCCTGGTCCTGACCGCGGTGGCTGGTGGTGCAGGGATGGCTGAGCGTGGTCTGGACATCGCCCAGACTGGGGGCGAACGGAATCCCGGGAAGCCCCGCCATGAAGGCGCTTGCGCGGGGGCGATCGCCGAGGTCGACGGCGAGCATCGAGCCCCCCTGCTCGAGCAGGGCGCGGGCGAGGGCCGCGTCGGGGTGGGAATCGAGCGCGGGGTGCCAGACCCTGCGAATCTGGGGCGCGCGCTCGAAACGGCGGGCGAGCGCGGTCGCTGTCGTGCACGCGCGCTCCATGCGGAGGGGCAAGGTCGCCATGCCGCGGAGGGCGAGCCAGCTCTCGAAGGGGTTGCCCGTGAGCCCCATCGCGGCCGCAACTGCGTGGGCGCGCGTGATCAAGGGTGTCGACCCCGCGAGCACGCCCAGGGTGAGATCGCTGTGGCCGCCGATCATCTTGGTCGCCGAGTGCACGACAAGGTGTGCGCCGAGCTCGAGCGGCCGGCAGATGCAGGGGGCGAAGGTGTTGTCGACGACCAGAGTGACGCCGGAGTCGGCGGCGACCCGCGCGACGGCGGGCAGGTCGGTCACGCGCAGGAGCGGGTTCGAGAGGGTCTCGACCAGGATCAACCGCGTCGAAGGTCTGACCATGGCCGCGAGATCATCGGGCCGGGCCGCGTCGAAGAGGTCGCGAGCGACGCCGTAGCGCGAGAGCTCACGGTCGACGAGGACGCTGGTCTTGCCGTAGACCTCGGCCGCCATGAGCAAATGGTCGCCCTGGTTGAGGAGCGAGCAGAGGGCCGCGGTGATCGCCGCCATGCCCGACGAACAAACGAGAGCCTTTTGCGCCCCTTCGAGCTCGGCGATCTTGCGCGCGAGCTGGTCGGCGTTGGGGTGTCCCTCACGGGCATAAATTGGGCCGGTCGCGGTTCCTTCATAGAGGGCGTCGACGTGGTCCAGGCTCGATGGGCAGTAGACCACCGAGAGGTCGAGCGGCGGGACGAGCGGGCGGCTCGACGAGGGCTCGACCTCCGGGGCGCGGGCGCAGGCGGTCGCCAGCGAGCGAGGACGTGGAGAAAGGGACATGAGCGCTCGGACCTCCCTCGGTTACGCCTCGCTTGACCCGCGTCGCGATCGGTCGGGCGAGGGGGAATGCTCTCAGTGAACCGGCGAGGCTGGTCCGGCCGGCTTGCGGGCGAACCGGGCGGCCTGGCCCAAAAGGGCGATGATCTCGCCCAGCTTGCGCAAGGCCGACCGCCGGTTGCCGCCCGAGCGTGCGTCGGCGAACTGCCTGCGCAGGGTCGCGAGGGCGGTCCAGTCGAGCGACCAGGCCTGTGCGACCGCCTGATCCTGGACGGCTCGCGAAAGGTCGTCGAGCTGCTGGATCATCGGTTCGTCGAGGGGACAAGGGGAGGTGCGATGGGGGTGGTCCTCAACCACCGCCGGGGCCGGCGATCGACCCCGATTCTTGACCGCGGCCGCCACCCGCTCCCACAAACCTGGACTCCGGCTCTTTCCCGCCGACCCGAGCACCGCCCTACCCGGCGACGCGGATTCCGTGGAATCAGGATCGATCCAAGACCCGATCCGCACGATCACCACCGTGATATTGTCGAGCCCACCACGCAGGTTGGCCAGATTGATCAGATACTTGCAAGCCTCGCGGGGATGGTAGTTGGCCGCGAACACCCCCATCTCGGGATCGGTCACCGGGCCCGACAGACCATCGGAACAAAGCAGGAATACGTCACCGAGCCGGACCTCGAGCGGACCCTCCACGTCGACCTCGACCTCGAGCTCCGGGCCCAGGCTGCGGGTGATCACGTTCTTGGGAATCGAGTGGTTGGTCTGCCCGGGCGCGAGATGGTTCCGCTTGATGAGCTCCCAGACCAGGCTGTGATCGAACGAAAGCTGATCGATCACGTCGCCGCGAACCCGATAGACGCGCGAATCGCCGACATGGGCGACAAGCGCGCCCGCGGGCAAGAGCAACAGCGCGGAGCTGGTCGTCCCCATCCCCTGAAAATCGCGATTGGCGGAGGCCCGGCTGTGGATCAGCGAGCTCACCTCGCGAAACGCCTTCACAATCGCCTCGGCCGGAGTTCCCGAACGGGCCTTCATATAGTTGTGCGGAATCAAGTCGCAGGCCATCTTGCTGGCCAGCTCTCCCACCGCGTGCGCGCCCATCCCGTCCGCCACCAGGTAGACGTGCCCGCGCTGCCGCCAGCTCTCCTCGTTGGAGGCGCGGACCATCGCATGGCTGTCCTGATTATTGGTGCGCCGCATCCCGGTGTCGGTCGCGGCCGCCTCGATGATCACATCATCCCAGTTCACGTTCTGACCTTGTCATGAGCTGGCAAGCCGCGATCGGCCGCATCACCCGGCCTCCGGCCCGCTCGGAATCCGCCATCGGCACGCCACCGAGAGTCGAGCATGCTACCATCATGTCTCACCAAGGCATCCTTTCAAAGTTGGCGGAAGGCGCTCGCCAAGCCCGGTTCGTCTGGGGCTTGATCGGATGACTGCACGATTTTCTTGATCCTGGGTTCTGTCGGGAGCGACTGGTCGAGCGATCCCGGGGTCGCGGTCTGGAACTCGATCTGGTCAAGCGGGTCCACAGGGTTCTTAATATTACTAGCGTGGCGGCTCTCCCGTGACCAGGCGACACCGATCCTTTGCTTGCGAGACGCGATCCTTGATGTTTGATTCTGGGCTTTCTCCGTTCCTTGCGTTTCAGAAAACCACCCTTGCGAATGGACTCCCGGTGATCGTGCACCCCAGGGAGGGGCTTCCGCTGGCGACGGTGAATCTATGGTATCACGTTGGCTCCAAGAATGAGGAGCGGTCCCAGCGGGGGTTCACGCATCTTTTCGAGCATTTGATGTTCGAGGGGTCGCGGCACTACCCCGGTGATTTTTTCCAGCATCTGCAAAAGCTGGGCGCGAGCGTGAACGGCTCGACGTCGTCGGACCGGACGAATTATTACGTTGATTTGCCGGCCGCGCATCTGGAGCTGGCGATCGCGATGGAATCAGATCGGATGGCGGGCCTGAATGCGGCCGAGGACGAATCGAAGCTACGGATTCAGAAGGGGGTGGTGACGAACGAGTACCGGCAGAACTACGAGAATCGCCCGTACGGCATGGCGTGGCTCGTGGTGGCGGAGGCGCTCTATCCGCCACACCATCCTTATTCGTGGCTGCCGATCGGTGTGATGGGAGATCTGGAGGGGGCGAGCCTGGCGGACGTTTCCGCGTTTTTTCGACGATACTATGGGCCGAGCAACGCGAGCCTGGTTCTGGCGGGTGATTTGGACGTGGATCGGGGGTTCGCGCTGGCGGAGCGCTATTTCGGGGGGATCCCCGGTGGCCAGGCGGCCGCTCGGCCGTGGGCGCCCGAGGTCGAGCTCAAGGCCAGCGTCCAGCGGGTCTTGCACGACCGCGTCGAGCTCGACCGGCTGTACCTGGTCTGGCCGACGGTGCCGCATTTCGGATCCGGCGAAGCGGCCTTGATACTCATGGGGGACGTCCTGTCCCGGGGCCGGGCGAGCCGGCTTTATCGGCGGCTGGTGCTCGACGAGCAGATTGCTCAGGACGTCTCGGCGTTTCAAGCAGGGCGCGAGCTGGCGGGCTCGTTCGTGATCGTTTGTACGCTCCGGCCGGGGCGAGCGATCGAGGAAGCCCAACGGCTGATCGACCTCGAGCTCAAGCTGCTGGCCGGGGATGACGCGGTGAGCGCTGAGCTCGATCGGGTCAAGCGAGGACGGCGGGCGAGCTTCGCATTCTCGCTCGAGCATCTGGGGGGATTTGGAGGAGTGGCGGATCGGCTCAACTCGGCCAATGTGTTTCAAGGGGATCCCCGGATGCTCTTCGAGAACCAGGAGCGCCTGGAGCGGGTCGTCCCGGGCGAGGTCGCCCAGGCCGCGCGGACCTATCTGTGTGAGCGCCCGCGGGTCGAGCTCGCGGTGGTCGGGAGGGGGCGGACGACCCTGCCGCCGCTGGACCGGAGCGTCGCCCCCGCGCCCGCGCCGATTGCGAGCTATCGGCCCGATCCACCGGCGGCCTGGGCTCTCTCGTGCCAAGCAGAGGCGTTTTTCTTCAGCAGGGCTGGACGCGGCACGGTCGCCGGCTCGATCGTGATCCCCGGCGGGGTCGAACACGGGGGGGCGGACCGGCCGGGCCTGGCCCACGCGGCCGCGGACATGCTCGACGAGGGGACACGGGGTCGATCCGCTCGGGAGCTCGCGCTCGAGATCGAATCGCTGGGGGCGAGCGTTTCAGCCGCCCGGGGCTGGGACGGCCTTCATATAATGTTCAAATGTTTACATGATGATCTTCCGGTATGTCTTGACCTGGCGGTCGACCTGTTGCGGAACCCGACGTTCCCGGAAGCGGAGTGGGAACGGCGGCGGGCGCAAATCGTGACCGCGATCGAGGCGGAGCGGCAGAGTCCCGAGGCGCGGGCGAATCGCGCGTTTTTGGCGGTGCTCTATCCGCCGGGTCATCCGTACCGCACGCCGATGGTGGGGACGGCGGCCGTGGTCGAGCGTCTCGACCGCGCGGAGCTGGCGGCGTTTCACGCGGCGACCGCGACTCCCGCCGGGACCGCCGTGGTCGTGGCCGGCGACCTCGATCCGGATCGAGCCGCGGCCGAGCTCGACGCCCGCCTGGGCGACTGGCGGGGCGCGACCGCCCTACGACCCGCCCCGGCCGCCGTCGAGCGGCAGGCCCGCAAACGCATCGTCGTGCTGGACCGGCCAGGCGCGTCCCAGGCGGTCGTTCGGGTGGGCTGCGTGGGGATCAGCCGGCTCGACCCCGACTTCGATCGGATGCTGATCCTGAACCAGATCCTGGGCGGCCAGTTCACATCCCGGCTCAACCAGGCGCTCCGCGAGGAACGCGGGCTGACCTACGGCGCCCGCAGCGGCTTTGACTGTCGCCTGGGCGCGGGGCCATTCGCCGTCTCGACCGCGGTCCAGGCCGATCAGGTCGCGCTCGCTCTCGACCTGATTCATCAGGAATTGGTCGACCTGCTCGGCGACCGCCCGCCGCTCTCGAGCGAGATCGACGACGCCCGCCGGGCCCTGATCGACGGCCGCGCGCGCGAATACGAGACTCCCTCCGGGCTCGTGGCCCGGTTCTCGAGCCTCTGGGTGCACGGGCTGCCGTTCGAGCACGAACGTCGGCTGGCGGAACGACTGGCGGCCATCGATCGGCCGGCGATCCTGGACGCGGCCGCCCGTTTGCTCCATCCCGACGCGCTCACGGCCGTGGTAGTGACCGACGCCGCGACGGCGCGAGCCGCGCTCGAGGATCTAGGCTGGGGGCCGGTGGAGATCGCCGAGGATCACGAAATCGAGACCGGCGGGCTCGTGCCCTTATGAATGCGTCGGGGCTGCGGGATCCGCTCGCGAGCCCTTGAATTCGAGGACAAAAAAACCTTCGCTGGCGTTGGAGCCGATCGAGTCGATAGTCTACTCATTAGCAAGGTCATGCGCCCTTCTCGATTCCAGCGATCACCAGGAGGAACGCGAGCAATGCGACACGCCAGGCGACTCTTCGAGCGAATGGGCGCGTGGCTGGATCGCGCGACACGGCTGCGGCGGGGCGAGATCGACCCCGAGACCCTCCGCGGCGTCCCGTCGTGGGGGCTCTCGTTCTTGCTCCACGCCTTCTTGATTCTGCTGCTCGCCCTGTTGATCCACATTCGCCACCGGAGCGATCCGCCCCCACCTGTCGAGCTAGGCTCGATCGACACCCAGCTTGGCGACGTGAGCTCGCTCGTGCTTTCGAATCACTCGGGCGATCCCTTCACGGACGCGACTTCCGCGGACCCGCCGTCGATCGGCCTGCCCCCCCTCGAGCGCGCGCCCGAGCTGGCGGGCCAGCCCGAGTTCGCCGCGCTCGGGCGATATGCGCCCTCGCTGGCCGGGCCAGCGCCGGTGGGCAAATCGGCCATTGATCGGGCCTCGACCGAGACCCTGATTCGGCTGCCCGAGCTGGCGGCGACGATCACCGCGCCGTTTTCGGGGCGGCAGGGGCTCGAACGGGCGAAGCTGGTCCGTCGCGAAGGCGGGACCGCCGAATCCGAGCAATCCGTCGAGGACGGACTCGAGTGGCTGGCGCGGCACCAGCGGCCCGACGGCTCCTGGGGCCTCAACTTTCAGGATCAATGCCAGGGAACCGGCTGCGGCGGCGAGGCCCGCGTCCAGTCCGACACCGCGGCCACCGGGCTCGCCTTGCTCCCGTTCCTGGGCGCTGGCTACATTCACAGCGCCAAGAGCCGGCACCAGGTCACGGTGCGCAAGGGAATCGAATGGCTGGTCGCCCACCAACAGCCCGACGGAGACGCCTACGTCGGCGGCCAGGCCCAGCCCCACCTCTACTCGCACGCCATCGCAACCATGGCCCTCTGCGAATCGTACGGCCTCTCACAAGACCCAAAACTCAAACTCCCGGCCCAGCGGGCCGTCAAATTCGTCATTCGCTCGCAAGACCCGTCCGGCGGCGGCTGGCGCTACGCGCCAGGGCAGCCCGGCGACGTCTCGGTCTTCGGCTGGCACATCTTCGCCCTCAGAAGCGCCAACATGGCGGGTTTCAAGCCGCCCAAACAAGTGCTCAAACTTTGCTCCCGTTTCCTCGACCAGACCGCCTCGGACCGCTCGCGCACGACCTACTCATACCTGCCCGGGAGCCGGCCCACCGCCGTCATGACCGCCGAGGCCCTGGTCGCCCGCCAGCTCCTGGGCTGGCCGCGCGACTTCCCAGCCCTCATCAAGGGCGCCTCGGTCATCGCCCGCGACCTCGAAACGTCCGAGGAACGCAACATCTACTATTGGTATTATGCCACCCAGCTTCTGCACAAT
>DAIDHE010000145.1 GCA_027459775.1 Planctomycetales bacterium | reverse complement strand
AAGGATGAGCGGGCTGGCTCACGCCCAGCGAGTGAAGCGGCTCGGTGATCAGGCGCGCGCCGCGGTCAAAGGTCACATAGGACCAGGCCCACTGGATGAAGACCACCAGCCGGTTGCGAAAGCCGATCAAGAAGAGGATGTGGACGAACAGCCAGAGGAGCCAGGCGGGAAGTCCCGACGTTTTGATGACGCCGATCTGGGCCACGGCGGAGCCGCGACCGATGGTGGCGAGCATGCCCTTGTCGACGTAGCGAAACGGGATTGGAGACTCGCCGCGGAGCGCTCGCAGAATATTCGCGGCGGCGTGCGCGCCCTGCTGGATCGCGGCCGGGGCGACTCCCGGGACGAGCGACCCGTCTTGTTCGATGTGGGCGAGATCGCCAATCACATAGATATTTTCACACCCTGGGACCAGGAGCTCGGGGGTGACGATCACGCGTCCCGCCCGGTCGAGGGGCGCGCCCAGGGATCGGGCGATGGGCGAGGCCTCGACGCCGGCCGCCCAGAGGACGGTTCGGGCGGCGATCCATTCGCCGCCGACCGTGAGGCCGTGGTCGTTGATCTCGGTCGCCTGGACACCGGTCCAGACGGTGACTCCGAGGGCCTCGAGCTGGCGGCGGGCCGCGGCCGAGAGGCTCTCGTCGAAAGCGGGGAGGACGCGCGGGCCGGCCTCGACCAGGATCACGCGGGCGGAGGTGGTGTCGATCGCGCGGAAATCGCGCGCCAGCGTTTGCCGGGAGACTTCGGCGAGCGTGCCCGCGAGCTCGACGCCGGTCGGGCCGCCGCCGACGATCACAAAGGTCATCGACGCGCGGCGCAGCGCTGGGTCGGGCTCGCGCTCGGCCAGCTCGAAGGCCAGAAGGAACCGCTGGCGGATCAGGAGCGCGTCGTGCAGCGTCTTGAGCCCGGGCGCGTGGAGCGCCCAGTCGTCGCGGCCAAAGTAGGCGTGACCGGCCCCCGTGGCCACGATCAGGACGTCGTAATCAATGGATCCGTCGCTCAGGATGACGCGGCGCTGGGGTGGATCGACGCCCATGGCCTCGGCGAGCACGACGGACACGTTGCGCTGGCCGCGAAAGATCCTGCGGATGGGCGCCGCGATATCGGCCGGGCTGAGCGCCGCCGTGGCCACCTGATAGAGCAGCGGCTGGAACAGATGATGATTCGACCGATCGACGATCGTCACTTGCACGGGCGCGCGTCTGAGGGCTCGGGCCGCGGTGAGACCGCCAAAGCCCGCTCCCAGGACCACCACGCGAGGCTGGGCGGACGATGCCGTCATGGGCCTGTCATCCAACCAGGGGGCAAGGGCCGAGCCTCGGCTCGTTCAGGAGTCATCTCGAAAACGGCCGGCCGTTGTGGTTCAAGAGGTGCTCGGCCTCGCGCGGGCCCCAGCCGCCGGGATCGTAGAAGAAGATCGGCGTCGCGTCGCCCAGGATGGGATCGACGATCTTCCACTGGGCCTCGACGATGTCGGCTCGGGAAAAGAGGCTGGAATCGCCGGCCATCGCCGCTTGCAACAGTCGGGCGTAGGGAGGAACCTCGTCGACTGGTTGATGGCTGGCCATGAGCTCGACCGGGGTGATTTCGTCCTCGGCGCCTTCCTTGCGCACGACGGCCCCCATCGCGATCAATTCTTCGGGATTGAATTGAAATCGCATGTAGTTGTGAGAGTGGTCGACGGGCTGGGTGGCGAAGAACCGCTGCGGGGGCGAGTGGAACTGGACCACGACCTCGGTGATGGTCTTGGCCATTCGCTTGCCCGCTCGGATCAGGAAGGGGACGCCCGCCCAGCGCCAGGAGTCGACTTCGAGGTGGACGGCGGCGAAGGTTTCGACGCTCGAATCGCCGGCGACGCCATGTTCGGCGCGATAGCCGTGGTACTGGCCGCGGACGACGTGTTCGCGCTCGATAGGGCGGATCGCGTGAAGGACCTTTACCTTTTCGTCGCGGACGCCGTCGGGGGAATTGCTGCCAGGGGGCTCCATCGCGAGCATGGCGACCACCTGGAGCAGGTGGTTCTGGACCACGTCGCGAATTGCGCCCGCCTCTTCATAGAAGCCGCCTCGGCCCTCGACGCCGAACCGCTCGGCCATCGTGATTCGCACGCTCTCGATGCAATCGCGGTTCCAGATCGGCTCGATGAACCGATTGGCGAAACGAAAGCACAGGATGTTGAGCACCGGCTCCTTGCCGACGTAATGGTCGATGCGAAAGATCCGCGATTCCTCGAATCGTTTGTGGAGGATCCGGTTGAGTTCGTGGGCCGACGCGCCGTCGCGGCCAAACGGCTTTTCGACGACGATCCGCGCGTCTTGAGCGCAGCCCGATTCGGCCAGGTGTCGAGCGACCGGGCCGAAGAGGCTGGGTGGAATCGCCAGGTAATGGAGCGGCTGCTTGGCCTCGCCCAGGGCGGTCTTGAGCTGGGCGAAGGTGGCGGGGTCGTTGTAGTCGCCGTCGACGTAGCGCAGGTGCTCGACGAGCTTGGTGAACGCCGCCTCGTCGACGCCGCCGTGGGTCGCCAGGCTGTCCCTGGCCCGCGAGACGAGCTGCGAGAGCGTCCACCCCGACTTGGCCACGCCGACGATCGGCGCATCGAGATGACCATTCTTGATCAAATGCTGAATCGCGGGGAAGACCTTTTTATAGGCCAGATCCCCGCTCGCTCCGAAGAACACCAAGGCGTCGGAATGGGTCGGTGACATGCATCGTGCTCCCTGGATCAGTTCTTTTTCTCGAGATGGCCGCCGAAGGCGTAACGCATGGCGGAGAGCAGCTTGTCGGCGTAGTCGTCGGCGCCGCGCGAGCTGAATCGGGCAAAGAGGGCCGCCGAGAGAACCTGGGCCGGAACCCCTTCGTCGATGGCGGCGTCCAAGGTCCAGCGCCCCTCGCCGGAATCGGACACGCGGCCAGAGAAATCGGCGAGGTCGTCGCTCTTGTGCAGGGCCTGGGCGGTCAGGTCGAGGAGCCACGACGCGATCACGCTGCCGCGCCGCCAGACCTCGGCGATCTCGCCCAGCTTGAGCTCGTACTGGTAGTGCTCGGGGTGGCGCAGGGGGGTGGTCTCGGCGTCGACCTCATGCTGAGCGAGGCCGACCCCAGCGTGCTTGAGGATGTTCAGCCCCTCGGCATAGGCCGCCATCAGCCCGTATTCGATGCCGTTGTGGACCATCTTGACGAAGTGGCCCGCTCCATTTGGTCCGCAGTGAACATAACCCTGTTCGGCCGGGGCTGGCTCGCCGGTCCGGCCGGGCGTGCGCCCGATCGTTCCGACCCCCGGCGCGAGCCCCTTCCACACCGGGTCGAGCCGCGCGACGACGTCGGTCTCGCCCCCGATCATGAGACAATAGCCGCGCTCGAGGCCCCACACGCCCCCGCTCGTGCCGACGTCGACATAGTGGATCGATCTGGTCTTGAACGCGGCGGCGCGGCGAATGTCGTCGTGATAATGCGAATTGCCGCCGTCGATCACGATGTCGCCAGGAGCGAGCAGGGGGGTGATCTTTTCGATGGTTCCGTCGACCAGGGCGGCTGGAATCATCAGCCAGATCGCGCGGGGCGTCTTGAGCTTGGCGATGAAATCGTCGAGGCCCGCCGAGGGAATCGCGCCGATCTTGGCCAGTTCGGCGACCGGCCCTGGCTGCGCGTCGTGAACCACGCATTCGACGCCATGCTGAAGCAGGCGCTTCACCATGTTCGCGCCCATGCGTCCCAAACCGATCATCCCAAGCTGCATGACTGAACCACCTTTTGATGAGAGGACCACTCGCCCCGAATTCAAAGCGTAAAGATATGGACCGCGATCGCGACTCCCACCACGGCCAGAACGCCGGCCAGCGCCAGCGCGGGGCGAGCGGGGAGAGGAGGATTCGCGTTGCCTTGCTCGAGCGCGCTCAGATAGTCGCGATGGCGAACCGCGGCGAGCAGGCTCACACCGACGCCGACGCCGATCATGCCGACGCCGAGCCAGTTCGAAAACGACGTCCGAGACACGTCCTCATGCGCCATCAGCGCGCGATACTCCCTGAGAAACAGCGCGAACCGTGCGATCACGAATCCAAAGCCCATGAGCGCGATGGCGGTGCGGATCCATGCCAGGAAGGTGCGCTCGGCCGCGAGGTAAATCTGGGGATTGTCGATCGGGGCCGGGACGGGCCGATGGGCGGCCGCCTGGGCGTCTGGCTCGTGACCTTGAGATTTCATCGAGAGAAATCGGCCCCCAGCAACGTTGATCCGCCGCCCGCGCCCCATCCTGGGACGAGCCGCTGTGCATCTTCGAGTCCGCCGCCCGCCCCGTCAAGACCCAGGATCCGTGGTCTCGGCGCCTGCCGTCGTAGGAATGGCTTGCTTTGACTCCAGGCGTTGGTCGAGGCGCGTCCGTGAATCAATCTTATCATAGCCGGGAGCCGGCGACCTGGGTACGCCTCGGGCGAAGGTTGGGCGGCTGTCGATCTCGTAGGTGGCCGTTGCCGTCTTGCCCGAGCCTGACGGCGCCGTTACCGTGGGTCGACGTTCAGGCTGGCTGAACGAGAGCGCCCCCTCTCGAGCCGGCTTTGGAGAGGAGCGATTCCCCGATGGCCCCAGGCCGCTGGAAGCAAACGACGATCCGCGCCCTCAAGCTTGTGATCGCGGTGGTGGTGCTCGGGGCCGTTGGGCGGCACGTGATTCGCGTGCTGGCCGATCTGCGCGATCGAGGCGCGAGGGTCGAATTCGCGCCAGGCTGGCTGGCCGCTTCGGGGTTGCTCTATCTCGCGGGGTTGTGTGCCTGCGGCTTTTTCTATCAAAGGGTGCTGCGCGCCAGCGCGGGGCCGATCGGGATTTTGCCGGCGCTTCGGGCCTATCTGGTGAGCCACCTGGGGAAATACGTGCCGGGCAAGGCGATGGTCGTGGTTCTGCGGGTGGGGCTGTCGACGCCATTTGGAGCAAGCACGACCGGGGCGACGGCCGCGACGTTTTACGAGACGCTGGTCATGATGGCGTCGGGTTGCTTGATCGCGGCGGCGGGATTCGCCTGCGCGAACGGGCCAGCGCGGGTCGGGGTCGTCGCGCCTGACTGGGGTCGCCTCGAAATCGGCATGGAATACGTGATCACGCTCGCGAGTCTTCTGCTTGGCCTTGGTTTTCTGCTGGCGACCGCGCCGCCGGTTTTCGGCCGGACGGCGGGGCTCGTTCGCAAGTCGCTGGCGGGCGCTCGGCCCGAGCTCCTGCCGCGGTTTTCGTGGCGGCTACTGGGCGAGGGGCTCCTGCTCTCGGCCGCCGGGTGGATTCTGCTGGGGGCAAGCCAGCTCGCCGTGATCCATTCGATCCGGGACGGCGCGCAGGGGACGACGATCACGCTGGGGCTGCTGGCCCTCGTCGTCGCCGGGGTCGCGTTCGCCACGGCGGCCGGCTTTGTCGTGGCGGTGCTGCCCGGCGGGCTGGGCGTGCGTGAAGGAGTGCTCATGTCGGTACTCGCTCCTACGATAGGAGCGGACCGGTCGGTTGTCGCCGCCCTCGTGCTGCGTCTGGTCTGGGTCGCCGCCGAGGGGGTGGCGGCCCTGGCCGTGTTACCCTGGCTCAGGCGCGCGGCCGCCACGCCCACCGAGCCCGCTTCCAAGGCGAGCATCCCATGATCAGCGTCGTCGTCCCCGTTCATGATGAAGAAGGAAGCCTGGCCGAGCTCCATTGCGAGCTCGATCAGGTGTTCTCGAGGCTCGAACGCGAGCCCGTGGAGTTTGTCTTCGTGGACGACGGCAGCCGTGACGGCTCGTGGAGCGTGCTCAAATCGATCACGGCGAGCGACCGTCGCGCCCGAGCGATTCGCTTCAGGCGCAATTTTGGCAAGGCGGCCGCGCTCACCGCGGGATTCGAGTCCGCGCGGGGCGACTTGATCTTCACGCTCGATGGCGACCTGCAGGACGATCCGGCCGAGATCCCCCGGTTTCTGGACCAGCTCGAGCGCGGCTACGACGTCCTGTCGGGCTGGAAGAAAACGCGCCACGACCCCTGGCACAAGGTTCTGCCCAGCCGCCTTTTCAATGGCGTGGTGAGCGCCCTCACGGGTTGCAAGCTGCACGACCACAACTGCGGGTTCAAGCTTTATCGCAAGCAGGTTCTGCGCGAGGTCGGCATTTATGGCGAGCTGCACCGGTTCGTGCCGGTGCTGGCGCACGCGCGGGGCTTTCGGGTGGGCGAGCTCGAGGTCGGCCATCGGCCGCGGCGGCATGGCGCGTCCAAATACGGCGTTTCGCGGTTTCTCAAGGGGTTTCTCGACCTGCTGACGGTCCGCTTCCTCACCCGGTTCAGTCAGCGCCCGCTGCACGTGCTGGGCGGGCTGGGTGTCGCGTCGCTCTTGTTCGGTGGGCTGGGGATGCTCTATCTCGCGGTGCTCTGGCTCAACCCCGCCAATCGGCCGATCGGCGATCGGCCGTATTTGTTGTATTCGATTACCCTGCTGGTGGTGGGGGTTCAGCTCTTCAGCCTGGGCGTGCTGGCCGAGCTCGTGACGTCTTACAACATTCGCCCGGGCGACACTTACAGCATCGCCGAGACCGTGGGCGTGGCCGAGCCGCCGGAGCAAGATTCACGATGACCTTGATGGACGTTCCGCCGCGCTCGCTTCCGCGCTGTTACGTGGGCCAGATTGTGATCGCCGCCGCGACGGCGGTCGCGCTTGGGGTCGCGCTCAGGCAGCCGACCTTCATGGGGGCCAACGACGTCTCGCGGTGGTGCACGGTCTGGAGCCTGCTCGAGCGCGGCAGCTATGTGATCGACGACTGCCCGTGGCAGTTCGAGACCCAGGATAAGGTCTACCGAGCCCCGAAAAACGCTGCTCTGGTGGATGGCGGGCCGCCGGTGAAGCATTACTACTCGAGCAAGCCCGCGCTCTTACCGACCCTGATCGCGGCGATACTCTACCCCGTGCGCAAGGCGACCGGGGTACCGCTCGACGCGGTCGTGCTTCAGCCGCGCGCGACTCGTTGGGTTCAGCATCCCGACCCTGGCTCGCCGCTCAAGGTCAAGGGCGTGCTCGAAACGCCGCCCGAGCCGGTGCGGTGGCCGGTTTATGTGTTTTATCTCAAGCCGATCGTGATCCTGTGCAACGTGATCCCGTTCGCCGTTTATCTGACGCTTTTCGCGCGCATCCTCGACCGCGCGGCCGGCAACGATTGGGCCTGGTTCTTCGCGATCTCGGCCGCGGCCTTCGGAACCTATCTCTTGCCGTTCAACCAGACGCTCAACAACCACACGATCGCGGCGTACAGTGGGTTTTTCGCGGTCTATCCCTTTCTACGGATCTGGGACGACGAGCGGGCGACCCCTTGGCGGTTCGCGGCGGTCGGCTTTTTCGCGGCGTTCGCGACCACCAACGAGCTGCCGGCGCTCGCGCTCTTCGCATCATTGGGTGGTCTTTTGCTCCTTCATTATCCGCGTAAGACGTTGCTTTATTTCACGGCAGGAGCGGCGGTTCCGCTCGTCGCCTTTGCGGCCGCGCAGTTCGCGGTCTTCGGCGAATTCAAGCTCGCCTACGAGTCGTTCGGCGGCGAGGAGTATCTCTACGAGGGAAGTTTCTGGAAGACGCCGCTCGAGCTCGACGCTTTCAACGGGGAGGATCGACGCGGGACGGACACTTCTTCACAAGCGAGGCGATGCCCTTCGGCGACCAACGGGAGCGCCCCTAAACCCGCGAACCCTTCTCTTCGCCTTCTCCCCGT
>DAIDHE010000116.1 GCA_027459775.1 Planctomycetales bacterium | reverse complement strand
TGGCTGGCGAGCTTGCCGGTGGGGCGTTTGCCGTCCCAGAGCCGGGTCGTCACGTTGTGGAAGGGCGTGTGCCTGAGCTTGAGCGCGGTCGCGTGGCGGGTGGGCTCGTGCTCGAAAGTCGAGACCACCAGCCCCTTGCCGTGCATGAGCGCTGCCAGGTGGGCGGCGTGCCGCCAGCCTTGCCCCCGCACGTCCCACCAGCGCTCGCCGGGGTCGGGGTCGCAGACGATCGCGACGGCCTGCGAGGCGAGGTCTTCCGAGACCAACCGGCCGATCTTGTACGAGTGGAACGGCCCGAGGTCGGTTTCGGCCGGCAGCCGCGCGGCCGTTTTGAGGCGACGATGAATCCATGGTTTCAGGCCGGCGTCGCGGAGCTCGTTCCAGATGGCGGCCGGCTCAACGCCCCGGACGCTGACCCAGACCCCGGGCGTGCTCTGGAGCGATTCCAGGAATTGCAGCCGGCGTACCTTGGGGGTGCCGTCGCCGGGCGGGACGGGGAGCTCGTCGCGGAGCCAGTCGGGGAAGAGCCGCCAGGGATCGGCGTTGACCGGCTTGCCCTCGGCCCAGCGTTTGAGGCCCTCGGCCCGTCCGGTCCACGATGGGGCGTCGCCCACGGGTACGAGCCGGTCGGGCTGGCGGCCGACGCGGGCGGCCCAGGCGCGGGCGACGGGGCCGACCTCGGGCGAATCGAGCAGCCAGCCCAGGAGCAGCGTCTCCTCGACGCGAGTGCGGGGCAGCGGCTCGATCCAGCCCCACCACCGGAGCACGGCCGAGAACGCCCGCACCAGCCACGCCCGGTCGAGCGCCGTCAGACGCGCACGCTCCGAGAGCGGCTTGGCGAGCGCGACCCTGAGCGGCTGGCGGTCATGAAGCACCGCATGCAGCACCCCGGGCGCAATCGAGGCCGTGTAGTCCGCAAGCGCCGCCAGCGGGCGCTGTTCGGGCGTGAGCAGTCGATTTCGTTTAATCTTCATCGCGGCCGCCGTTTGCTCGATTTCCGATGCGGCCGATACCCGCCCACGGGCGCGGACCGCCCCTTGCTCGAAACGCCCGACTTCGCCGCTTCCGTGGTCTCGATCGTATGTACATATTTTCCTTCGCGAAGTTCGCTGGCCGCCCGCTTCATCCGGGCCGTGGTCGCCGCCTGGGGCGCCCGGGCGGGGATCAGGCAGTCGCAGCCCGAGCCGATCAAATCGCCCCGGCCCGCGGCCAAGAGGGCCTGCCGAACTTCGAAATAATTCTCGGGCTTGAAAAACTGGAGCAACGCCCGCTGCATCTTGCGCTCGCGAAGCTGCCGCGCGACGTGGACTTCTTCACCGGTAAACGGATCAAGACCCGTATAGTACATGCACGTGGCGACGTCGAACGGGGCGGGGATGAAATCCTGCACCTGGTCGGGGCGGTAGCCGTTGCGCTTGAGAAAGACCGCCAGGTCGATCATGGCGCCTAAGTCGCTGCCGGGGTGCGAGGCGATGAAATAGGGGACGACGTACTGGTCCTTGCCGGCCTTCTTGCTGGCGGCCTCGAACGAACGAGCGAAGCCCTCGAAATCGGCCGAATCGGGCTTTTTCATGAGCCGCAGCACGTTGGAATCGGTGTGTTCGGGGGCGACCTTCAAGTGCCCGCCAACATGGTGGCGGGCCAGCTCGCTCAGGTACTCGGGAGACTTTTGCGCGAGGTCCATGCGAATTCCCGAAGCGACGAGCACCCTTTCGACGCCGGGAACCTCGCGGCTCTTTTTCATGAGCTCGATCAAGGGGCCGTGGTCGGTTCCAAGCAGCTTGCAGACCTTGGGATGGACGCACGACTGGCGGCGGCAGACGGCCTCGACCTCGGGGCGCTGACAGCGCATCTCGTACATGTTGGCCGTCGGGCCCCCCAGGTCGCTCACCACGCCCGAGAAATCGGCGTCGCGGCCCATACGCTCGAGCTCGCCCAAGACCGACTCTTGCGACCGCGACTGGATGATCCGCCCCTGGTGCGCGGTGATCGAGCAAAACGTGCAGCCGCCAAAACATCCACGCATGAGCGTAACCGAATTTTTGACGACCTCGTGGGCCGGGATCCGCTCGCCCTTGTACATCGGGTGCGGCTTGCGGGTGTAGGGCAGGCCGTAGACCCGGTCCATGTCGGCCTGGCTGATCGGCAGCGGGGGCGGGTTGCACACGACGGCCTGGCGGTCGTGAAACTGCACCAGCGGCCGCGCGTTCAAGGGGTTGGTTTCTTGATGGATGATCTTGGTCGCGCGGGCGAAGAGTTTCTTGTCTGTTTTCACGTCTTCATATGACGGTATCGTAATTGAGCCTTCGGGGATCGCGGCCGATTCGGCCGCGCCCAGGGCGTAGGCCGCCCCGCGCATGTCGCGCAGATCCTTGACCGTCTCGCCGGCGGCGAGCCGCCGTGCGATCGAGATGATTTGCTGCTCGCCCATGCCGAAGACGACCAGGTCGGCCTTGGCGTCGAGCATGATCGCGCGGCGGACCGTGTCGCTCCAGTAATCGTAGTGGGCCAGCCTGCGCAAAGAAGCCTCGACGCCGCCGGCGATGATCGGCACGCCGGGGTACGCCTCGCGGGCGCGCTGACAGTAGGGAATCGTCGCGCGGTCGGGGCGAAGGCCGATGCGTCCGCCTGGCGAATAGGCGTCGTCGTTGCGGACCTTGCGGTTGGCGGTGTAGTGGTTGATCATGCTGTCCATGTTGCCCGCGCTCACGGCGAAAAAGAGCCGCGGCCGGCCAAATCGCCGCCAGTCGAGTGCGCTGTGCCAGTCGGGCTGCGACAACACGGCGACCCGGAATCCGGCCGCCTCGAGCACCCGGCTCAAGATCCCCATCGCGAACGCCGGATGATCGACGTAGGCGTCGCCGGTGACGAACACGACGTCGACCGAGTCCCAGCCCCGGGCGTCCATCTCGGCCCGGGTCGCCGGCAGATGGGGCCGATCGGGCGTCACCACCGGCAGCGCGGGCAGCATCGTCGGCGCCAGGTTGGAACGAACCGGTTTTTCCAGCGTGCAAGGACTCATCGAAAGCGCTCGGCCCCCAACCCGGACACACCCCGCTCAACAATCGACCCAGGCTCATTCTATCATCGGAAGCCCAAGAAAGCCCATGGTTTATCGCGCAGCCAGGGCCATCGACCAGAGCCTGGGATCGGAGGCGATCATGGCGAGGATTCGCGGCGACTGCTCGAATCCCTTGCGAAGGCTCGCCTTCGCCAGGTCGCGGCGGCCGTCCTTGTGGGCCTCCCAGGCGCGATTGAGATAGGCGCGGGCGAGCCGCTTGCGGGCTGATTGGCGCAGGGATTCGCTGCTTTTCCCATCGCCGAGATCATCGCGGAACAGCTCGTCCATGAGCTCGGC
>DAIDHE010000110.1 GCA_027459775.1 Planctomycetales bacterium | reverse complement strand
GCCGAGCTCGGGCTCGGCGATCGAGGTCGCGCTGCTCGAGGAAAGCCAGCGGATCCTCGAGCGGAATCAGGGCAAGACGACGAACGGCCCACAGGCCGCGGCGGTCGCTCCGGCGGTCGAACCGCCAGCGACGATGGCCGCGACGATGGCCGCGCTCCAGACCGGAGCGGCGGTCTCGGCCGCGCCCACGCAGGCCATGACCCATGATGGCGCCCCCGCCGTGGCGCCGGCCAAGAAGCGGCACCTCGCCACCGTCGCCGGCACCGGCGGCGTGCTGGCCCTGGTCCGCGAACCGCTGGTCCGCACGATGCTCGAGCACGTCCTCGCCGAGCCGACCATGCTCTCGCCCGACGAACGCTATCTGCACGGCCATTATCTGGCCTATTTGATCTCGGGCTCGCGGCGGCAGGGGCTGTTTCTCAGACGCCCGCTCGACCCCCGCAACGCCGACCGCGCCCGGCTCTTGCTCGCGCTCACCTACGCCGTGTTACGCGATGGCGAGGACGAGGCCATCCGCGACGCCGCCCGCTTGCTCGATCAGCGCATCGAGGTCCGCCCCTATCTCTCCCCCGTCGTCTCGGCCAAATACCTGCTCTGCCGGTCGTCGGTCGGACGCCGCAAGCTCTTTCGCCAGGCCCGCAAGGCCCTCGCCGAGGCCAGCACCCACGCCCAAAAACGCATGCTCGACGCCAAGGGACTCTTGAACCCCGGACTCATGCCCCAAAAAATCGACGACCTGCGGCTCCTGGCCCCCGAACGCGACGCCGTCGACGACGTTCTGGTCGAGCGCTGGAACCGCGTCGCCGACGTCTGGCGCGACCACCCCGAGCTACGCATCGCCGTCCTTCGCTACGCGACTCACAACGCCCACAAAAACCCCGCCAGCTCCGCCCTCTGGCCCGAGGTCGTCTATCCCCTCATCGAACGCGCCCGCTGGCACCGACGCATCCGCGGCCGCACCGAGCACATCTGGAACCATATCTGGGGCAACCTCTTCCACCTGCCCGACCCCGGCGTCGCGCTCGACCGGGCGCTCAAGAAGGTCGTCCCCGCCCGGCTGGCGGCCCAGCTCGAGGAATCGCTCGAACTCATGGTCGAAAACACCCAGCTCGAGGACCAGGAGGCCGACCTCTTCGCCCACCCCCAGGACGACGGCGACCGCGTCGCCGCCAGCATCACGATCAACCCCGACAAGCTCGCCGAAATCGCCGACGATCGAGGGGCGGCCAAGAACGAGGATCTCGTGCCTCTGGACGAGCCCAATCCACTCCGGTTCACCCAGGGCGAGCTCCACGACCTCTGGAAGGAAGCGCTCCAGGCCCTGCAAAACCAGGGGATGCAAAAACCCGGCTCGAAACCACCCAGCCATCGCCACGTGCCGGTCGGGCCCTATCGCCTGGTGGTCGTCCCCTCGATCCGCGGCCGGACCGCCGGCCAGGTGGTCATCCAGGGCATGGCCAACAAGCAGATCGAGCTCTCAACACCCACCGTCCGCACTCGAGGCTCGGCCGGGAAGGCCCTGGTCGCCGTCTGGACCTACGCCGATAACAGCCTGCTCGTCGTCCATCTCGATTTCATGAACACCGAGCGCTACGTCCTCTGGCACGCGCCCCGAGCGCATCAGCTCAATTTCGAGGATCCCGCCGAGCTCAACAACGAGCTCTTCGCCCTGGGCCTGGAAATCCCCGACCAGCTCGACAAAGTCCTTTCACGCTGGTTCAAGCCGGTCTGATTCTCACGGCAGCCTGAGACCGCGAGACGTTTCCTGGCAGGTTGTTTCGAGGTCGAGGGGAATCGCCAGCTCATCCGAGAGCCAGAGCGGCAGGGTCGGCAAGGACCGGCTCAGCTCGAGCGGATAAAACCAGGTCTCGAGCCGGCCGGCGTCGCCCTTTCGCAGTCCGCGACAGGCGACGGCGTAAAGAGCGGGCGGCCCGTCGGCCAGGGCGGGATCGTGCTGGCCGAGATACTCCAGGAACTCGCCATAAAGGTTCGCGGTTCGGGTTGTGACCAGATCGATGATCGCGACAGAGACATGATTATACAACAAGGCCGCGCACTTGGCGACGAAAGCCCGCCTGTGTTCGGACCGATCCTTGTTGGCGGGACTGACAATCTCGATCGCGGCCACCAACTTGTAGCCGGAAAGGACGTCGTGGACGTGAATCGCGTACTCGTCGGGGTCGATCAGCTCGGTCTCGACGGCCAGCGTCGGCAATGGAGGCGCCCAGACGGTGGTCGCCGTTTGGCCTCCGCCGCCCTCCTCGGACCAGTCGCCGGGATCGACACGTTCATGGGCCGCGATGTCGATCTCATACGCCGAGCCCAGATAAACCTGGGGCTCGGCGACGTATTGTTCGGGCAATTGGGAGTTCAGTCCCATCACGATCATGGCCGGCCACTGGGCGTGAAAGCTCTCCCACGATCCTCGACGGCCGACCGGTGGGAGGAAAAGGGTCGCGCAATGGCATGGTTGATTCCCCTTTGTCCACGTCATTCTAGCGAGTCGGTCCCACCGTTTCCATCCGTGGCTTTTTCGTAAAACGCCGCTTTGCCGTTCTCGGATCGGGCTCGATCCGCTAAAACGTCGCTCGATCTTGGGATTGTGCCGAGACGCCGAGCTGACGAGAGGGCTGGACATGACGTCGCCCAGTGCGGATGAAATCGCCGAAACGCCCTGGATATCACGGTCGCTCCCTGCGTGGTGGATCGTGCTGGGACTGCTGATGCTGGTCTTTTCGGCGTTCCCGATCGCGAACCTGCTTCTGGGGCTTTCCACCAAGGATTACGGGCTCTGGTATCAGGTCGGGATCGCGGTTCGCCGCGGGTTTGACATCTATCCCAGGCCCGAGACCAAGCGGCTGTTTCCGTTCATGTATCCCCCCTCGGCGGCGGCGATGCTGGGGGTGGTCAGTTACCTGGGATCGGTGGGGACGCTGCTCGTGCTGGTGGCGATCAATTCGGCGGCGTGGCTGGTCTCGATCCTGCTCTCGGTAAACCTGGTCAAGCGCCCGGGCGAGCGCGTGCATCCGCTGCTTTACATCGTCCCCTCGCTGGGGGTGATCGTGCTGGTGCACAACGTCTATTTGCTCGGCCAGCCAAACATGCTGTTGCTCGCGTTACTGCTGGGGGCGTTCGCCTGTCTGCGGCTCGGGCGGTCATGGAGCGCGGGCGCGCTCGTGGCGACGGCCGCGGCGATCAAGGCGTTTCCGATCATGGTTCTGGGCTATTTCGTCTATCGCCGCCAGTGGACCGCCGCGGTTTCGACGGTGGTCGCGCTGGCGGGCTGGCTGCTGGTGGCGCCGCTCTTGTTTCGCACGCCCGCCCAGGTCGTCGACGACCTGGCCGTCTGGTCCCAGGGAATGCTCTTCACCTACAACTCCAACGGCATCGCCCAACGGCCGTTTCGTTCCTATAGCTACAAGAATCAATCAATCATGGCGGTGGCGCATCGACTGCTGCGCGACGTGCCGGCCGACGGTGAATCGGTGCTGTCAGCGCGGGCGAAGCTCGCGGGCGCGGCCGGCGTTCCGGTCGTCGACCCCGCGACCGATCTCTTGACCTTCCTCAAGCCGCACAGCGGCGCCCTGGCACGGGCGGCCCAGGAATTATCCGACCCCAGGCTCAATGCGAAAGCCGCCGCCGGCCCGCGCTGGGACGACGCCCTCGAAAGCGCCGCCCCCGCCCTCCGCGCCGCCTGGCGGATCAACGTCGCCAATCTCGACTTCCGCTCCGTCACCCTGGCCACGCTCGCCGCCATGGCGGTCATCTGCCTGTTCACGCTCGCGATGCTCCCCCCCGCCCAGCGGCTCTCAAGCGACCTGATGGTCCACGAATTCGCCATCGTGACCATCCTCACCACGATCTTCTCGCCCCTATCGTTTAATTATGCCTATGTCTGGATGCTCTTTCCCACCACGCTGGGTCTGAAGATCGCCGTGGACGCCCCGCCCTCGGACCCGCGGCGCAGGCTCAAGCGGGGCTGGATCGCGGCCGTTTTGTTGATCCCCGCCCTGGCCGTCCCGATGCCCAAGCTGGCCCAGGCTTATGGCAACCTGTTCGTGCCGGCCGTGCTCCTACTGGTCGGCCTGGGGCTCATTTTGCGCGCGACATGGAAGGGTCGCGCGCTCGATTCCAGCCATCGCCCGCGGCCGTTTTGGAGCAAGATCGCCGCACGTTCGAGCGCGATGGGCCCGCCCTATCATGAAACTCTCATGGATTGAATACGCTTTCGCCGACCGCGAAGGCCGCCTTCTTCAGTTTGCCGTCGAGGCACGCCAGGGGAAGCCCGCGGCGAATCGCGAGCTCCAGATAGGCCGCGTCGTACGATGAGAGCCCGTGGACACGAGTTGTGCCGAGCAGCGCAATGCAACACACGCCCCCACGAGTGGTTTCGTGGAGAGGCGTGTCGGCCGCCCGACCCACCCTTTTGCTTGCAAGCCTGTACCCAGTCCCGTTCCTGGTGGTCAGACACAGGCGCATTCGAGATAGGCTTCTCGGACGGCGCTCAGGTTGCGCTCGACGGTGCGGATCGCCATGCCGACCCGTTCCGAGATCTGCTTGATCGAGTATTGGTCGAGACGCATGCGGACGACCTCGGTCATGAGCGGGCTGTTCAGATGATCGAGGAGCGCCTCGATCTCGAGCTTGGCGAGCGCCAGGTCTTCGGGTCCGGGTGCGTCATCGGCCATGTTGGTCAAGGCGATCGTCAACGGATGATGGATTCTCGCATTTCACTCGTCGGCCATGGCGTCGTCTCGTGGCATCGTTCCCGCATCCTCGGACCGGCCCAGCGGGATCTCGAAGCTCTCGAAACGTCGGCCAAAATCACACCTTCCCAGATTATCTATTTTCTCAATAACTCCTAGTCTGCGCCGATATATAGGAATGTTCCCTTCAGCCTTTTCTCCCTTCAGGCTTTTCTCCAGCCTTTTCCCTTCAGCCTTTTCCCCTTCAGCCTTTTCTGTCCCCTTCAGCCTTTTCTTCCTTCAGCCTTTCCTTCAGCCTTTCGCCTTCAGCCTTCCCTTCAGCCTTCCGTAGGAATGTCCCCTTCAGCCTTCCACTGGAACCGCTTGCCGACCCGCGTCCAGACCGGATAGAATCGCAAAGTAGTCCGTGGGCTCGTGGAGACTCGACATGCGTGCCATCAAATATGTCCACTGGCAGGCCGGCGGGGCCTTTCTGGGATATCTGCTGGACTACCCTGACTACTGGACTCAGAGCGACTCCTTGGACGAACTGAAGAACAACCTGGTCGATCTGTACAAGGATCTGACCAGCGGCGAACTGCCAGGGATTCGCAAGGTCGATGAACTGGTGGTTCCGTGAAGAGGGTCGATCTGGTCCGAACCATCACCGGGATGGGATGAGTCTTAATCCGGCATGGCGGCCGGCACGACTGGTATCGAAACCCCACCACGGGCGTCTCCCAGCCCATCCCTCGCCACCGCGAGATCAATGAGCATCTCGCCTTGCGCATCATCGCGATGCTCGGTCGTTCTTTCAGCGACCCGGCCGAGGATGCATAGTCACGCACGTGGTCTCGTGGGGCGGCTTGTCGGCAAAAATCGAGTGTGGCATTGCCTTTTTTGTGGGGGAATGGCGAAGATTGCCCTCGCACACCGGGCGAGTCATCCAGCGCGAGGGAACGCGGAGGATGTTGCGTTCGCGGGCGGCGATCGAGAGTGGGTCGCGGCCGAGGCGTGGCTGGGCGTTGCGGCGGCGGCCGCCTGACTTGCCCTCTCGCTTGCAAGCCTGTACCCAGTCCCGTTCCTGGTGGTCAGACACAGGCGCATTCGAGATAGGCTTCTCGGACGGCGCTCAGGTTGCGCTCGACGGTGCGGATCGCCATGCCGACCCGTTCCGAGATTTGCTTGATCGAGTATTGGTCGAGACGCATGCGGACGACCTCGGTCATGAGCGGGCTGTTCAGATGATCGAGGAGCGCCTCGATCTCGAGCTTGGCGAGCGCCAGGTCGTCGGGTCCGGGTGCGTCATCGGCCATGTTGGTCAAGGCGTCGAGGCCGAGCCGGCGGAGGAGGCTCGGGAGTTCGTCGATCGTCCCGGTCGCCGTGAAGACCGCGGGCGCGGAGCCTGGGCCGCCTCGTTTGAGCGCGTGGTCTTTGCGGTCGACGGCCAGGAGCTCCTCGTGCAGCAGGTCGAGGAACTCTTTCCAGAACTCGGTCGCGTGGCGCATCGAGCTGATCCGGCCGTCGCGAGCGTCGGCGAGCAGCCGCACGAACGTCCCGGACAGGGCGTCCTCGGCCTCAATGAAAACCCCACGCGCCCGGTATCGCCTGGTGAGCCGGGTCGCGGCCTTGATCATGACCTCGTGATAGAGGGCAAAGATCTTGCCGAGCGCCTCGGCGTCCCCGGCCGCGAGCTCGCTGACGTAGGCGCTCGTCTCGCCCTCCGGCCGCGGCGGCTCGTCGTGAGCCCTGGCCGCCTCGTGATTCCGGAGCAACCGCCGAAAAAACCCAGGCAGCATGTCGCCCTCCCCAGGCGCTCAAGGCGTTCAAGTTCGTCGTTGGGAAAAGATCAACTCGTGAGCGGATGATGGAGTCTCGCATTTGGCTCGCCGGCCATGGCATGGTCTCGTGGCATTGTTCCCGCATCCGCGGACCGGCACAGGGGGATCTCGAGAATCTCGAAACGTCGGCCCAAACCAACCTTGCCCAGATTGCGTGATCACTCAAGAACTCCCAGCCCGCGCCGGGATTTAGGAATGG
The DNA here is from genome assembly GCA_027459775.1 of Planctomycetales bacterium. Classification (GTDB taxonomy): domain Bacteria; phylum Planctomycetota; class Planctomycetia; order Isosphaerales; family Isosphaeraceae; genus JAKBAP01. The sequence continues at coordinate 2,092 of DAIDHE010000110.1, read as the reverse complement.
CCCCTTAACGCCCCTTCCCCTTAACGCCCCTTAACGCCCTCTGGCCCCTTAACGCCCTCCCATTCCTCAATGTCCCCTTCAGCCTTTCCGTCACTCGGGAACGATAAAGGATGGAACGCCCTCCTGGTCCATGTTGATCCCGATATTTCGCTTCCCCGTTTGGTCGCCAAGGATGACAGCCGTGCGCCCTTTCTTGTCGACGAACAGGTCGATCGCATTACCTCCATTCGGGTACGACAGACCGAGGCGCGGCTCGCCTGAGTTCGCGACGGACATTCCGACTCGCGGCGTGCCCGAGGAGTCACGCAACATTTGTTCGACGGTGCCGTCAGATCGAAGTGTGAACCCCGCACGCCCCGTTCCCTCCGCATCCCGGACTTGGACTCGTGACGCGCCACTCGAGTCTACGTCTAACGTGAGTCGCGGCTTGCCTTTGAGGTCATAAAAGCTCTCGAAGACCGTCCCGTCGGGCAGCACGCCGACGCGCTGAACGGTCGTTTCCCGTGGCCCACGCACGGACAGCTCCACCGTGCCATCGCTCCCCACCTGGTCCACGATCCGTTGACCCCCCTTATTATCGAAGAAGTATTCGTGAATCGAGCCGTCCTCGCGCGAGTTAAGCTGGAAGATCGCATGACCCCCTCCCGCGTGCACCGAGACCATTGCGGCACCACCCTCGCTGACCGTCATGGCAATGCGGGGTTTCTGATCGGGGCCATTCAGTTCCACAAGGGGTTCGCCAGCCTCGGTCGTTAATATCGCGACCTTTTCTTTCCCGTCTTTGTCATAAAAGACGAGAACCGCCGAGTCCTTCGGCTGGGCGCAAATGCCCAGCTTGGCCCTCGCCCTGCCGGTCTTGTCACGGAAAACAATTCCCCGGGCCTCGATGATCTGGTCGGTTGCTGCGCCACGACCCGCGAACACATGCTCGTAGATGACCACGATCGAGAGCAGAGCGATGAGGGTGACGGTCATGAACTTTGAGACCAGAGTTTTCATGAAAGCGGGGCTCCCTTGTCCAATGAAAGGATGATCAGAATTCGGTGGCGATCCAAATCCCAATACCGCGTTTGCTGTTGTCCGGCGGATCGAACGGGTTTGTTATCTCCGGGAACGGATGCTCCCCAAGCTTGCCTCCATCACCCCCGATCTGAATGCCGCCCAACGGATTGCCGTCGGGCCCGTAAAGCAACCCGAAGTGCCACCACGTTTGCCTCTTGGTGGGACCATTTCCTCCATAGCAGGAGAAGGAACCCGTCGGGGTCCGTCCCGGGCCAAAGGGTGGCGGGGTAATAACGGGCGCTGGCCTACCGAAGGGATTGGGTTGGCCCAGAGGCCCGGGCAGCCTCACCGGACGAGGACCAGTGGGGATCGGCCAGGGGAACGGCGGCCCGTCCAAGGAGGGATCGAATGAGACATACGGGTCATCCACAGCATCAATAATCTGCTTCTTCAAGGCTACCGACTGCAGACCACTCGGATCGGATCCCACGCTGGGCCCGTTCCCCACGTACCGGTAAAGATTCGCATCCCCCGCCGCGAAGCTCAGGGGATCCTGCGTTGTCCAGCGGCCGGTGCCGGGGTTCTGGATCCGCTCGACAGCCAGGTTCAACCCAGTCACCGAGTCGCGCTCGAGGCCGGCGAAGCCCATCATGCGGTCGCCGACCGACGGGTTGGTCTCGGCGAGAACGACGCCAAACGCGCTGAAGTCGACGTGGTCGATCACGTTGCCCGAATTGTCAATGAGATCGCGAGCCGTCCCCAATTGGTCGGCCAGATACCACGATACCGTCCCCGACGCCGTCTGGCGAGAGAGTACTCCCACCGGCCCCTGCAAATAGCGGACGGCCAGCGCTCCCGCGCCGGTGAAACCCATGATCGGCGACGCGCCGCTGTACAAGGTCCAGGTCGACACGCCGTTCGTGGTCGTCCCGATGCGATTGTCGAGCGCGTCGTAGGTGAAGCTCTGCTGCTCCAGAATCGTCCCCGACGAACTCTTCTCGACGGCGCTCGTCAGCCGGTTGCGGAAATCGTAACCGTAGGTCCACACGTCGCCAGTCGACGTGTTGGTCGACGTGATCGTATTCCCACT
>DAIDHE010000107.1 GCA_027459775.1 Planctomycetales bacterium | reverse complement strand
TGAAGAGGGCGATCCAACGTAGATCGACCGTGCGAGAGCGAGACATGGCGTGACCTCCTTGAGGGGCTGGACGGCCCCGACGGGAGAATCATCGCGGTCGGTCACGACGCATTCCAGACGCACTTCACCGGACGGACACCTGGGAACCGCACCGGCTGTTCCTGCCGCCAGGTCCACCCGGGCGGCAGCGTCCTCTCGAGGGCCTTGAGGACTTCCTTGATGGAGAAGCCGTGCTCGGCGCTTTTGGCCATTTTCGTCGCCATGTAACCGTCGATCAACTCGACCTTCTTGGGCTCGTCGAGCGACCCTGACGCGATGATCCGTTCGTATTCCTCGACGGTGATCCTGCGCGGGGTGAGCGAAGCCCGTGTGGGCGGAGGTGAGGCCAGCGGTTGCGTCGGTGTGGCTGGGGGCATGATTACGACCCTTTCGCGTCGTCGTACTTCGCTCGCCCCGCCATCGCCGTCCCAAGTAGGACGCCATGGTCGGGCCACGCTCCTGGAGAATCGTTCAAGCATTCCGATGAACGGCTGGCGCACGAGCCGATCGCGGGCTCTTCGCATCCGCTTCGCCTCGGACAATCCCGGCTTGCGGGATTATGCTTCGATCATACCATCGACGTGAGCCGTTCGCAGACCAATCAAAACCCCGAGTCCAAAGAAGAGCGCATGACGCAGACTGTTTCGAGCGCGATCGCTCGTCGCCAGCTTCAGACGGTGCGTCAGGGCGATGGCCGTGATCGTCGGATCACACTGGCCGAGCGGTCGGCCGACGCGATCCAAGCCGACGACGATCTGGCCGGCCCCTTCGGCGGCCGGTCGAACACGAGCGGGCCAAACAAAGACGTCCACCGACCGCCAGAACCTGATGGGAAGAATCGTCGAAAAAGACCTGAGCCCCCAAGAACGGCGTCGGGTGCAAGTCCTTGTCCGAGTCACCTTGGACGAAGGGGCTGGCTACCTGGCTGGCGAGGATTGACGGCCCGGCCTTGCTCGATCGCCGATTCGACTCGGCCCATCGGTGATTCCTACCCGCGGGCGCGGGGTCCACTGAGAAAGAAAGCTGGCTCTTCAGGGCGCGGATTCCTGGTGTCGGCCCAGAATCGTTGAGAGGGGCCTGACGGCGCCGTTCTCGAGCACGTCGGGGTCGAGCCAGCGTTCCTTGGGAACCACGGCGGGCTGATAATCCGCGAGCGATTCGGGGCGAAAGTCGCGAATCGCCGCGAGCTTGGCGGCGATGAGCGGGCTTCGGGCGGCGTCGAGCTTGGCCAGCACGAGGTCGTCCTCGGTCATCAGATCCTCGCGGTCGATCACTCCCAGCCGCAGACCCTCCTTGAGCGCCTGGGCAAACTCGTTGTAGATGTACGACTCGGTCTCGCTCGCCCACCAGACCCTGTTCATCGTGGCGAACCGTTCCTGGGCCTCGAGCGCGACCGCGCGGCTCGCGAGCACGATCCGCGCATCGGCCACGGTCATGCACCGTAGGATGTCGGCCACGAAGTCGGCCGTCACGACGCCGCAGGCCATGCCGTCGCGCAAGAAATAATCGAGCCGATCCGCGCACAGCCGCGGCAGGGACTGCTCGAGCAAGGGATAGACCGAGTCGTCGATGAAGTCGCTGGTCTTGTATCCCAGAGCCGTGATCACGTGTTTGAGATCGGGGCGCTCGAGCATGATTGGCTTCAAGTCCTCGTGATAATCTTGTTCTTCCGAGGCGAACAAGAAATCGACCGCGTGCGAGAAGGCCGTGTGCGAAACGTCGTGCAACAGCCCGGCGATGCGTTCGAGGCGGGGAGCGCCCAGCTTTTCGAGCAACACGAACACGCCCAGGCTGTGTTCGTGGCGGCTCACGTCCTTGAAGGGAAACGCGAGCGCTGACGGGCCCGCCTGGCGAACCCCCTTGAGCCGCTGATAGGTCGGCGTCTGGATGATCGCCAGAACATCGGGGTCGGATAGGGACGTAGGGCCATAAACACGATCGATCCATTCCATGGGGATGGTTTCTCCAAGGGGGGCCGCTCCGCGGCGGGTCGAGCCGAGCCCGGTCGTTTGCCCTTGGGATCGTCGAGTAAGAGGTCGGGAAATTCAAGCCCGACCCGGGTTCCGGGACGGATCGCCCGGGTGAACGGCCCTCGACCGCGCGTGGCTTCCAAGTTCTTTCCAACCAATCACGCGACCCCGCGGCGATCGGAATCCTGCCCCCGCGGTCAGCTTGGGCGGCGCAAGGGTCCGTGGCCGCCGCGGGCGAGGATCGGCGGGTGGTCCACCGGCGAACACCCAGCATCGCGCTTGAAAACAGTGTTCTTATGTCCCCATTAGCCGGCTGATTCTGGCCAAGTCCTGGGGTGCCCGGCGTGCAACAATGGAAGGCCAGGATTTTCTTTGGAAAATCCTATAACCTTTGGTAGTAATAGGTTGCGCTGAATGTGTCGAGGAATTAATTCGTTTGCGATATGGCGAAGCCAAACCGGTGTTAGTTTAGGGGTGGCGAAAAGTTCAAGCGATCAAGCGAGATCCAACGAACGGCCGCGGCAGGCCAAAGGCACGTCGATCATCGAGCCGCCGCGGATGAGAGAACGTCGTCGGCGACGAATGGCCGAGGCTCGCGGTTCGCCGTCTCACTTCCTTGGTCGCGAGTCGTGCGAGTCTATTGGGCCGATCCGATGGCGTGTTCCCGGTTGAGCGCGCGGGCGATGGTCTTGTCGCCCCGGACGGCACATCTGGCATGCTCCGTGTTTCGAGAACCCTTGTCATGACGTCGATCGTGCACCACGAGGCGAGCGCCGATGGCACTCCGACAACCCGTTGGGGTGGTCTGAGCCGTGTTTTTGGCCCGCATTCGCGTGTCCCAAGCGTGAAAAACCCGTCAAAAACCCGCCAAAACTGCCGCACTGTGCCACGTCGGTCCATTTCGCCCCAGGTTCGGAACGACCGAGGAGTCTCACTTTTGCCGGCCAATCAAGGGCGCGTCGAGTTTTGCGGCTCCGTGCGTTCAGGGGCCGATGGAGTGCCATGTTTGATTGGCGCGTCGGCGCAGGCTGGGTTCCCGTCCGTCGACGACTCCGGTGCAAACCGGGTGGTGCGCCCGTTTCGCCATGATCGGCCGTTGGTTATGATGCCTACTCCATTCGCGAGTCGAGGCCGATTGCCGGGGGGGAATATCGTGAGAATGACGCGACAGGTCGCGCGGGCCGGGTGCGTGGGCTTGCTCTGGATGCTGGCGGCGGGCTGCGGAGGCGGGGCGCCCGACGTCGCGTCTCCGTCGCCGGGCAAGGGCTCGGGGACTGGCCCGAGGCTGATGTTCATCACCAATGGCAATTCCGATTGGTGGAACGCGGTCGAGGCGGGGATGAACGCCGGGGCCAAGGACCATGGCGCGGTCGTCGAGATGAGACGCGCCGAGGGCGAGCCGTCGCAGCAGATCATGCGGATCGAGGACGTGCTGGGCCTGTCGGACGTCCAGGGCGTGGCCATTTCCGTGCTCGAGGCCGAGTCGCCGGGCATCGCCGACAAGATGCGCGACCTGCAAAAGGCCGGCAAGATCGTGATCACGATTGATTCGGATGGCCGCAAGGATGCTCGACGGGCGTACATTGGAACGATCAATCGCAAGGCGGGTGAGCGGGCGGGCGAGGTGGCTCGGATCTTGCGGCCTCAGGGGGGCAAGACGGTGGCGTTCGTCGGCACCGCCTCGGCGGCCAATGCCAACGAGCGCAGGGAGGGTTTTTTCGCAGGGGCTGGGCCGGCCTTCGTGCAATCCGAGGTGTTCGAGGATGGCACCGATAAGAGCAAGGCCCGGATCAACGTCCAGACCGCCATCGGCAAATACCCCGACGCCGGCGTCTTCCTCGGCCTCTGGTCGTACAACGCCCATTTCATCGCCGAGGAGGTCGCCAGGTTTCCGGAGCTCCGTGCCCGGGCGACCGTCGTCACCTTTGACATGGACGAGCTCGCCGTCGCCGACCTGGCCAAGGGAACGATCGACGCCACCGTCTGCCAAAACCCGTACGAGATGGGAGTCCTGGCCGTCAAGCTGCTCAAGGCGCTGATCGAGAAGGATCAGAAAACGGTCGATCTTATTCTCCCTGGCGGCGTGGACACGATCGACACTGGCGTCCGGGTCGTGGTTCCGTCGAAAGACTCGAAGGTCAAGGGGGCCGACGTCATTGACATCAACGAAATGAAGGCGTGGCTGGCCTCGAAGGGGCTCAAGTCGTCGTGAGCCCCGCGGGATAGAGAGGACGATCTTCGTGGACTTCGAGCTTTCGGAAAAGCAGAAACGCTGGCAACAGGCGGCGCTGGAATTCGCCCGCTCCCAGCTCGACGACCCGCATCTGGTCGAGCGCGACCAGAGCGCCCAGTTCTGGCGCGAGGGCTTCGAGCGGTGCGCGCGGTTTGGATTCCAGGGACTGCCGATCCCGGTCGAGTATGGCGGCCAGGGCGAGGACGTCGCCACCACCGTCGCCGCCATGGAAGGGCTGGGGCTGGGATGTGCTGACAACGGGCTGATTTTCGCCCTGAACGCGGCCCTCTGGACGGTCGCCATGCCGATCGCGAGCTTCGGAACCGACAGCCAGAAAGCGCGGTATCTGCCCGGGCTTTGTTCGGGCCGGGTGATCGGCGCGAACGGCGCCAGCGAGCCCGAGGCCGGTTCCGACGTCTTCAGCATGCAAACGACGGCCGTCCGACGCGACGACGGCGCCTGGATCTTGAACGGGCGGAAGACCTGGATCACAGCGGGGCCGATCGCGGATCTGTTTCTGTTGTTCGCGACGACCGACCCCGCGCTCGGGGTCATGGGCGTGACGGCGTTCTTGATCGAGCGCGACCGGCCGGGCCTGAGCGTGGTCCGCGAGATCCCCAAGATGGGCATGCGAACGGCGCCGATGGGCGAGCTGGCGTTGGAAAACTGCGTGGTGCCCGCGGACAACCTGCTGGGCCGCGAGGGGCGCGGCAGCCCGATCTTCCACGAATCGCTGGAGTGGGAGCGGGGGGCGATCCTGGCGAGCGCACTGGGCACGATGAGGCGGCAGCTCGATCAGGTGACGGCGCACGCCCGCAAGCGCAAGCAATTTGGCCAGCCGATCGGCAAGTTCCAGGCGGTGTCGAACCGGATTGTCGACATGGCGGTCCGGCTGGAAACGAGCCGGCTGCTGGTCTATCGTTACGCCTGGGCGCGGTCGCGGGGCGATCGGGCGGCGAGCCTGGCGTCGATGGCCAAGCTCCACGTCTCGGAGAGTTTCGTGCAGAACAGCCTGGACGCCGTCCGGGTGCTGGGGGCTCGGGGGTTCGCCGTCGAGGGAGGCCTCGAGCGCGACCTGCGCGACAGCGTGGGGGGCGTCATCTTCTCGGGCACGAGCGACATTCAGCGCAACATCATCGCCCGCGGGCTGGGCATCGTGTAAAGCGTTCACGACGGTTGACGAGCGATCGCGAGCCAAGGTTATTCATACTCATGATTGCATCCGAAAAACATGAACGATCGGCGGATCCATTGATCCGCCAGTGGCTGCGCGCCCCCGAGTGGGGGCTGGCGATCGGCATCGCGGCGGTGCTGGTCGTCGTCTACTTGCTCGACCGCGACCACTCGTTTTTCCAGGCTTACAGCTTGCAGACCCTGCTCCATCGCATTGCCTTGTTCGGCGTGTTGGCCGTGGGGGCCGCGCTGGTGATCATCGCGGGCGGCATCGACCTTTCGACGGGCGCGGTGGTGGCGCTCTCGTCGGTCGTGAGTGCGAAAATGCTCACCGCCTGGCTGCATTCGGGCGCGGGGGATCCCTCGCTCGGCGTGGTCGTTCTGGCGATCGGGCTCACGCTTTTGCTGGGGCTGGTGATCGGGCTGGCGCATGCGCTCTTGATCAGCGGGCTAAAGCTGCCGCCGTTCATCGCCACGCTCGCGACCATGGCCGGCCTGCGCAGCCTGGCGACGTTGCTTTGCCAGAACAAGACGATCAATGTGCCCTACGAGGCCTATCGGGTGCTGGGCAAGGAATCGTGGGCGACGCTGGCGATCTTCGCGGGGGTGGCGGCCGTGGCGAGCGTCATGATGGGGTGCACGGTGCTGGGCCGGCATCTGTTTGCGCTTGGCGGCAACGAGACGGCCGCGCGGCTGTCGGGGTTAAGGACGAATCGGCTCAAGGCGGTTGCTTATGGATTGTCGGGGGTCTTGTCGGCGCTCGGGGGCATTTTATTCACCGGGCTGTCGGGTCAAGCCGACAGCCGGCTGGGGGTGACCTATGAGCTCACGGCGATCACGGCCGCGGTGGTCGGCGGTTGCAGTCTGGCGGGGGGTGTGGGTTCGATCCGCGGCGCGGTCCTGGGTTTGTGCCTCACCCAGATCGTGATCAAGGCCACGGGCGCTCTTGTCAGGTGGCTTGACAGCACTCAGATCGAGGGGCTTGTGCTGGGCCTGGTTGTCGTCCTGGCGGTCGCCTTCAATCAGCGGCTTCGCGGTCCCAAGCGCTGACACGGCGTCAATCACCAATTCCGAACGAACCTTGGCGCCTTCATGACGACCGACTCCGAACCATCGAGCTCGAACCCCGGCCCCTCCGAGCGGCCCAGGCGGCGGTTGCTGGCGAGGCCGGCGGTCAGGCGCATCATCTATGGTTTCACGGCGATCTTCATCGTCGGCTGTTACGGCGTGGCGGGCTATCTGGGCATGGGGTGGAGCTTTTTCGACGCGATCTATCAGGTCGTGATCACGATCTCAGGCGTGGGGTTTGGCGAGGTGCGGCCGCTGGTCTCGACGGCCGCTCGCATCCATACCATGCTGCTCATCGGCGCGGGCACCTTGTCGCTCGCGTTCACTCTGGGGGCGTTCGTGCAGCTTCTCACCGAGAACGAGATCCTCGGCTATCTGGGGCGTCAGCGCATGCAAAAGCAGATCGACCATCTGACTGGGCACACCATCGTCGCCGGCTACGGCCGGGTGGGCGCTCTTGTTTGCGACGAGCTGGTCGCGCGCGGTCAGGAGTTCGTCGTGATCGAGCTCGATCCCGAGCGGTCCGCCGAGGTTCGCGAACGCGGCTTTCTGTGTGTGACCGGCGACGCGACCGAGGAAAAAGTCCTCATGGAGGCCGGGCTCGAGCACGCCCGCGTGATCGTCAGCGTGATGCCCAACGACGCCGAGAACGTCTTCATCACTCTGACGGCCCGGCAGTCGTGCGCGGGCATCACGGTCATTGCCCGAGCCGAGCAGCCTGGCACGCCCCGCAAGCTCCGCCAGGCGGGCGCGGATCATATCGTCATGCCGGCGGCGATCGGCGCGAATCGGATCGTCTCGCTGCTCACGAACCCCGGAGCGGTCGAGTTCGCCGAGCTCGTCACGAATCGCTCGAGCGTGGCGATCGAGCTCGACGAGGCGGGCATTCAGCCGGGGAGCCCTCTGGTCGGCCGATCGATCAGCGACACCGACCTCAAGCGCAAGACCGGCGTGATCGTGGTGGCGATCAAGCGTGAGGACGGCAGGCTCGATTTTCCGATCACAGGCGACGAGATCCTGACCGTCGGCGACCGCGTCGTCATCCTCGGCCGTGCCGCCAACCTGGAGGCCTTCCGCCACGAATACTCGGTGAAGTAACCGCGCGGCGTCCCGGGCCTGGCGCTCATCCAGAGTGCCCCGCGAGGGCGAGGCCGACTTCTTGCTTCACCGAGCAGCACCTCAAGCGCCGAGAAACTTGGCGGAGAGGATCGCTGCGATCAAGGCCCCATAGAAAACGAGAAGCAAGGGGTCGTAGAAAGGAACCATCCGCGTCCACAACGGTCCTTCCCTGGTCGGAGTCATCGAGAAGTCGATCTGGCTTTCGTCCAGCCGCCTGACCCTATCGTAGACTCCGCGGAACAACCGCTCTTCATATAAGTAGTAAGCGTCCAGAATCCAGAAGATCACGACCGGGATGAATGCCACATTGACGTAATTCTTGTTGGCGTCCTTGGCCGCCAGGGCGAAAAGGGCCGCCACGAGCGTGACGCTCCATCCCTTGAGCAGGAAGGAATTGCCAGCCATGCGGGCGATCACGGCCTGGATCATCGAAAGGTGCTCTGTTTTCATGGCGATACGAACATGTCTTATCGCAAGAAAGCCGCGGGATCTGGTGATATCCCGCGGTCTCCCGGCGGCGTGGCCCGCATTCCATCTGGCAGTGAGTCTACCGCTTGGAGAACTGGAAGCTCTTGCGGGCTTTCTTGTGGCCGAAGTGTTTGCGTTCGACCATGCGGGAATCGCGTGTGAGGAGGCCGGCTTCGCGGAGGGCGGCCTCGAGGTCGGGGCGGAATTCCTTGAGCGCCCGCGCCAATCCCAACAGGACCGCCCCCGACTGGCTGTGCTTGCCGCTCCCCTTCACGTTGACCCACACGTCGGTTCGCGCTTGCATGTCGGTGAGAGCCAGTGGCGCTCGCACGTCGTTCTGCTGGACCTCGAGTGGAAAATAAACGTTGCAATCGAGCCCGTTGACGAAGAACCGGCCGGTCCCCTCGCGGATCCGCACCCGCGCGACAGCCGTCTTGCGTCGCCCCGTCCCCCATGTGTACTGCATCCCGGTCGTCACGGTCATATGCGTTCCCTGAAACTAGAGGCCCGACTCTGCATGGTCGGGAGGTGAAAAATGGATCCAACCGGGCCGCGTTCAGGATTCGGCCGACTCGGCCGCCGATTCGGTCACGGATTCGGCCGTTCGAGGCTCGGACTCGAGCGGCGTCTCGGCCGGATGTTCGGCCGCCGCCAGATGCCCGGGCGCGGCCGCCTTGGCGGCCGGCCGCGGCGTCTTGACCTTGGGCGGAGCAACCAGAGTCGCCCCCGCCGCGATCGGACGACCCGAAAAGGGCTCGAGCACGATCGGCTGCTGCGAGACATGGGGGTGGTCCGGTCCGACGTAAAGCTTGAGCTTGTCAAACATATGACGACCCATCTTGGACTTGGGCATCATCCGCTGGACCGCCAGCTCAAGAATGCGCTCGGGCCTGCGCTCGAACAGCTTCCACGCGGCCTCTTCCTTCTGGCCGCCGGGGTAGCCCGAATAGCGCTGGTACGTCTTTTGCCGCCACTTCTGGCCCGTGAAGACGACCTTGTCAACGTTGGTCACGATCACATAATCGCCTGTGTCGATGTGTGGCGTGTAGGTCGGCCGATGCTTGCCCATCAAGATCGGTGCGATCTGAGCGGCCAGACGACCGACCACCAAACCCTTGGCGTCGATCACGAACCAGTGCTTGGCCAGCTCACCGGTCTTTGCTTGATAACAATTCATGAACCATCGCGCCCAAAACCATGTGATTCAAACGCCTTGACACCAGGCGTCAACGGCGAAAATCCCATCGTACCATACTCACCGCTTGCGTCAAGTAACCCGCTCGGATGCCGCGGCCCGAAAACCGCCATGCTTGCATGGCGTCTTGGCGAACGGTTGTTTCGATCAGTCGGGGTGAAGCGCTCGCGACTTGACCATGGTGATCTGGTTGCCGCTCGAGTTGAAGCTGACGTGGTCCATGAAGGTGCGGATGAGGAGCAGCCCGCGTCCGCCGATCCGGCCGAAGTCCTCGGCGTCCGCGGGTTTATGGAACGCCTCGGTGTCGAATCCCGGTCCTTCGTCGGCGACGACGAATCGGGCGGCGTCGCGGTCGATCTGGACCTGGACGCGGATCTGCCGCGAGCGGTAGGGCTCGAGCGTGAAGCGACTGCGGGCCAGTTCGTCGAACTCGCGTTCGTCTTCCTGGCGGAGGTCCGAGCTCACCTCGAGGTTGCCGTGGTAGAGGGCGTTGACGAGCGCCTCCTGGAGGGCCACGCCGACTCGCAGAAGCCCGGTCGCGTCGCAGAGGGAGAGGCCTTCGAGCTCTTCCTGGAGCAGCTTGAGCAGGGGCATGATCAGGTTGGGATCGTTGCCCAGCACGAACGCCGACTCGCGTCTGACCATCGACTTGAGGATCCGTCTACGCTCGCGGGAATTGGTCGACAGGGCGATGATCTGGCGGATCGTGGGGCGAAGGTCGCGGGCGAGGTCTTTCTTGGCGATGTAATTGGCCGCGCCGGCGCGGAGGGCCCGCATCGCGACGTCCTCGCTGCCGTACGCCGTCATGAGGACGACCGAGATGTGGGGATAGAGCGCCCGGACCTCTTGCACGAGCTCGAGCCCTTCCATGTCGGGCATGATCAGGTCGGTCAGGATCACCGAGGGCGATTCACGATCGACGGCGGCCAGGCCGGCGCGGCCGTTTTCGGCGAAGACCACCCGCACGTCATCCAGGGAATGCAGCAGTTTGCCGATGAAGTAGCGGTCAAACGGGGAGTCGTCAACGACGAGCACGGTCGTGGGCTCGTTCGCTGCGCTCAGCCGCGCGGCCGTGCACGGGTCGACCTCGACCGTCGCCACGTTCATGAGCGAGTCCTCTCTTGAGCCTGTGATGGCAGCCGGTTCCTGGTGCGGATCGCCGCGCGGCGATCCGCTTCTCAAGAGTAGGACATGATCGCGGCGCTCGCGCATGGGCGGCTTGAGGCGGCGGTTTACGAAGGGAGCTTGGACTCGATGTATCGGAATGCTTCGTCAAGAGCGGCTGGAATGCGTTCGGGGGATTTGCCCCCTGCCTGGGCCATGTCGCTCCGGCCTCCGCCCCCACCGCCGACAACCGGCGCGACCTGTTTGAGCCACTCGCCGGCGTGCAGCCCGCGCTCGATCAGATCGGCCGAGAGGCCCGCCACGAGGGTGACCTTGCCGTCGGCGGCGCCCGCCAGCAAGACGGCGAGCCCAGCCGGCTTTTTCCGTCGTAATACGTCGATAAGTTGTCGCATCTCGTCGGCCTTCGCGGTCTCGACCGCCTCGACCGCCACGGTCGCCGGGCCGATCACGCGGGAGCGCCCCAGGATGTCGTCGGCCGACGTGCGATCGGTTGGCTCGCTCGGGCGCTGGGAGGCTTGTTTCTTGAGAGTCTTCACCTCGTCGAACAAGCTGGTCGCCCGCGCCGCCACCTGGCTGGCCGGTACGCGGAAGAGCTCGGCGAGCCGGTTCACGACCTCTTCGCCCTCGCGAACATGCGCCAGGGCCGCCTGGCCGACCAGGGCGGTGATTCGCCTGACGCCCGACGCCACCGATTCCTCGCCGATGATCTTGAACAGCCCCACCTCGGAGACGTTATCGAGATGAGTACCTCCGCAGAGCTCGCGCGAATAGTCGCCCATCTGGACGACCCGGACGACGTCCGGGTATTTCTCTCCGAAAAGCGCCATCGCGCCCGAGGCCCTGGCTTCGTCGATCGGCATCCGCGACCAGGTGACGGGGGCAGCGTCCAGGATCCGCGTATTGACGCGGTCCTCGATCGCGCGCAGCCGTTCGCGGCCGACGGCCTCGGGGTTGGCGAAGTCGAAGCGCAGGCGATCGGGCTCGACCTTGCTGCCAGCCTGCTGGGCGTGGCGGCCGAGGACGCCCTGGAGGGCGTGATGCAGCAGATGGGTCGCGGTGTGGGCGCGGCGGATGGCGGCGCGGCGGGCGGCGTCGACGTCGGCCTGGGCTTCCTCGCCCGTCGCGAGCCGCCCGGCGACCAGCCGTCCCAGGTGCAGCACGAAGTCGTGGTCTTTCTTGGCGTCGGTCACCTGGAACTCGAAGCCCGGGCCTCGCACCACGCCCGTGTCACCGACCTGACCTCCCGACTCGCCGTAAAACGGCGTGCGGTCGAGAACGAGCGCGACCTCGGTTTCGCCCGCCTCCAGGCTGTTCACCAGCCGTCCGCCGGCCACCACGCCGAGTACCCGGCCCGGGGCCGAGAGGGTCTGATACCCCAGGAATTCGCTGCCGGAGGGATTCTTGGCCTTGAGCAGGTCGAGCGGCCCGGTCGTGAAGACCGCCGCCGCCCCGCCCCCCGAGCCCGACACCAGCGAATGCTGCTTGCGCTCGGCCTCGAAGCCCGCGCGGTCGACATCGAGCCCCGACTCGGCCGCCAGGCTCTCGACCACCTCAACCGGGATTCCATACGTCGCGTGCAGCGTGAACGCATCCTTCCCCGAGACAGCCTTGTCGCCAGCCGCCTGGGTCTTCTTGAACGTCCTCGACAGCAGCCCCAGTCCGTTCTCGAGATTGCGGAGGAACTGCTCCTCCTCTTGCCGGATCGTGGTCTCGACCCGGGCCGCGCTCAAGGCCAGCTCGGGATAGGGCCGGCCCATCACCTGGGCGACCACCTGCGTCACCTGGTGCAAGAACGGCTCGCGGCGGCCCATCTGGTAGGCGTCGACGACCGCGCGCCTCAAGAGCCGCCGCACTACGTACCCTTGCATCTCAGGACCAGGTTTCACATTTTCATGAATGCAAAAGACAAGCGCACGCACGTGGTCCGCCATGCGCCTGACGCGCACGCCGTCGGCGGCGTCGCGCTGGTAGGTCGTCCCGAGAGCATCGGCGACCGCCGCGACGATCGGCCGGAAGACGTCGGTCTCGAATACGGTCGACACGCCCTGCAAGCATGCGGCCGCGCGTTCGAGCCCCATGCCGGTGTCGATGTTTTTCTTGGGGAGCGGCTCGAGAATCCCCGGCCCCGTCCGATTGAACTGGGTGAAGACCAGGTTCCAGATCTCGACTTCCAGGCCGCCCGGGCCGTGGTAAAAAATCTCGGAGCACGGCCCGCAGACGCCGTTGGGTCCGTGGGTGGGCGCGCCGGCGGGCCAGAAATTGTCGTCCTCGCCCATCCGTGTGATCCGGCTCGCGGGTACCTTGATCTCGTCGTGCCAGATGTTGTAGGCCTCGTCGTCGTCGAGGTAGACCGTGATGGTCAGACGATCGGCGGGGATCTTGAGAACCTTGGTCAGGAGCTCCCAGGCCCAGTGGATGGCCTCGCGCTTGAAATAATCGCCGAAGCTGAAATTGCCCAGCATCTCGAAAAACGTCTCATGGAACGGAGTCCTGCCGACGTTCTCGATGTCGCCGGTGCGCAGGCATTTCTGGCAGGTGACGGCGCGGGTGAAGCGGGGATCGCCCAGCCCCATGAATTCGCGCTTGAACTGGTTCATCCCAGCCGGCGTGAAGAGCACGGTCGCGTCGTCGGGGACGAGCACGTCGCTCTCACGCCGCACGCAGCCCTTGCCCGCGAAAAAGTCGAGATAAAGCTCGCGAAGATCGTCGATTTTCATGGGTTGCGGTCTGGTCGCCTACTGAGAGAAAAAGGGACGAGCCGGGCGCTCGGGCCGCGGGGCGCGGTTGGCATCACATTGTGGGGCGCGGGCTCGATCGTGGCAAGACGGCGATCATTTGACGACGATCGGACCCAGGTCGGTCTCGAGCGTCACGGGTCCCTCGAGCCCCGCGATCGCCTCGGCGAAGCGCAAGGGCGAGTCGACGGCTTTGCCCTCGACCTCGCGAATGAGCTGGCCTTTCTTGAGACCGGCCGCCGCCGCCGGACTGCCCCCCTCGACGTCGATCACCGCGACGGCCAGGGGAGGCGCGTCGAGCAAGAGCGGCGAGACCGCCCGCATGCCCAGTGCGCTCGCGTAATCGACCCGCAGCCCGCGCCACGCCGCGGGCCGATTGGTGGCGATCACCTCGCCGTCCACCGGGAATTTGGCCAGGACCACCGTGCGTTCGAGGAGGTCGTCGCCCCGGCGGATCTTGAGCTTGACCGACTGGCCGGGGGAGTAGCCATTGATCGCCAGGATCAGCGACTCGAAGTCGGCGATGGGGTCGTCCCCGACC
The DNA here is from genome assembly GCA_027459775.1 of Planctomycetales bacterium. Lineage (GTDB taxonomy): Bacteria > Planctomycetota > Planctomycetia > Isosphaerales > Isosphaeraceae > JAKBAP01. Next base: position 5,151 of record DAIDHE010000107.1, on the reverse strand, counting down.
TTGACGATCACGTCGCCGACCAGAAGCTGTCCCAGCGACGCCGGCGAGTTCGGCTGCACGTCGCCCACGCGGTTGGTGTAGTGGCCGTCGGCCCGGATGCCCAGCAACCCATATTCGATTTCCTTGCCCTGTTTGAGAATCTCGACCGCGCGGCGGCCCAGCTTGTCCATCGGGATCGCGTAGCCGGCCATGGCGTCGAATCCCAGCGGGCTCGCCGCCGACGTGGTGATCCCCACCAGCTCGCCCTTCAAGTTCACGACCGCCCCGCCGCTCATGCCCAGATTGAGCTTGGCGTCGAGCTGAAGCAGGGTGGGATAGTTGGGCAGCGTCAGGGCTCTCCGGGGGAAGTTGAGATCGCCCACATCAGGGTCGAGCCGGCGTGCGACGTTGGAGAGGATGCCCCAGCTCGCCGAGGGCTTGCCGTCGCGGGCGGAGTTGAAGGGATTGCCCAGCGCCAGCAGGAACGAGCCCTTGCGCAGCCGGGCGGGGTCGCCCAGCGCGATCGGCTTGAGCTTGGGGGCGGGCACGCCTTCGATCGCCACGGGCGCGATCACGGCAAGGTCGCTGCGGGGGTCGCCGGCGATGATCTCGGCGTCGAACTCCTGGCGGTCGGCCGCGCGCACGATCAGCCGCGAGGCCCCCTTCACCACATGGAACGTGGTGAGGATCTCCCCATGGCCGCCGACCACGACCCCGGAACCGAAATCGAACGAGATCAGGTCGTCGGCGTCGAGCCGGTCCATCCCGCGGGGTCCGAACGGCACGAACCCGTCGCGCATTCGCGGTGTGCGCTTGCCGCGAACCGCCAGGGTGGACTCGCCGCCGCCACTCGTCTTGACCCTATGGATCGCCACGACCGACGGCTCGGCGTTGGCGATCGCCTTCGCCATCACCGCTTCAAGCGCCCCCACCAGATCCTCGGCCGAAGCCGCCGGCGGCTGGTCGCCCACCGGCCCGCCGGCGATTGCGAGGATCCCCAAGAGAACGATCACGTTCATGTGCATATCCTTGACCAAGCCGCCGAAAAGGGCGCGCGCTCGCGCCCCATGCTTATCTTAACCGCTCACGCCCTTCGTGGCGCGAGAAACGCGAGCCGGCGACGAAGAAGCCGATCTGGCCGCGGGATGGGCGAGTCAAAAGGTCTCGATCTCCTCGGGGCGGACCTCGAGTCTGGCGGCGAGCACGTCGAGCGTCTTCTGGTGCGGTTTGGCGATCTCGTTGCGCTCGATGCGGGCGATTTCCTTGGACGAGATCGGGGCGAAATCGGTGCGGAGCAAGCGTCTTTGAAGGCGGAGCCGGTAGAGCGCCGCCCCGAACGTACGCTCGGACTGCTTGCGATATTTGTTGAGCCAGCGGCGATACGCGGGGTCGAGCTCGTAGAGAATCACATCGGCCGACGACTCGTATTCGCCCAGGGCGACGGTGTCGCCGTAGTCAATGATCTCGAGCTTGGCGAAATCGGGCTTCGTGCCGTCTCCGCACGGCGTGAAGAACGAAAATGGCACGATGATGGGTTCGAGGTTTCCGCGGACCAGAGTGAGTACCTTGGCCTTGGGATCGGCGATCCCGCCGATGATCCGCTGCCAGGCGTCGTTGCTCGTAAGCGCCCCCACCAGCTCCTTCTTGGGCAACCAGCGAAATCCCTCGACCAAACCGTAGGCGGGGTTGAAAAGACTCAGCAGGCTCGGGAGGCTCTCCGCGCGGGGCGGAGCCAGCAAGAGAAGCCTTGCGTCCCGGAATCGGAGACGCTGCGAAATGGCGCTCTTGATGAGCCGTTCCGTGGACGCCTTGCTGAACGAGACCCACGTGGACTGCTTGTTGAGGCATTGCACGAGCGGAGCGAGATCGGTGCGACCGTCGGCGACCGTCACCGGGCGAGGCAACGGCTCGTCCAAAAGTCCGTCTCGGAGCCCCAGAAAGACCAATCCTTGGTTCGTGTTATGAATTCTCGTCGTCATCGGTTTGGCCCGAGACCGGGTTCTCCGGGTACATGCGATCCCACTCTCGAATCAGTAGGTCGCGGTTGTCCTCAATGATTTGAAGCACCAACTCCAGACCCAAGAGACTCCCACCGGGGCGAAGCAGGCGGAGGTCGCGAAGCCCGAGTCTCTACTTCGACCGATCCGATCGACGTCGGCCCGACCGAGGGCGCCCACGCCAGATCGTGACGTGCGGCGGCTCGAGTCGCTCTCGCTCTAGAATCTTTACCCTCCACCCGAGTATCCTCAGTTTTCTTGGCAGGATCAGTTCATACGGCATCAGCTATTCCTTTCGGTAATTATGGGCTTTTTCCCCGAATCCGCAAGTGGGACAATCCGTTTCTCGCGGCCGACCCGATTATACGCATGCGATCGTGGATTTCAAGATTATGTTCTGACGTTTACTGCATTGTTAATTGCCTCTGACGATATATCTTGACTATTTATGATGTGCGTTGATATTTTTGTAGTGGATTCCGGGTCCAAGGGCGGCCGCCCTCGTCGTCAGACCGGCTCAACGAAGCGCCCGCCATTCTTGCACGACGCGACGACCGTTCACGCGAATCAGCCGGGGAGTTGACACGCCCGCTCCGGCGTCGGATATTGATTTTGAAGTCATTCAGCGATCACGCCGCGCTCGAGAGGTCGATCGACGGGGACGCCAGGGCGAGCTAGACTTGCGGGTGGGGCGGGTCACGATCGGGAGCGGCGGTCGTAGGCTCATTGGTTGGATGGTGCGTGCGAGAATGGGTTGGGGATGTCACGGGGCGCTCGCGAGCTCCTGGGGCTGGAGGCGAAATCGATGTGGCGAGACTCCTCTTCGCGGAACCGCGAGAGAGTGGGCGGGCGGTGGGTGATCTTCCTGGCGGCCAGCGGGCTCCTGTGCTGGACGGCGCTTGGACCCCTGGGCCGGGCGACGGGGCAAGAGCCGGCCAAGGGCGAGGTCGCCAAGGACGCGCCGCCGGCGAAAGACGCCGCCGAGCCCGCCGCCAAGGCCGACGCAGCCGCGCCGGCGGCCGACGGCTCCGCACCACCGCGGCGGGAAAACATGCTCCAGTGGGCGATCCGGGCCTCGGGGCCGATCGGGCTCTTTCTGCTCTGCCTCTCGGTCTACTTCACCGCCCTCGTCATCCGGCTCTTCATGGAATTCCGCGTCAGCGAGGCCGTCCCGGCCCCCTTGATCGAAAAGCTCGAAACCGCGATCAAGGACAAGAAATTTCAGGACGCCTACGACGCATGTAAAGACAATGATTCGTTCCTGGCTCGGCTGGTGCGGACGGGCATCGCCAATCTGCCCGCCGGCCGGCCCGAGGCCAAGGAGGCCATCCTGGAAGCCTCCGAGGAAATCAACACCCACCTTGATATGAAGATCAGCTATCTCGCGATCATCGGCACCCTGGGACCGATGATCGGGCTGGTGGGGACGATCTGGGGCATGATCATGAGCTTCCAGGAAATCGCCACCGCCGCCGGCGCTCAACCGCGGCCGGAAAAGGTCGCCGAGGGGATCTCGACGGCCCTCTTCATCACCTTGGAGGGGGTCTCGCTGTCGGTGCCCGCCATCTTCTTCTTCGCGTTTTTCCGTAACCGGATCGCGCAGATGTCGATGGAAGCCAACCGCGTCGCCGACCGCGTGATCAACTCGCTGGTCGCGGCCGTCAAGTCCCAGAAAGCGCCCACGTGAGCCGCCGAAGGGAGTGACCCATGGCTGGTAGTTCGAATCTCGAATTCAAGGCCGAGCCCAACCTTACCCCATTGCTCGACGTCGTGTTTCAGTTGATCACCTTCTTCATGCTGGTGATCAATTTCAGCTCCGACAATTACGACAAGCGGGTGAAGCTGCCGGTGGCCGAGTCAGCGCGGCCGGTCGAGGCGGCGGGCGAGGGGAACGTCGACCGCTTGGTGCTCAACATCGACCGCGAAGGCCGGCTGCTCGAGGGGGGCGAGGCCCAGCCCCTGCACAAGGCTGTCGAGACCATCAGGCGGCAGGCGGCCTTCGTGAAGCTCAATCTCAAGATCACGGGGGGCAAGCCCGACCCCTCGGGCGGCCTGCCGACGATCATCGTTCTGCGCGCCGATCGCGACACCGATTTCCAGGCCCTGAACAGCATCATCAAGGCCTGCCAGGCCAATGGATTCCGCAAGTTCGCCTTCAAGGCGATGTCGTCGGACTCATGAACCAGACCGGCTCACTGGTCTCGAACGCGGCCGTTCTCCGGGGGTTTCGCCTTGGCTCACCACAAAAAAACCAGAAGCCGAAAATCGGCGGCCCCGGACGTCCCGATCGCGCCCATGCTCGACATGGCGTTTCAGCTCCTGACGTTCTTCGTGCTGACCTACCACGCCGCCCCGATCGAGGGGCAGTTTCTGATGAACCTGCTGCCTCCCCAGCCGGCGACGTCAACGGCCGAGGCTCCTTCCGACAAGCCGTCGGAAAACCTGCCAACCACGCTTCGCACCTTGCCCACGGTGCTCAAGGCCGGACCCGGCGGCAGGCTGGCCCAGATCACGGTCGGCGAATTGTCGGTGCCGGTCGAGTCGAAGGCGCTCGAGAAAGAGCTCGACAAGTATCTCCAGGATCCCAATCTGCCGTTCGACCAGACGCTGATCAAGATCGACCCCAGGCTCAAGTACGGCGAGATGATGCGGGTGATCAACGCGTTCTCGAATGCCTTTGTGAACGCGAAAAAGACTCCCAAGCTCAGCTTCGACGAGCTTGGTCCTGGCGAAGGGGAGTGAGCGCGCTTGGATCGGCCATCGTCGTTTTTCAAGGGTTCCGAGCTGCCGCGGCTGTTGCTGCTGGCGGCGATCGCCCTGGGCGGCTGGGGGGCCGTGTGGTGGTACGCCCATCGGCCCGCCCCCTTTCCCGATGAACCGCCGGCCGTGGCGACCAAGAACCCGCCCGCCATCGAGGTCGACCACGCGATCGAATTCGAGTCGGTGACCGACCGCACGCCGATCTCGTTTCTCGACAACGCTGGCTACAAGCTCTTGCTCGATCGCGCCCGCGAAAAAACTCCGCGCGAGCTGGCGGCGATCAGCCGTCGCGACCTCATGCTCCCCCATCTGTGGAACGACCCCAAGACCTACCGCGGAGTGCCCGTCCATTTGCTCGGCACGGCCATGCGGGTGCTGCGCTATCCCTCAAAGCTCGCCAAGTCGGGCTGGCTGC
>DAIDHE010000089.1 GCA_027459775.1 Planctomycetales bacterium | reverse complement strand
TCGGGGCAGTACTCGAGCTCGACCGAGACGGCGGCTTCCACCGGGAGATCCAGGGCGCGGATCGCGTTCAAATAGGGAACGAAGTCCACCACCCCGCGCCCGGGGGGCAGATCGCCGTGGACCTTGCCATCGCAATCTGAGATGTGCACATGAGCGACTTTCCCCTTGAGCGCTGGCAAGAGATCGGCCGGCTGACCGGCGAGCGCCAAATGCGAGATGTCGAGATTCGCCTTCACGGCCTGGTGATCGACGTCGTCCAGGAACCGCTTCATCGTGTCGACGCTGTTCAAGAGCGAGAGCGAAAACGGCTCGAGCTCAAGCGCGATCTCGAGGTCGAGCTCGGCGGCGCGGGGCGCGATCGCTCGAAGCTGTCGCACGGCCGTCGCCCATTGTTCGGCGGGTGGGATGACCTGCCGCTCCCAGATGTATTCGCCGAGCACGAGCAGCAGGTTTCGCGCACCAAGCGAGCGGGCGAAATCGAGATAGGCGCGCACGCGATCGAGATGAAAGCGCTGAACGCTGGGGTTGAAGTCGATGAGCCCGACGGCGACACAGGCGACGCTCACGATCGGCAAGCCAGCGCGGGCGCAGGCTTCCTTGATGACGGCGGTCTCGCCGGGCTCGAGGTCGAGCGGGTCGGCGAAGACGTCGATCGAGTCGAAGCCGATTTCCCGGGTCTTGGCGATGCCGTATTCGACGCCGCGGCCGGCCTGGACCCAGGCCGAGTTGATCAGTCCCAGCTTCACGACGACCTCCCTATCCCGCGTTTTCGTCCGGGGGCGGGCTCTGTGCTCGGCCCGAGTCGCCGCGATCGCGGGGCAGGCGCACGCGGAAGGTCGCGCCTCGGCCCGGGTTCGGCGTGACCTCGATCGTCCCCTTGTGTTCTTGCACGATGCCATAGCTGATCGAGAGCCCCAGCCCGGTGCCCTGGCCGATGGGTTTGGTGGTGAAGAAGGGGTCGAAGATCCGCTCGCGGATGGCGGGGTCGATGCCGGGACCCTGGTCGGAGACCTCGATCACGATGGAGTTCGCGTCGGGGTCGCGTCGAGAGCGGACCGTCACGACGCCGTCCGAGGGCGATGCGTCGATCGCGTTGGTGAGCAGGTTGACGACGACCTGGTGCAGCCGCGCGGGCTTACAGCGCAGGGGGGGCAGGGGGGTGAGCTCGGCGGCCAGCCGCACGCCTTGCTTGCGGGCGTATCCCTGCACCATGTTGACCGACGACTCGATGCCGGGGTTCAGGTCGATCTCGTTCCATTCGCCCTCGTCGACGCGGGCGAAGAGGCGCAGATCCTTCACGATGCGCTCGATGCGCCTGAGCCCCTCGCGGGTGCGGTCGATCAAGCGGGGCAGATTGCCCAGGGTGTATTCGAGGTCGAGCTCGGCGGCGATTTGCTCGATCTTGGCGGCGACCTCGGCTGGCGAGAGGGCCTGCTCGCCCTCGCCGCGGTAGAGCTTGATGAGCGCGATCATATCGCGCACGTCGCGTTCGAGGACGCCGACGTTGTTGGCGACGAAGGCCAGCGGGTTGTTGATCTCATGGGCGACGCCGGCCACGAGCTGACCCAGGCTGGCGAGCTTCTCGGTCTCGACCATGCGGCTCTGGGCGGCCTTTAATGCTTCGTGCGCCTCGCGCTCGGAGCGGGCGAGGTCTTGCAGGATGACGTTCTGCTCCTTGAGCTTGAGCTCGGCCCGCCTGCGCGCGGTCACGTCCCAGAAGATCCCCTGGAGGCCCAGGATCGTGCCGTCCTGAGCGCGGAGGGGGCTTTTCATGACCTGGACGTAGAGGGTCTCGCCCTTGGGGGTGACGTGCTCCTCGACGACGTCCAGGACCTCGCCGCTGTCGAGGACCATGCGGTCGTCATGGCGGTATTTCTCGGCGAGCTCCCTGGGGAAGAAATCAAAGTCGGTGCGGCCGAGGATCTGGTCGATCGAGCGCCCGAGTTCGTTACAGAACCGCTGATTGGCAAAGGTGAATCGGCCCTCGAGATCCTTGCAGAGGATCATCTGGGGCAGGGCCTCGACCAGGCTGTGGTGAAAGGCCTCGGTCCGCAGCCGGGCTTCCTCGGCGTCGAATTGCATGGCAGGCGCCCTCATGCCCCTGGACCCGGACGGTTTCGGTTCAGCTTCCACGATGATCGACGATTCCGGCATGGCGTTTTCAAGGCTCCCGCGGCCCGGCTTCTTGCGGCGATCGTGGAGCGTGGCTCTCACGTCGCGGCCGCCGTGCCTGATGGATCGGTATTGTACTCGTCGAGGCGTACGACGCGGTGTTCGCGGGCCGAGGCGAGGACGGCCTCGCAGAGGGCGATGGTCTTCAAGTTATCGCGGCCGGAGACGTCGGGCTCGTGGTCTCTGGCGAGAGCGTCCAGGAGCCCGCCCATGGTTCCGGCGAAGGCGTCGGGGAACCACGCTTCGGGCCAGCGCGGTCGTTGCCACTGGGCCTTGCCGTCGGCGAGGGTGTAGTCGATGGTGCTGGGAACGCGTTGGGGCCAGCCGGGCCAGCCGATCTCGCCCAGGGCGAGCCCCCGCGTCCCCTCGTACCGCCAGCGAACGAACGACGCGGCGGCCGCCCCCTCCCGCGCGGGGCCGCTCCAGACGTCGTCCCAGCCGCTCGCACGACCTCCTCCGGGGAACTCTAGAACGTACAAATTGATTCCGTCGTCATGCGCGAACCGCGTGCGCGGATCGGGGCGGGTGCTGGCCATCACCCGTTCCGGCTCGCCCAGCCAGTAGCGCAAGACGTCGAGGTGGTGGATGCTCATGATGAAGGTCGACAGCGACCGACCCCCCTCGGCCCAGGGCATCCAGTGCGGGATCGCTCGGAGCTCGATCGTCGCGAGCACCGGCTCGCCCAGGTCGCCGCGCTCGATCAAGGTCTTGAGCGCCCGCACGGAATGGTCGTAACGCATGTTTTGATTGACCTGGAGCGCGACGCCCGCCCGCGCGCAGCCTGCCACGAGCCCCCGCGCCGTCGCCAGATCGAGCGCCAGCGGTTTCTGGGCCAGGATGCCGCGCACCCGCCCCGGCCTCGCGAGAATGCGTTCGATGACCCCCGGCTGATCGGCCGGCGGCACGGCGACGTCCACGACCTCGACCGCGGGGTCGGCCAGCATTTCCTCGAGCGTGTCATACACACGCGGGACGTGATGAAGCGCGGCCGTCTCGCGCGCATGCTCCAGCGTCCGCGAAGTGATCCCGACCACGCGATAGCCCGCGGCGGCGTAGGCCGGCAGGTGGCAGTCGCGCATGATGAAGCCCGCGCCGACCGCGCCAATGCCGAGCTCACGACCGGCCGGAGGAGGCGGGCAATGGCCCAGGTTGTCGATCGCGTCGTTCGTCATGGATCGTCCACGCGCCGGCTGGTTCCAGGCCCGGCCCCGAATGATCGCGGTTCCAGGATCCAAAGCCGGCATCCCTGGTCATACTCGTCCCTGGGTCGACTGTCCAGGCGCTGGCCGGTAAACCGGGCGGGCGAAACCAGCGGGCGAACTCGGCCTCGACGCTCCCCGCCCGGATCGATCGGGCGGCCCGGAGCGCCGCCAGGGCGGGCGCCATGAGCGCATGGAGGACGACCCAGACGGGCCAGGCCCTCATCCAGGCGGCCGGCCAGGCGACCGCGAGCGCGGCCAGCGCCGTCACTTCGAGCAAGACCATGTGAGGCTCGCAGATTTTATACGCGGGCCACGACACGACTCCCCAGCCCCGCCGCGGCCAGGCGGCCGGCGGCATCGTACGGCCACCCGCGCCGCCGTCGACCCGATAGCTTGCCTGGGTGCTCTTCAGGCGCTGAAAAAAGGCCTTGTACCGGCAGTCGTTGTGCAGGCCGAGGAACACCCAGCCCGCGGCCGCACTGAAGCCGGCCAGGGCGTAACCCACGACTCCCGTTCGCACGGCCAGTCCATAGCCGGCCGCGAAGCCCAGGGCCGCGCTCCAGGCGTGATGCATCAAATAATCAAAATAGACGCCGTCGAGGCTGGCGGTTCCCCGCCAGCGGGCGACCTGGCCGTCGACGTGGTCGAGCCAGAACGCCAGGAGTGCGAGCGCGGACCCGATCACGAAGCCCAAGCGCTGGCCCGTCCCAAGAGCGCCCGCGCCGGCCAGGGCCGTGGCAAGCGCGAGCGCCGTCACGTGATGCGCGCCCAGCCCCAGCCGGATCGCCAGCCAGGTTCCGGGGATCGCCGCGGGCCGGACGATCCGGCGGGCCAGCCAGTTGCCGATCTCGCCCGAGCGATCCTTGTGGACGCGGACCCTGAGATCGGCCAGGCTCGGGCGTAGGGGCGTCATCGGACGACCTCCTGATTCCCGGGCGCCCGCGCGATCGGCGAGCGCGGACCGAGGTCGTAGATCTCGTAGCGGCGAGCGATCCCATCGCCGTCGACCAGGCGCTCGCGATAGAGCGGCCGCCGCTCGGCGAGCCAGGGCTCGAGCAGCCTCGAGAGCGTGGGATCGAATTCCACCGCCGCCGGATCCTCGGGCGGGCAGAGCAAGAGATGCGTGAAGCCCTCTTCACGTAAGCGGGCGACGACCTGGCGAGCCGACTCGCCGGCGGTTCCGATCCCGGTGCGACGGCGGTGCGCGAGCTCCATCGTGTAATCGCGGGGGATGTAAAACCCCCGGTGGTCCTGGCCGATCACGCGGGCCGCGCGCGGCAAATGAGCGCCCGCCCAGCTTCCCACGCGATAGGTCGGCTCGACCCGCGCCAGATAGCCCGCCGCCGATTCGCGGCCGAGCAGATACCCGGCCGACCCCCGCGCCCGCACCAGGGCCAGCGCGGACTCGGCCCCCAACACCACGAACAAGAGCCCGAGGCAAAGCCGCGCAGGCCAGGTGGCACGGCGACTCCAGGCGTCGGCCAGATAGGCTGACCCGATCGCGAACGGCCCGAGCGCGAGCAGCAAGAACCGCATGCTCTGTCGCTGGGTCATGCAAATCATCAGGAACAGGTAGGCCACGCCGACCAGGATCAGGACTCGCCGCGGGGCGCGCTCGATCAGGAGCGCGGGCAAGAACAAGAGAAAAACCGGCCCGAACTGGTGCGAGAAACTGTCGAACCGGTCGGGCTCGAGGGTCAATGGCCCGAGCGCTCCCAGCATGTTCCCGAAGGTGACCGCGAGCGGGCGCTTGATCGGGTCGAGAACCTCATCGAGCCCCTGGCCGGCGAAGGCCTGCTTGAAGAACGGATAGACCGGGTTGCCGGTGTGCACATAGGCCCTGAGATGCCAGCAGCCTCCCACCAGCACCAGGACAGCGGCGTAGGTGCAGGCGAGGCCCAGCCAGCGCCCGCGCTCGACCCGGTCGCCGGGCCCCACGAACCGGCGGGCCAGGATGCCGAGAAAGAGGATCGCGACCAGCACGAGGGCAGGGTATTTGACCCCGATGGCGAGCCCCGACATCACCCCCGCGAGCGCGGCCGCCCGAGGGCTTGGCCGGTCGTGGAGCCGGTCCCAGGCCAGGAGCGCCGACGTGCCGAAGGCCGCCAGCGCGACGTCGTTGAGCGGGGCGGACATGCCGTTCGAGATCGCCGGAACCAGAAGCGCGATCACGCCCGCCCACCACGCGCGCGGACCCAGGATGGGCCGGGCCAGGGCCGTCACCCCGGCGGCGAACACGAGACCCAGCACCCACTGAACGCCCCGGCAGGCCGCGGGGCCACGGCATTCGAGGGCGACCGTGTAGAGCATCTCGGTCACGAGCGGATAGATCGTTTCATGCAAATCGGGCGCATAGCCGACCGCGCCATGCATCAAGAAAAACTTGGGCGCCTGCAGGTGATAGCAAAGGGCGTCGCCGTCGGTGACCGGCCGCATCGAGCATAGGGCGGTGGCGCACACCACGACCGCCAGCAGGCCGGCCATGGCGAAATCCGCTCGCGACCAATCGAGGGGGGGCGTCGCGCGGAGCTCGATGCGGAACTCGCGGACTCTCCGAAACGCCCAGAACCCCCCGATTTCCAGCATGACGCCCAGCAGAATGGCCATGCCCAGATGATTGAGGAGCGAAAGCTGCCCCAGCACAAGCACCCCGAGCGCCATCACGCCAAAGCCCAGGGGCAAAGCGAGGGCGAAGAGATCGAGCCAACCGTCCGCGGGGGATCCCGGCCCGCGGCCGGGGTTGAGCGCGGCCGTGATCCGGCCGCCGACCGCGGCGGCGATCAGAGCCAGAAAGAGCGCGAAGCCGAAATCAAGCATGATCGTGAGCGCGTCGTGGTGATGAGGTCTTGAGCGCGGCCTTGGCCGCGGGATCGAGGAGTGCGACGCAGAATTGCGACGTCCGGGGGTCGTCGTCGGCGGGAATCGGCCCGGACTCGGCCAGTGGGATTCCCCGCGACCGATACCAGAGGGCCGTGTCGTAGCCGAACCGGTTGTAGCTTTCGCTGGTTTCCTCGTTGTGCGCGGCGAACCGCCGCGCCACCCGCACGACCTCGCGGCGGATGGTCTCGGCGACCTCGGGGGCGTTGTGCAGGATCACCGCCGAGGTCACGACCATGTCAAACGAATCGTCGGGGAACGGCAGCCGCTCGCCCCGCGAAAGGACGAGCCGGACGGCCGGCTTGTGCTCGAGGAACCGCCGCGCCAGCTCGAGCTGGGTGGGGCTGAAGTCCACGCCGCAGAGAGTCACGCCCTGTCTGCGCGAGAGCTCGTCGAGCAGCTTTCCGTACCCGCAGCCGATCTCGAGGATCGAGGTCGGCTGGTAGGCGGCCACGTGCTCGGCGATCCACGCGGCCCGCCGGGAGCGGGCGGGCTGGCCCTCTTGTTCCCGAAAATAATCAATCCCGCCGCGGTGCGTCCAATACGAGCGGGGGTCGGCGTAGAGCCATTGTCGTTTCCAGCGTGGGTGCCTGCTCAAGACGCGGCGGAGCACCTTGTGCCAGGCGTAGGCCGGTCCCCGGGTTCGCAGCGCGTTCCAGGCGCGGAGAGGCAAAATGGGCCGCGAGCGAACAATCAGGTCCATGTCACCTTCCCTGGCGCGCGAGTCTCCTGGACGGCGCGGAGACGAATCGTGTGCGTCATGCACTCTGGTCATGGGCCGCCCTCAAAGGGCGCAAGGCAGGGCGGCTGAACCGGCCGGGAGTCTACGTTTCGACCCCAGAACCGTCAAGGCGGGCTCGAACCCGGAACCGGCCCCCCGCGAAATCCGAGTTCACGATCCCCACGGTGGTTTCCGCTCGCCACGACTCGTCCTTAGAATACAGGCTGATCCGCGATCCCACGGCCTTCCACGGAACATAACTTTTGGACCCTCGATCAAAAACGCTCTCAAGCCAGCCTTGTCGACCGTAAAGGAACAAAACTCATGGGCGTGAGCCGAACCCCGTCGCGCGTGTCGGACCTCTTGTTCCAGGTATTCAATCGTGCGCTTCACCCCGACTGGTTCGCCACCCGCTCGTTCCGGCGGATCGAATTCCAGGGTTGGGAAGCCGATCTGCGAATCATCGAGGGCGGCCACGCGGTCGTCTTCCGGGCCGGCACGATGCTGCTCACCGAGGTTCTTTGCGGACCTGACTCGGCTTTCCCCGAAGCCGGCCGGCTGTTTCAATCGGGCCTCAGACGCGAACGGTCGACGATCCTTCGCCCCGGCGGCTCGATCGAGTATCAGAGCTGTCTGGATTCCGAGCACGTTGACCCGGAGGTCTTTCGCCACCTCTCGCAGGAATCCGCGCTCGACGGCTCGCGCACCGGGCTGTTCCACGCCTTTCGCGGCTCGAGCCGGCTCCTCCCCGCGCCAATCAGCCTGATCAAGCTCACGCCCCGGGCCAGCGACCTCACCATCCAATCGATTCACACCTACCCCGAGGAACGGGCCATCGTCCGCACCCAGTCGCTCTTTGAGCTCAAGCCCGCCCCACCCCGAATCTGAGCCACGCCGGAAACCTCCTTCGCCTCCACGAGAGCCAACCTGGCCAGTCCCGGCCGGCGCATCGGCTTCGCCCAAAGTTCGCGGCGACCAATCGATTGGCCGAGCTGGTCCGGTCGAGGCGATTGTGCTGGGCGCACTCGCCGCCCCCGCGCGAATCCCGAGAGCAAGGACAAGAGCGGCGGTTGGCGCGTCGATAAAAGGGTCAGCGGCGCGTCCGGAGTGAGCCCTCCGCAGGTGCGCCGGGCGACGCCCGAGGCCGCCAGGAGCAAGGCGCCTTAACTATCCAGATGAACATGACATCAACCGCCACGCGAGTGACGATCGGCCGCCGGCCGCGTCCAGAGCCGATGAACGGACCTTGTCCTCGCGGAAAAATTCGTCGTGGAATCGCCGCGGCATGATCGGGTCGCGATTGGACTTAAGTGCGAGCGGGGAAGGGTTTCGAGGGTGACAGCAGGCTGTCGCGACGGGAAAAAACATGGGGTCGCGAACAAAAAAACGGTTGGCGTGGTTCGACCAGGCGTGTATCTTCCGAAATCGACGAGCCTACTCACGGCGGCCACGCGGTCGCTCGATGGTTTGGCTGGCATCCGAGGAGCGACGCTGCGATGCCTCAATTGTTCCGAGTCGACCGTGTACGCGGGTGCTTGCTGGGGATGGCCGTGGGGGACGCGCTGGGTGCACCCCTGGAGGGGCTTTCCTCGCAGCAGATCAAGTCGCACTACGGGCGGGTTTGGGATTACGTTGACGGGGTCCGAGCCTGGAAACGCAAGCCGCACCGCTGGCGGTTGCCAGGTCTGTACTCGGACGACACCCAGCAGGCGCTCGCCTTGTGCGACGTGTTGCTGGAATCGGGGCGGGTGGATCAGGAACGGCTCGCGGATCTCTATCTGGGGCTGATGACGCCCAAGGGGGCGTTCGTCGGCGCGCATCGCGGGATCGGGCGGAGCTTTCGCCAGGTTCTGGCCGCGCTCGAGGGTGGGATGCCGGCGGGCTCGTGCGGCCAGCCGGGGGCGGGGATCGGGGCGGCCATGCGAATCGCGCCGGTGGCGCTCTTCTTTCGCGACGCGACCGAGCCCTTGTTCGAGGCCGTCATGGAATCGAGCCTGATCACCCACCGCGACATCCGCAGTCTGGGCGGGGCGCTTGCGGTCGCGCATGCGGTCCGGCGGCTCGTCTCGGGCGAGCCCCGCGACGCCGCGTTGCCGCTCTGGATCGCCGCCGACTTGAGCAAGCACGAGGCCCGGATCGAGGCCGACTATGGCCAGCGGGTCACCCATCGTCGCGAGCACGGCCGATCGATGTCGCGGGCGATCGCGCGGGCCGAGGCCGTTCTGGAGCTGCCCCGCGACCGGGCGCTGCGGGCTTTGGTCGACGAGGCCAACAACCACGGCGCGGAGCCCGAGTGCCGCCGCGCCACCATGGGCTTCCCCCCCGCCTGCATCCCGGCCTGCCTTTACATCCTGCTCACGACCTCGTCGTTCGAGGAGGCCCTGATCGAAATGGTCAATCTGGGCGGCGACAGCGACACCACGGGTGCGATCCTGGGCGCGATGGCGGGGGCGCACTACGGCGCCCAGGCCATCCCCGAGCGCTGGCTTGACGGCCTGCGGAACCGCGCGGGCATCGACGCCCGCGCGATCGCGCTGACCCAGGGCTCGACCGCCGGCGTCGTGATCCCCGACCTGATCGCCACCGAACACGCGCTGACTCGCGAAGAAATCGAAACGTTTGAGCAATTCGCCGGCGTCGCCGTCGACGATCAAAACCACGGCATGAACCCGGTTTTCTGAACCCTGGGCCGCGGCCGGACCGAGCGATCGAACGTCACCCCCGGCCGGCGGCCCGCCTCCGCAAGCGCCCGTGCCGGGGCGCGACGTGGTTTGCGCGATCAAGTGCCGATGAGAATCGATCCCTCGGCCTCGGCGCCCGCATCGACCCGTTTTCAGTCCAAAGGACTGGGAGATGAAAGCCCAGGGCACAGCCCTGGGTTGGCCGGCCGGCGACCCGTGAATGCCCTGCCCACGGCCGCGGCGGGCCAATTCGCGGCGAGCCGCTCTTCGCTTGACCCGCGCCAACGCATCCGCACCCGCACGATGGATTCCGCCGCCCCTCGCCGTCCACGCCCAGGCTCGTCCGCGTCTCGATCCCGCCACACGCCCTTTCCGTCGGGTAGAATTCTTTGTATGAATTGAAGGGGCGCGTGCGCGAGTGCGTGCTCGGGCCATGGCGGGTGAATTGATCGAAACCATGACGCGCAAGCGGTTCCGGGGGTCCGACGCCAGATGAGTCGGCTCAGCAACAATCGAATTCGCCGCCAGCTCGACGAGGCCGAAGGCTATCTGCTTCTCGATCTGCCCGCACGCGCGCTCGAGATCCTGAACAGCCGCCCCGACTGGGCGAATCTTCAGTTCGAGGCCTCTCTCCTCAAGGGCGAGGCCCTTCGGGGGCTCGAGCGCTATCGCGAGGCCCTCAAGCCGCTCGAGCTGGCCGCCGCACTGCGGCCCGCCGACGCACGCGTCGCCCTGGCACTCGGCTGGTGCTACAAACGCACCAATCGCCTCGCACAGGCCATCGATTCGCTCGAACGCGTGCTCCGCGAGCACCCCCTCGAACCCCTTCTCCACTATAACCTCGCCTGCTACTGGAGCCTGGCGGGGAACGCACCCAGGGCGATCGAGGAACTCACGACCGCACTCGAGCTCGACCCCGAAATGCGCGAACGCGTCGCGCTCGAGTCCGATTTCGATCGGTTGCGCGGCAACCCCGATTTCGAGCGCATCGTCCTCGGCCGCGCACCGGCTTGAGCCCGCACGGTCCTGGTCGCCACGACCTCCAAGCGACACAGTCCCGGCCGGGCCAGGCCAGCTCAGGCCTCGTCAAGGATGCGCTGGGTGATCTCGCGTTCGCAGATCTTGCACCACTTCCAGCGCTTCTTGCCGGGATTCTCGTCGAGATGCCGGATCGCCACCTTGATCGATCGGAACCAGAGCTTGGACTCGGTCTCGAGAGCCCGCTCGAGCTTGGTGCAGCGTGCGAAATGGAGCAGGTTGGAAGTGGAGCGGATCGCGAGGGGCTTGTCGCCCGCCAGCACGACGCCATGAAAGATGAAACCAATCGCCTCGAGCCGGGTCTCGGAAAAATCCTCGATCGAATCCAGCGATCGCACGGCAGGCGGTTCTTTCACGATCATGGAAGAAGTCCTGGATCTAGCGTTTTTGCTGATTTGAAGCATAAACGGTAACTTAACAAAAACGGCGTTTGGCCGCAAGCTGAACGGGCGAAGCCCGTGGCCGTCCCGAGGAGTCCGGGGTGAGGATGGGATCGAGTGATTCGTGAAACTGTTGGTCATCTGCGGGATTTGCCGCGGTATCGCCAGATCCTGACGGGACTGGTGCGATACGGCTATCAAGACGTGGTGACGGCGCTTCGGCTCGAGGGGATCGCGCGGCCGATCGAGCGGGTCACGCTGGGGGCCGAGGCCGAGCTCCACGATCGGCCCGCCCGGCTGCGCATGCTCTGCGAGGAGCTGGGGCCGAGCTTCGTCAAGCTGGGCCAGCTCATGAGCACCCGGGCCGACTTGTTGCCCGAAAGCTACACGTCCGAGCTCGCGCTCCTGCGCGACTCCGCCCGTACGTTCCCCTTCGATCAGGTCGAGGCGATCCTGCGCGAGGAGTTCGGCCGGCCGGCCCAATCGGTGTTCCGGTCGATCGATCCCGAGCCGACGGCGGCGGCGTCGATCTCGCAGGTCCACCGGGCGATCCTGCACGACGGCCAGGTCGCGGCGGTGAAGATTCAGCGCCCGGGCATCGCCAAGATCGTGCAGTCGGATCTCGACATTCTCAAAAACCTGGCGCAACTGGTCGAGAAGCGGATTCGCGAGCTGGCGGCGCTGCGGCCGATGGCGCTCGCGCACGAGTTTGAGCGCACGATCAAGCGCGAGCTCGATTTCTCGATCGAGCGCACCACGATCGAGCGCTGTCGCAGGCATTTCGCCCAGGATCCCACGATCCACGTGATGCGGACCTATCCCGAGTACTGCACCTCGCGGATGCTCACGATGGAATTCATCGAAGGGGCCCCGATCGACGATCGGGCCGCGATCATCGCCTTCGGCCACACTCCAGAAGAGATCGCCGACCGCGGCGCGCGGATCGTGCTCGAGATGGTCTTTCGCCACGGCTTCTTCCACGCCGATCCGCACCCCGGCAATCTGCGGGTGCTCGAAAGCGGCGTGATCGCGCCGCTCGATTACGGCATCTTCGGCCAGCTCGACGCCATCACCCGTGAACGGATCGCCGACCTGCTCTCGGGCTTGATCGCGCAAGACCCCGACCGCGTGCTGCGAGCGCTCCAGGCGCTCGACGTCCGGGTGCGCCCGGCCGACCTCCGCGCCTTTCGCCGCGACCTGGCCGAGCTCACCGCGACCTATTCCGACCTCTCCCTCGAAACCATCAGCCTGAGCCCACTCTTGCGCGAGATCTTCGCCCTGGCACGCACGCACCATATCCACATACCGGCGGATCTCGTTCTCTTGATCCGAGCCCTGGTCGGCATCGAGAGCGTCGCGCGCACGCTCGACCCTCGCTTTGACATCACGACCCGGTTGGTCCCTCTGCTCCGCGAGCTCCACCTTCGCAGGCTCAAGCCCGACCGCATCCTGCATGAGACCCTCCGGGCCGGCGCGGATCTGCGCAAGATCGCCACGATTCTCCCCGAAGTCCTGTCGCAATCGCTGGAATCGATCCGCCAAGGCCAGCTCAAGGTCACGTTCG
>DAIDHE010000317.1 GCA_027459775.1 Planctomycetales bacterium | reverse complement strand
AGCCACCGTGGACTCTCCACGATCCCCGTTATCAGGACGAGAAACGCCGCCGAGGGCGCTGCCACGACGCCGAGCATCCAGCGCCAGGCCACTTCGGTGGGGAAAGAGAGGCTGATCAGATAGTTCGAGATAAACGACAGCAGGATGCCGACGACGACGTTCAGTTGATTGATCGCCACCAGCCGGCCCCTCAGGCGCGAGGGGGAGATCTCCGCGATATACATGGGCGCCACGACGGACGCGCCGCCGATGGCCAGCCCGCCGATGAACCTCGAAACGACGAGGATCACCCAGGTCGGTGCGAGCGCGCATCCCACCGACGAGACGAAGTAGAGGACGGCCAGGAGGTAGAGCGTCCGCTTGCGGCCGATCGAGTCCGCCGGCCTCTCGATCGCGACCGAGCCGACGATGGTCCCGATGAGCGCAGTCGCCACCGTGAAACCGAGCCACGCGTTGTCCAGCGCGAAGTCGCGCTGAATGGCCTTCTCCGCGCCCGAGATCACCGCCGTGTCAAAGCCGAACAAGAGCCCGCCCAAGGCCGCGACCGAGGCGGAATGGAGCGTGGTCGCCGAGAGTTTCTGCGCGAACGACAGATCGCCAGCCTCGCGCGAGGGATCGGGGGGCTTCATCGTGCTCGCGGCTCCCGGACCATGGGCGAGGCGAGTCTCGATCACGGGCCGCCATCGCAACGGCCTGCGCACCCGAGAAACTCTTGTCTCGCGGCGGGAATCCTACGGCGCGACCCGCGACAAAGCTAGAGTACAGTCGGGCGCACCCTACACATTCTCGAATCAGCAAAGCGCTTGCTCGTGAGAATCACTGGGGAGCGCCTGAAAAAGCAGTTGAGGCGGGTGCAAAAGGCATCAGGGTTTGAGGGCCTTGTCGACGCTGCGTCCCGCTTTCTCCAGATCGCCCGGAGGGTTGACGGCGTCCTTGGCGTTCTGGATGCCCTTGTCGATGTTCTCGCCGGCGCGCTCGGCAGGCCCCTTGGACTCACAGCCGGCGCACGCGACCAGAGCCCCAAAAAGCAGGGCGGTGAGGCACGCGACGCGATTCTTGCCGTCATGGTTCATCAGGGACTCTCCTTGAATTCGCCGATTGATCGAGGGGGGAAAACCCGCCATCCCCGCGAAAACCCGCGGCGTGGCGGCTCGATCCTCTACCCATCCTAAATAGTCGATCTCTGAAGTTATTGAATATCAAAATGTTCTTTGTGTCAAACGAATTCTTGGATATTTTCGCGTGATTCTCAATCCCGTCTTCTTGATGGGATCAAAACGGCGGGCGAGACCACATCGCCGGGCCTTTCGCGGGAAATCTGGACTGGCGTGCATGCGGAGTCGAGGCGAGGATCATCGGGGCTCGAGGGGCCCCGGTCCGGCCGGCGCTGAATTCGCGCCGGCGCTCGGTCCCCGGGCTTCGCGGTTCTCGATCAAGAGGACCAGCCGTCGAGCGACGGCCCGAGCCCAGACCCCCGCGCCGATCGGCGAGAAATGGCCGTCGCCGATCCGGCCGTTGAAAAGCGGGCTCCCTGTGAGCACCTGCCGCTGGCGAGCCGCCGCCACCGTCGCCTCCAACTGCGCGGACGCGAACGCCGAGATCGGATCCAGATAATCCATCCCCGCCGCGTTCAACCGATTCGCGATCATCCCAGGATAGTTGCCCGAGCGCAACGGCCCCTCGATCTGGTTTACCCAGGGGGCCGGCACGACCAGGCAGACGATGCGCCTGGAGAAGCAGTACTCGCGGATCTTCTCGAGCCAGTAGGCTGACTCGTCCCAATCGCCCCGGCCCTCGAGCGCCTCGAACAAGTCGCCGAAATCGTTGGCGAACACGCTCACGACCACGAAGCTGGGCGGGAACCGATCGGCGAAGGCGAGCAGGCTGTAATAGTATTGCTCGGGCGAATAGCCCAGACAGCCGGTGTTCAAGATCTCGACATGCGTGTGTAAACGCTCGGTGAGCACCCGCTCGAGCTGCTCGCTGGGCGTGTCGTGGTCGCCGACGAAAAGGCCCTGCATATAAGAATCGCCCAGCACGATCCCCTTGCGCTGCGCGGACGGATCGGGCTCATCCCCGCGCAGGCCCCAAGAATTGGTCGTCTGTTCCGAGCCCTCGACCAGGGACGCGCCCGTCCCTTTCAAGAGGTCGGCGACGCCCTCCGCCTGGACCACCTGAAAGAACGCCTTGACCTCGCCCTTCATGGGGAAATTGCGAATCCAGATGGAACGCACATTCGGGCGAAAGCGATAGGATCGGCCGGTTTCGTCGGGCTCGAAGATGGTCGAGGGCAAGAGGACCGTCTTGTTGAAATTGCCCCAGCGGATGAGCGCGTGCGCGGGGTCGAGGCCGGCGTATTCGAGCAGGCGCTTCTGGGCCGGGTTGTATTCGCCAAAGCTGGCGGCGTGCTTTCGCGCCGCCTCGTGGACGTCGAAAAGCCGCCTGCGCTTCCAGTCGGCGTCGATGGCGTCGCGGTCGGGGGGCAAGCCGATGGCCTGGAGCGCCAGCGCACGCGCCCGCGAAACCACCCAGCCCGCGAGGTAACGGCCGCCAAAGGTCCCCGCGACCAGAACCACCACCACACCCAGCGTCGCCCCCAGGATCACGAGCTTGAACGTACGCTCGACGCGGCGTGCGCGGCTGCGAAAGGGAAACTCGGACTGGGCGCGGCCCGCCCGCCTCCCGAATCGGGCTCGTCCGGGTCGACCTGACGAAAGAAAGGAGAGCGGCAAGGAATCGCCTCGAATCGCT
>DAIDHE010000072.1 GCA_027459775.1 Planctomycetales bacterium | reverse complement strand
CAGGAATTCCAGGGCCGGTGGCTGGGTATGACGGGCGCGGAAGGAGTCGATGACCCCGACCTCGCCGCCGGGCAGTTCGATCACGATGCTTTCGCCGAAACCGGGGCCCAGAACGTGAACGGCCAGCAACGGATCTTCCTCCGCCGTTCGTCAAAGGCCAGGCTTGTGGAGGCGGCCCCATTCGTCGCCTGAGGTGAGATCGTCCAGAAGTTCCTCGTAGAGCCGCTGGCCTTCCTCTTCCTCGCGGTTGGTGAGGCGATCGGTGGAGGGCAGGTCGTCGATATCCTCGGCGCTCACCGACCCATCCTCGCTCATCCACCACAGGAAGCGCATGCCGGGCTTGAGTCCGCGCGCCTCAAGGATGCGCGCGGGCAACTCGACGGCCAATTCGGTTCCCGCGACCTGAACGAGGCATCGCGCTTTCCTGCCGCCAATCGATTCGATGGCGGCGATCGTCGGGAGTGCGCGCGTCCGCCTTCGAAACGAGCCGTCCGCCACTGGACTGAACTCACGCGCGGAAGGGAGCTCGCGGCAAGTGGCCTCCTCGGGCAGCCAGGGCCGACGACGGGTTGACCAGGCCTCCAAGTCGTTCGCGTAACGAGCGATGCCGTATGGGGGCTCCCGAACCTCCCATTCGGTCGACCGCTTCACGTTTTCCCCCCAAATTCCGGACATCTCGTCAGCCCTGCCGACCCTGCGTCAAGAGATCCACGCCCCACTGAGAGGCCGCTTCGGAAACAGATTCATTCTTGAGCTTAGCACGATCGACCTCGGCGGCCAATGTCCTGAGGTCATCTAGATCCATCGATAGAAAGATGGTCCGCTTGACGTCTCCTTCCATGTAACCCACGACCAAGGTTTGCGCCAGGACCAAGGCCTTCACGGAAGCAGCGTCCTCGCTGTAGACCGGCCTGAGCTCGCTGAGAATCTTCAGATCCGCGACGGGATTCGGCCGGTTCACCAACATCTGATACGACTTGTTGGCGACGCTGAAAGTATTGTCTTTCTCGAAGAGGGGGCCGATTCGCTCGGCGAGCGCCTTCCATCGATCAAGATTCTCGTTCCGCCAGGCCTCGGGGGTTTCCCGCTCCAGGGCCTTCGAGAGCGTTTCCAGGAACTCGGGCGTTTCCAAGCCCAGCGAAACGCGTAGGTGGTTGAGGGGCATCAAGGCACCCACAACCAGTCGCGAAGCCGTCTCCATATCGATATCGAGTTCAGTCGACAGCCGCCGCGTCAAGTCCTTCATGCTCAAGGTGAGAATCAAATCCTTGGCTGCCTCGTGGAGCTTGGCCACGCCCTCCGGTCCCAAATCGATCAATGCCTTCAGGCCGGCCAGTCCGAAGTCCGGGATTTGAATGCGAATGTCGTCGGTCATCGAAAGCGCCCGTGGTGTTGGAGCCTGACTGAACGGCGGCGATCTTAATGGAGAAGCAACGCCAGCGACAAGCCGGCAGTGCTGAGCTGGAAAACGAGCTCGACAAAACCAACGGCCAGGACCGAGACCCGGAACGATGGGTCGCGGCCGTCAAAACTGGCCTCGGAATTGCTCCTGGAATTGGCTAAGGTTTGAGCGCCAGGCGGGGATGCCGCCGGGGAGGATCTTCCAGGAGTTCATCACTGAGGACGGAGTGAGTACGATGAAAAAGCTCGAAGGATGGATGGTGGGGATGGTCGCGGTTCTGGCCCTGTTCCTGGGCGCTGCCGGCTGGGGCCAGCAAGAAGGGGGACTCGCCGAGAAGGCCGGCGAGAAGATCGACGAGCTCGGCCGCGCTGTCCGGCGCGGCGTGGAAAACGCTGGCGAATCGGTCCGCGAGGGCTTCGCTCGATCCCGCGACACCGTCCAGGGCCTGGGCATCCTGGGCCGCGTCTACGGCCGCCTCCATTGGGATAAATCCCTGCACTCGAGCAATCTCGTCCTCAAGGCCGACGGCGGTGCCGTCACCCTGCGCGGCATGGTTCCGGATGCCACCGCCCGTGCCAAAGCCGTGGCTCTCGCCGCCGACACCTTTGGCGTCACCCGGGTCATCGACCAGCTCACCGTCCCCGAACCTACTCTCGACGAAAACCCCCGACCCACCCGAGTTCGCCCAAATAACTGAGTCGGATTGGGCAAAATGGTGTGAATAAGCAGGACTTAACGCCATTCAGTGCCGTTCCCTGCCGCGCGTCGGGGGACGGGACATGAGTGGAAGGCCCCTGTGCGCCCACCGGCCGTGCGGATAAGGGCGAGTGGATGCGTTGTGCGCCGGCCGGGGGCTAGTCGGTATCATTTGAGACCCGGATCGGTTATGATCGCTGCTTTACCGGCCGATGAATCCTCCAGATTTCGTCGCCGCCGGCCTGTGGGACATGGCTGTCGCAACGCACGATTTCGCACTAAGGAATTGGTCGAGGCGCAACATGATAATGTCTGGGATTCTAGGATGGACCGTGGCGCTGATCTTGCATCCTCCCGAGGAGCGCGAGATGAGCGAGCGGATGGTGCCGGCGGGTTGGAAGGGGAACTTTTGGGGTCCCGAGGCGACCAAGGCGCGGCACGAGGGGCGGATGTCGCCGATCGTGGCCACCCAGCACATGGCCCGCTGGGACCGCTGGGGCCGGCAGGTGCTTCGCGAGGGGGACATCCTCTTTCGGCTGGGCGACGCCCGGGTGGGCCGGGGAATCTTCCCCATGAGCCGGTTCCTGGCCAATGCCAGCGACAGCAAGTTCTCACACACTGGCATCGTGACCATCGAACAAGAGGGGCCGGTGGTCTATGACACCACCCGGACCGGGGTCGCCCGCCAGCCGTTCTGCGTCTGGATCCTGGACAACGTCGGCTCGATCGGCGTCAAGCGGCTCAAGCCCGAGTACCGCAAATCGATCCCGAAGGTCGTCGCTTATGTGCGCAGGGTTTTCGAGCAGCAGCTTCCCTTTGATTACGAGCTTCTGCCCGACGACGACGCCCTCTACTGCGTCGAGATGACCGAGAAGGCGTTTCGCTCGGCCGGTCTCGAATTGTCGAAGCCGATCCGGCTGGGCGACATGGACCGCGCGAGCGAATTCCCCGTGTGCATGTTCGGGCTCCAGTTCGCCTCGCGGTACGCGCTCAAGCAGCCGCTCACCTTTGACTCGCTGGTCTTTTTCCCTGGCAACGAACGAAACGGCATCTGGGCGGCCAAGCAGCTCATGACGATCGTGCCGCCAACGTGGGCGCCTGGCCACCCCGACCTGAGTGTGGGCGTCCCCAGCACCAAGATCGCGCGCGACGACGGTTCGCCCCGGCCCAAGGCGACCAATCCGTCCGCGCGTGAAGGGCGATCCTCGACGGGCCGCCCGGGCGCGACGGCCGCCACACCAGCGACCTGAGGCCAGGCTCAGGGCCGACACGATCCAGCAGAACCCCGATCGGCACCTTCCCGAGGGGACTGCCTGACGAGGGAAAGGCCAACCCAGGTCTGCGCCCTGGGCAGTAACCTCCGGAGCCCCGCGGACTCGAGGAAAAACCCCGCTCCGCGGGACGCGACGCCGGGGCGAAGTTCAGGGGTCGGGGGCGAGCGCCGACGACCCCTCCCCCCTGCTACAAACCGGTCTCGCCGTCAAGCTTCACAGCCCTGGGGTCGGGAGCGAGCGCCGACGGCGCCTCCCCCTTTTCCGCGGCTCTGGTGAGATCCATCACCCCGGCCAGCCGTGGGATCAAAAAACTATTGGCCGGCGATCTTGGCGCGTTCGGGGGGGTTGGAGCCGAGGACTTTGCCGCCGAGCGAGAGATAGTCGGTGAGGATGTGCAAGACCTCGTCGTTGTAGAAATCGGAGGGCCAGATCTCGCGTTCGGTGAACTTCTTTTTCTTGCGCTCTTTCTTGGCCTTTTCCTCGGCGGCGCGTTCCTCGGGATCCTCGGGGATGAACTCGGCGCGGAATTTGGCTTCGTTGAGCGAGATCGAGTGCCGCGACTTGAGCGCGATCAGCTTCTGGATCGAGTCGTTGAGCTTCTGGAATTTGGGATCGCTCTTGCGGCGGGCGAGCGAGAGCTCGTTGAGGGTGGCGACCAGGTCTGCGGGGACGCGGTGATAGTCGTCGTGCGCGAGCGCGGTCACCTTGTCGAATTTGAGGGCGTTGGCCATCTTGCCCTCGTCGAACCCGCGATGGTCGTCGAGCGAGGGGAGATGGATGTGCGGGGTGACGCCCTGGATCTGGGTGCTCTCGCCGTTGGCGCGATAGAACTGCTGGATCGTGAGCTTGAGTGCGCCATGGTTGACCTGGTTGCGGCGGCCGCCGCGGCGGGCCTGATCGTTGATCATGACGATGCTCTGCACCGTTCCCTTGCCGAAGGTGCTCGAGTCGCCGATGATCAGGCCGCGGTCGTAGTCCTTGATCACGCCGGCGAAAATCTCGGACGCGCTGGCGCTTGATTTGTTGATGAGCAGGGCGAGCGGGCCGTCCCAGGCGGTCCCCTCGTCGTCGTCGTCGATGTGCTCGACGCCCTGGGTCTTGCGGACCTGGACGACCGGCCCGGTGTCGATGAACAGGCCCGACAGGGTCTTGGCCTCCTCGAGCAGGCCGCCGCCGTTGTCGCGCAGGTCCATCACCACCAGGTCGACGCCTTGTTTCTTGAACCCCTCGAGAATCCGCCGGCAGTCGGCGGTGGCGCTCACCGCGTCGGCGTCGCCCCGGATGATCGCGACCGTGTCGCCGTAAAACGTCGGCAGGTTGATCACCCCGATCTTGACCGGATGGCCGTCCTTGAGCTTGGCCTCGATGATCTTGCTCTTGGCGTGCTGCTCCTTGAGCTCGACCTTTTCACGGGTGATCTCATAAATACGTTTTTCGTTCGTGCCCTCGGGCTGCACGATCAGGCGGACCTTGCTCCCCCGCGGGCCGCGGATGAACCGCACCACGTCGTTGAGCTTTTTCTCGACCAGGTCGATCTCCTCGCCGTTCTCTTTCTGGATGCCGATGATCTTGTCCTCGGGCTGGAGCCGGCCGTCGCGATCGGCGGCCATGCCCGGGATCAGGTCGTTGACCACCGCGAAGCCGTCTTCCGACCGCAGCGACGCCCCGATCCCCTCGAGCGACAGGTGGAGCTGCTGGTTGAGCATGTCCTCCAGGTCCTTCGGTCCCAGATAGGCCGAATGGGGGTCGAAGGTCCGGGTCAGGCTGGTCAGGTAATACTGCAAGATGTCGCCGCTGTCGACCTGGTGCCAGCGGCGGTCGATGTCGCGGTAGCGGACGGTCAGCTTCTTGATCGCCTCGGCCTCGTCCAGGTGCTCGACCACCTTGGCGAACAGCAGGTCGAACTTGACCTTCTTGCGAATCCGATCGCTGGCCTCGGCCAGGTCGGCCGGGTACTCGAGCTTGTCGGGGTCGTCGGGGAGCGATTCATCGACGGTGAAGTCGATCTTTTTCTTGAGCAGCTCGGTTTGCAGCTTGTAGCGCTCGGTCTCGCGTTCCAGGAACCGGGCGAAGACCTTGTGGGCGAAGTCGACCTTGCCCTCGCGGACCTCGTCGTCGATCGTGCTCACGTCCTTGGCGAATTCGGCGACGTCGGGCTTGAGGAAGATCTGCTTGCCGGGGTCGAGATCCTTGAGATAGGCGTCGAACCATTTCTGGGCGATCTCGTCGTTCATCATCGGCCGGGCCATGTGCCCCTTCTGGAGCAGATCGACCACGATCCGGGCGGTCTCTTGCTCGTCGGGCTGGAGCACCGGGGCCTGGGCCCCCACGATGACCGCCATCAGGGCCAGGACCGCGATCAGCACGATGGGACGAAGCGCGAGTCGGGGCATGGGCTCGATTCCTGCAAGCGGCGCACCCAAGCGCCGGCCTCGGACGGGTCATCGCACAATGTCCTAATCTTAGCCTTCAACCCCAGGCGGGACAAGCTCACAAACCACGCCCGGAGCCCATCAATCGAGATCCTTCGGACTTATGCCGAGGGCCATCTCGAAAAAAACCTGGAGCGGGTGGGCGAGAACGGCCGATGATCGTGATGACGACCTCTTCTTGAACGACCTCATCGAACATCCCGCGCGAGTCGTCCCGCCATGGATCGCCGTCCGCTCCTCAGTATTCCGTTGTCGATCGCGATCGTGGGTTTTTTCGCGCTGGCGCTTTATCAGCCCGCGCGTAAGCCGCCGCCGGCCGGGGCCGAGACCGCCGCGCGCGCGGCCCCGCCGGCGACCCGCGCGGGGCTCGAGCGCCCGCGTGGGGCGGTGGATTTCACCGTGGTGCGGGTGGGCGAGACGCTCGAGGACGTGGCCGAGCGGGTTTACGGCCAGCGCGCGGCGGCCCCGGCGATCGTGCGCGCCAATCGCGACGTGCTCGCGCGGGGCGTGGCCGCCCTCGAGGCCGGGGCGCTCTTGCGGACACCCCCCCTGGGCTCGCCTTACAGCCCGCTACGGAAATAAATGACGTCGCCGTCCTTGACGATGTAGTTCTTGCCCTCGAGCCGCTCGAGCTTGCGCGCCTTGGCTTCCTTGAGCGTGCCGGCCGCGTGGATCTCGTCCCAGGCCGAGACCTCGGCCCGGATGAAGCCCTTGGCCAGATCGGTGTGGATCTTGCCGGCGGCTTCCATCGCGGTCGCGCCACGCTCGAGGTTCCAGCCGCGGACCTCAGGCTCGCCGGCGGTGAAAAAGGTGATCATCCCCACGGCGTCGTACGCCAGCCGGATCACCCGGTCGCGGCCCAGCTCGGCGATCTCCATCTCGGCCATGAAGGCGACCCGCTCGTCGGGCTCGAGCGCCGCCAGCTCGAGCTCGAGCTTGACGTCGATCGCGGCCGAGCCCGGGCCTAACAGGCCGATCGCCCGGTCGCGCTCGGAACCCGCGGGCGCGTTCAAGACGACCACCCGCGGCTTATCCGTCAACAGGCCAAACGATCGCATCGGCTTTTTCTCGTCCGGGGTGAGCTCGAGCGACGCCACGGTCTTGCCCTCTTCCAGGACGGCAAGCGCACGTTTGACCAGGTCGAGCTCTTTCAGTTGCTGTTCGCGGTCGGGCCGGGGCTTCTTGACCGAGGCTTCGAGCCGCTCCACGCGGTTGCCGACCACGACCAGGTCGGCCAGCAGCAGCTCGTCGTTGAATTGCTTTAGCTCGGCCGCCGGGTCCGAGGCGGCGAAGCCCGAGAGCACGACCAGAAGGGCGTCGCCCTCGCGAATGAGCCCCAGCCGCTGGGCGTTTTCGGCCTGAGCGCCCTTGAGCAGCCCCGGGGTGTCGAGGAATTCGATGGTGGCTGGGGTGGTTTTCTTGGGGTTGTGGAGCGTGGCCAGGAAGTCGAGCCGGGGGTCGGCCAGCACGGCGACGCCGACCTGCCCCGAATGGGTGCGGGCCGGGTCGGGCCGCGCGCCCGTGAGGAGCTCGAACAGCGTGCTTTTTCCACTTCCAGCAAATCCGACGATGCCAACTTGCATGCCTGGGGAAATCCTTGGGAGGAAGCGAACCCGCGTTCGAGGGGCGACGGACGCCCGTTCCGCGCGGGGTCAGGGGTTCTTGAGGGCGGCCTCGAGCTGGTCGAGCCGGAGGTCGAGCTCTTCGAGGGCCTTGGGGTCGAGCTCGAGCTGGCCGAACCAGACCGAGTAAAAGGCGTCGACGACCATTCGGGGCGTCTCGGCCAGGGGAGCGGTCGCCGGCCCGCGCGCGGACAGGAACTGGGCGGCCCGGGCCGCGAATTCGCGCTGGGTCTCGGCCTGCCCGCGCTCGAGCCGGCAGGCCGCCAGCATCTGCGCCAGCCGACGGTAAAACACGACGCCCGCGCTCCACGAGGCGGCGTCCGATCCCGGCCCCCGGAGCCAGCCCAGCCAGCGCCTGACGAGCCACGACCCCAGAACCCAGAGGCCCAAAACCGCGACCAGAATCGTGAAGCTCGCGAAAAAGCCGCGGACGCTGATCAACGCCCGCGGATCGCGAAAATGGAAGAGCGCCGCGAACAGCCCCCGCACGAACCGGCCCAGCCGCATGTATTGCCTGCGCATCTCCTGGTACAGCTGGCGCATCGGCTCGTAAAGGATGCGGTTTTGCCGATCGCCGTCGTAGCCGACGATGTAAAAGACCCAGATGTGGCGGAACACGTCGGTGATCGAGCGAAAGTTGCCGGCGACGCCGCCGACCTGGGCGATCGACTGGTCGCGCTGGTCGACCGGCGTGGGGTCGAGGGTGATCCACACCGGCACGTCTTTTTCGGGGCGATCCATGCTGGTGAAGGTCTCGACGCCGGCGTAGGCCTCGACCCAGCTATGCGCGTGTTTCTGCCGCACGTTCAGAGTCTGGGTGATGTCGTTCCAGTCGCCCCCCTTGAAGCCGTTGACGATCCGCGAGGGGATGTCGATCGAGCGCAACATCAGAGCCAGCGCGCTGGCGAAATACTCGCAGTGCCCCTTGCGGCGGTTGAGCAAGAAGTCCTCGACCGGGTCGAGGTTGGGGTCGACGATCTCCATCTTGAGGCTGTAGCCGAACGCGCCGGAATCGCGCAAATACGATTCCAGGGCGTGGGCGCGGGCGGCGACGCTTTTTCGGTCCTTGCCCTCGGGAAGGCCCGCGACCACCTTGAGCGCGATCGGGCGGAGCGCGGCCTTGAGCTTCTGGTGCATCGAGAGCATCTGTTCGTGGCGCGCAAAGCTCGGCGGCGCCTCGCCGACCTGGATGGCGTCGGGGTCCGCGCTCGAGACCACGGTGTAATCGTAAGAGCCCCCGCGGGTGTCGGGGCGGGTCAAGGTGCCGTCGAGCGGGTTCATGCTCGGGGCCGACGCGGTTCTGGTCCCCCAGCTCTCGATCGGCCGCAGCGCGAAGAGCATCGACATATCGATGGGCTCGAGCTTGATCCTCTGATGGATCTGTCGATTGATCCGGCCGGGGCGGATGGTGGCTGCGCTCTCGATCGTCTCGGTGGGGCGCTGGCTCTGGCGAAGCCAGCGCGTTTTTTCATACCGCAGCAACGTCGCTCCGCGCCAGAGCAGCTCGCGGTCGGGATTGATCGTTCGACCCTCGGAATCTGAAAGCTCGACGGTCATGACGACCGAATCGTTCTCGAGGATCTCGCCCAGCTGGCCCAGCTTGACCTCGTCGTCGAACCCCGTCAAATGCCGCGCCAGAGGCGCTCCCGACGGGCTGCGCACCGCCGACGATTGCCGGGGCAACGCCAGGAAGATCAGGCCCCCCAGGGCCAGGGTCGAGATCATCACGCGGACCGTGTCGACGGCGTACCGCAAGTCGTAGAGCCCGGGATAGCAATCGGCCGCCGACAGCGCGGGCTCGTCGCCAGGGGCGAGGTCGGCCGCGATCGCGATCGCGCGCCGCGCCTCGCGCTGCAGGAAAAACTGCCCCAGCACCCACACCGCCAGCATCGCCCACAAGAAAATCCACGCGCCGATCTGGTCGCTCTGATTGACGACCGCCCCGATCAAAACCTGGGTCAGCCCCAGCAAGAACAGCACCCAATCGTCGCGGCTGGTCTTGGCAAGAAAATATTTGATGATCTGTAAATGGATAAGCCAGTGCCCGAGGGCGCGGGTGAGCTCGCTCTCGTCGGATTGGTATTCGTAATAGAAATAGGCCAGCGTGGCCACGCCCAGGGCGTCGCCGAGCTGGCGGGGCAAAAGGAGCACCCGGGCGCGGTCGACCAGGAAGAAGGCGGCGATTCCGGCGGCGACGACCAGGATGGGATAGGCCGGCCCGGTGCGGTCGGCCGTCCAGTCGCCGACCAGGACCATCGAGGCGACGGCGAGCATGGCGTAGAAGCTGGCGCGATAGACGACCTGGCTCTTCATGGCGCGGGCGCTCCCTCGCCTGAGGCCGACGGGTTGGTGGTCCGCCGCGGCGGCTCGTCCTCGGAAAGGCCGCGGCGGCGGGTCTCGGCCGACGAGCGATCGGCGGGCTCAAGCGCGATCCGCGGCCGCGCCAGGTCGACCCGGTCGGCGTCGAACTGAAACAGCGGCGCCAGATCCCCCGCCGCCGCGTTCAAGAGGGTCACCCGACCCAGCAGCCCCCGCGCGGGCGCACCCGACAGCCGCGACGATTTCTCGGCCTCCTCGACCAGATTGATCGGACGGGTCGAGACCACGACCAGAATCGCGTCGCGGAGCATCGCCGGCGGCATCACGTCGAACAGCCCGGCCAGGCCCCCCTCGTGCGATGGACGGAGAACGGCGAGCTGCTCGAGCAGCTCGTGGAGCAGCTTCACCGACGCCGGCCCTTGCCACGCGCCGGCCCCGGGACCGGTCCAGCCCAGCACCAGCCTCCGCGACGACGTGCGGCAGGTCTCGAGACACACCGTCGCGGCGAACGACACCGCCGTCTCGACCGCCTCGCGCTGTTCGGCCGTGACCTTCGACCGCGGGATCCAGGGATCGACCAGGAGCGCCAGGTCTTGTTCGTTGTGCTGTTCGAATTCCTTGACCATCAGCTCGCCGCGGCGGGCGGTCGTGCGCCAGTGGATCCAGCGCGGGCTGTCGCCGGACCGATAATCGCGCAGGCCGTGGTATTCGACCTGCTGGGCCGAGCGGTCGTGGCGGGCGCCTCCGCGGCTTTCGGTGGCCTGTCGTTGGAACTGGTACCAGCGCCTGGTGAGCCGGCCCAGCCGGGGATAGACCAGCAGCTCGCTTGGGAGCGGGATGGTGACGCGGTGCTCGACGATGCCAAAGGGGGATCGGGTGCCGAGGTCCAGGTCCGCGAAGGCGTAGCGCCCGCGGCTGGGGCTCGTGCACTGCCAGCGCCCGTGTTCGCGGCCGCGACCGGCGATCCTGGGGAAGAACGCCCGGGGCGCGACCCCGACTCCCCCCGAGACGCCCCGATCGACGGGGGCGAGCGCGTCCTCGAGAAAGACGGCCAGCGAGGCGTGCGAGCGGCGGCCGTTATCGAGCGTGTAGTCGATCACGAGCGGGTCGCCTGAAAAAACATAGGGCGGGAACCGCCGCGCGACCGTGAGCTTGCGCAGCATCGAACGCCCGCCCAAGGCCGACGCCAGCAGCGGCCCCGCCGTCAGGGTGAAGACCAGCAAGATCAGATTCACTTGTTGATACAGCCCGGCGACCAGGAGCAACAGGCTGACGCTGACGTAATAGAGCCCCTCGCTCGTGAGGATCGACCGCTCGGCCGGCCAGAAAGCGCCCGCCAGACCGCGGGCCGCCCTCAGAAACCGCCGCCGCCGCAGCTTTTGCTTGGAATTCACTTTCACGGCTGCTCTCCGCGCTTGCCGCGGCATGTTCAGGATTGTTGATTCTCGGAGTTAACCACAGAGACACAGAGACACAGAGAAAACAGGAAGATAAGAAAAACAGAGAAAGAGAAGAGAGAAGAGAGAAGAGAGATTTAGAAAACAGATCGTAATATGTACAGTGTTACAAATCATCGATTATCAATTGGAAGCCCGCCCTGGCGACGGCCGCTCCATTCCAATTCTCTCTGCTGTCTTCTCCTCTTTTTTCTTCTCTGTGTCTCCGTGGTTCAACCGTCTTGAGAATAACAGTGGGTCAATCTTCTTTCTCCTCTTCTTTCTTTCTCATCTCACTCTTTCTCTTCTCTCCCTTTCTCTTCTCTCGTTTTTTCTTCTCTGTGTCTCTGTGTCTCTGTGGTTCAATCGTATTGAGAATAACAGCGATTCAATCCTCTTTCTCCTCTCTCTTTCTCCTCTCTCTTTTTCTCTTCTCCCTTTTTTCTTCTCTGTGTCTCTGTGTCTCTGTGGTTCAATCGTATTGAGAATAACAGTGGTTCAATCCTCTTTCTCTCCCTTTCTCTTCTCTGTGTCTCTGTGGTTCAATCTTCTGGTGGTTAGCTTCTCTCTCTTCCCTGTGTCTCCGTGGTTCCATCTTCCTGTGGTCAGGTGCTCAGCCTCTCAGGCTGGGGCCGGGATCCGGTCGACCAGGTTGCGGATGATCGACTCGGCCGCGCCGAACTCGCCCGCTTGCAGGAACGACTTGCCGACCACGCGATGGGACAGCACGGGGCGGACCAGGGTTTTGACGTCATCGGGGATCACGTAATCGCGCCCCGAGACCAGGGCCAGGCTCTGGCAGGCGCGATAGAGGGTGAGGGCGCCCCGGGTGCTGACCCCGACGTGCAGGTCGTCGCTCTTGCGGGTGGCCTCGACGATCTGGAGCATGTATTCGGCGATCACGTCGCGAACCCGCACTCCGCGCACGGCGCGCTGAAGCAGGAGCACCTCCTCGGCCGCGATCACCGCCTCGAGTGTCTCGACCGGCTCGCCCTCGCGGTGGCTGGTGAGCACCCGTTTTTCTTCCTCGTGCGAGGGGTATCCCATGGTCAGGCGGATCATGAACCGGTCGAGCTGGCTTTCGGGGAGCACGTACGTCCCCTCGTATTCGAAGGGGTTCTGCGTCGCCAGCACGATGAACGGGGGCGCCAGCGCGTAGGTCTTGCCCTCGACCGAGACCTGGCGGTCGCTCATGGCCTCGAGGAGGGCGCTTTGGGTCCGTGGGGTGGTGCGGTTGATCTCGTCGGCCAGGATGACGTTCGAGAACAACGGCCCGGGCTTGAAGACGAACTCGCCCGACGGGGCGTGAAACACACTCGAGCCCAGGATGTCGGAAGGGAGCAGGTCGGGCGTGAACTGAATGCGGCGAAACCCGCAGTCGATGCTGGCGGCCATGGCGCGTGCGAGCAGGGTTTTGCCCACCCCGGGCACGTCTTCGATCAAGACGTGCCCCTCGGCCAGCAGGGCCGCCACGGCCAGCTTGATGACCGCGGTCTTGCCCAGCACCACGGACGCGACGTTATCGAGGAGCCGATTCGAGAGCGCAACCAGATCTTGAAGGGCGGGCGGGGCAGCGGCCGTTGTCGAGGATGCATTCATGCGGGACGCTCAACCTCCGATCAGGTCGGACTTGCGGTGGACTCGAGAGGGCGCCAGACCGGCGTCCCTCCGATCGCGGAGAAGGGCGAGATCTAGGGCCGAGCCTGAACCGACGCCGGTTCGCCTTCCCAAAAAACGCGCGAGGCGTCTTAGTATAATCCACTCGATCCGCGATTCCAACCAGAGGAATCAAAGGGGTCAGGACTCATTGATTTGGTCGCGCGGGTGCCACGAGGGCGGGCCGCGGGCTCGCTCGTGCCAGGCGTACTTCAGGCGGATCGAACCAGAGACAGGGGAGAGGAGACGAGGAGAGAGGAGAGAGGAGAGAGGAGAGAGAATGGGATAGGGCGGTTTCAAGATCCAGCTTGGGCTTGCTCGTGCCGGGCGTACTTCAGGCGGATTGAACCACAGAGACACAGTGACACAGAGAAGAGAAGAAGAAGAGAGAAGAGAGAATTTGGAATGGAACGGCCGTCGCCAAGGCGAAGAATCAAGGATCGCCCTTCGAGACTGGCGCCTTTTCCTCGATCGATCTTCTTTTCTCGACCGGATCGGCCTGATGTGAAGGGGATGGTGGATGACGGAGCTCCGCCCCGAGGTCGTGTTGCTCGCCAGCCGCCATGAGACGGGGCCCCTGGCCCGGCCGTTGCTCGCGCTTCTGGACCGGCTGGACGACCGGGGGTTCGACGGCCGGATCCTTTGTTTGCAAGGAGCGCCCGGGTTTGACCGGACACGGATCCACCCAGCCCCCCTGATCGGGGCCCGGTTCCTCAGAACGCTGGTTCTGCGGCGACTATGGGCCGAGGAGTTCGCCCGCCGCCCCCGGCTCTTGCACGTGCTCGACGACGAACTCGCCCCGATCGGTCTCGAGCTCGCCGAGCTCGCCGGAATTCCTTACGTCCAGAGCATCAGCGGGTTCGCGACGATCGAGCGAGGTCTCAAGATCTCCAGGCGCTGGTGTCGGCGGCTCGCCGCGGCAAGCCGCGAGCTGGCGCGCGAGCTGGTGTCGATCCTTGGCGTTCCGCCCGAGCTCGTGGCCGTGGTCGCGCCCGGTTTCGCGACCGAATTCGATCGACCGGCCGCCCCGGGCCCCGACCAGGCCCGGGTGATCGGGGCGGTCCAGGGTCCAGCCAACCAGGGCCTGGGCGTGGTCCTGGAAGCCGCCCGGCTCGTGCTCGAACAGGGCTTCGACGCCGAGTTCGTGATCGCCGGCTCGAGCGGCCAGGCCCCCCCGATCAGGCGATGGCTCGACCAGCTTGGGATCACCAGCCGCGTGACGATCGCCGACCACCCGCTCGCCGCCCTCGAATTCTGGCGCATCCTCGACGTATTCTGCGCCCCCGGCGAGGGCGACGCGCCCAACCGCGGACTCGCCCTCGCACTCACCCACGCCGTCCCCTCCATCGCCGCCAACGTCAAGGGACTCGCTTCTCTGATCGACCACAAACGAACAGGTCTCGTCGTTCCACCAAACAACCCCCACGCCCTCGCCGCCGCCATCATGTACATCCTCGACAACCCCCGCGAAGCCCAGATCCTCGCTCAAAACGCCCAGGCCTGGGCAAGCATCCAATTCAACCCAGACTCGGAAGCCGACCAGATCGCCGCGATTTACAGCGAGATCCTCGAACCTCCCGGACGTCCGCAAGTCCCGTGAGACGCCCCCGAACGTCCGCAAGTCCCGTGAGACGCCGTTGGCTGCGTCCGGACCCTCACCCGGCCTTCGGCCACCCTCTCCCGGAGGGAGAGGGTCATGGGTTGATCCTTCTCCCCGCGGGAGAAGGTGCCGCGCAGCGGCGGATGAGGGGGACAGTGGCAGGGAACCGGCCGCCACGAAGTCCGATCCGCGACAGCGCTCTTGATCTCGTCCCATTCGCGCAACAAAACCCCGAGACGGCGCGCCCGCGAAAACCCTGGTCAAGACCAACTCTTCACCACTCCACCGCGAGGCCCCCGTACTCACTCCGACAAGTGAGCCCCTCAAGCTTCCCAGTCGCCGCATTCCACGCAATCCCTTCAACCCCTGGGACATTCAGGCTCGTTTGACCCTTTGACTCAAGATCCGCTCCCCGTGCGCCGATGAGTGACAACCGAACGTCCGACTTTGCCGGTCCTGCCGATTGCGTTCCGCGAATCCGGCAGTCGATCGCGGTTCACGTTCAAGTTTTGCCCTGGAGGGGCCATGTCGATCCACAATGGCGATGGTCGGTTGAGCGGCGGCGATCGGGTGGAACGTCGGAAGGTCAAATACCAGGCCCAGGTCGAGCCGCTCGAAGGGCGCGAGCTGCTCTCCGCGATGCATCATCCCCAGATGCATCATGCCGCGCGGGTCCATCATGCGGCTCACGTTCATCGCATGGCCCGGCCGCATTGGCATGGGCATGAGCTGAGCCGCCATGCCCGGCACATCCTCGCGCTTCTGGCTCAGGCGTCGAGTGGCCAGGGGGCGATGTCGAGCCCGACGATCACGCTTCAGCCGTCGATCAACGTGCAGCCCACGATCAACGTTCAGCCCACGATCGGCGGTTCCTCGACGACCCAGACCTCGACGAGCACGTCGACCTCGACGGCCCCGCAGTCGAGCTCGACCGCGGCGGCGACGAGCACCCAGACGGCGACCGCGCCGGCCAGCTCGACCCAGTGGTGGACCGTCTCGATCGCACCCATCGTGGCCTCGACCACGCCGGCGACCACGTCCACCAGTACCAGCACATCGACCCAGGCCTCGACGACGACGGGGACGACAACCACGACCGCCCCGACGACGACCGCGAGCACGTCGCCATCGACCACGGGCACGTCGACGACGGCAAGCCCGGCGCCATCGACCACGGGCACGACAACGACGGCGAGCACGTCGCCATCGACCACGGGCTCGACGACGACGACGAGCACGGCGCCATCGACCACGGGCTCGACGACGGGGTCGACGACGACGAGCACGTCGCCCGGCTCGACGACCGGCACGACGACGACGGCGAGCACGTCGCCCGGCTCGACCACGGGCACGACGACGGGGTCGACCACCACATCGACGGGCGGTTCAGGCACGTCGACGAGCGCGACATCGACCACGCCGACATCGTCGGCGAGCACGTCGAGCACGGGCACGGCGGCGACGGGTGGATCGAGCACGTCGACGGATTCGTCGTCGACCACGCCGACGTCGACGGCCAGTACGTCGAGCACGGGCGCGGCCACCGGCAGTGGTTCGAGCACGACGACGAATGCGTCGTCGAGCACCCCGACGTCGACGGCCAGTACGTCGACCTCGAGCACGGCGAGTACCAGCGGCTCGACGACCTCGACCCAGACGACCACGACGGCCGCCGCCTGATCGCGCGCGAACGCTCTAACGCGCATGCGCGAAGAATTGAACCACAGAGACACAGAGACACAGAGAAAACGGGAAGAGAGAAGAAAACGAAGAGAGAGACAGAGAAAACGGGAAGAGAGAAGAAAACGAAAAGAGAGACAGAGAAAACGGGAAGAGAGAAGAAAACGAAGAGAGAGACAGAGAAAACGGGAAGAGAGAAGAAAACGAAAAGAGAGAATGGAGATCGACGGACGTCGAATCACCATTCTATGATCTATAACTAATATTTTATCTATAGTTATGTGATCAAGTCACTTTCTTCTTATTTGTCTCTCTTCTTATTTTTTCTCTCTTCTTATCTTTCTCTCTTCTGTTCCCACTCTCTTTTTTCTTCTCTCTTCCCGTTTTCTCTGTGTCTCTGTGTCTCTGTGGTTCAAGTCCGGATGGTTAGCCATCCGCTCTAGGGGTGCGTGCTCAGCCTCTGTTCGAAGCGGTTGGCGGCCGCGAGGAAGTCGTAAAACGCGAGCAGGCCGCAAAAGTAGAACCCTGGCCTTCCATCCAGAAAGCCGAGCCGCACGAAATAGGCGTAGACGAACCGCGCGAGCGGGCGCATCGGCAGCCGGGCGGCGACTTTCTTGAGCCTGCGCTTGAACCGCTTGCCCCGGCCGATCGACGGCGGAACGGCCTCGCTCATGAGCCGGTCGTGGACCGCCGCTTCCCAGATCGCGTACCGATTGTGCTTCTCGACCCAGGCCGCGATCGTGGGGTAAGCGTAATGGTCGAGCATGCCCCGCAGCCGCAGCACCCGGCCCTCGAGCTCGACGTGCTCGTGGGCCTCGTTGTCGCCGGCTCGCCCCCCCGCGCCGTCGATCAGCTTTTCATACCGGCCCAGCCGATGCCTGAAAAGCCGCAGATTCCAGCACTCGGAATAGCCGCAATGCTTGATCCGCCGGCCCAGGAAAAAATACCGCGAATTCAGCTCATACCCGTCGGCCTCGCCGCTTCCAATCCGTTCGCCAATCTCATCCGCGAGCTCGGGCGGGACCACCTCGTCGGCGTCGACGATCAAGACCCACTCGTTGCGAAACGGGAGCGTCTCGAGCGCCCAGTTCTTTTTCTTGGGATAACCCCCCGAGTACTGAAAATCGACGACCGTCGCCCCGTGCCGGGCCGCGACCTCGCGAGTGCCGTCGGTGCTCTGGCTGTCGACCACAAACACCTGATCGGCCCACGCCAGCGCGGGGAGCGAGCGTTCGAGATTGGCGGCCTCGTTCTTGACCGGCACGATCACGCTCACGGGAACTCGGGTCGAGTCATGAATTATTGTCATCATAGAATCCATTATTATTATTCCTATTGGCAATCATGGTCTGATCAGAGCACGACGCATTCGGGGATCGGGCCGCCGCCGGCGAGCCACTGGTAGACGCTCGCGAGCTTCTGGGCCTGGCGATCCCAGGTGTAGCCGGCCTCGACCAGGGCGCGACCCTTTCGGCCCAGGCGCAGGCGTTCTTGCGGGGTGCTCTCGAGCAGGGCGCGGAGCCCGCGCTCGACCGCGTCGAGCTCGGGCTTGACGATGACCGCGGCGTTTTCGGCCTCGGGGAAATGGCAGGCGGTGGTGATCAGGCAGGGCAGGCGCGCGGCCATGGCCTCGAGGACGGCCATGCTGAAGCCCTCGCTGTAGCTGGGGAGCACGAACACATCGGCGGCGGACAGGGCCCTGCGCGCCTGATCGCCGGCGGTGTGGCCCAGGTAGGTCGTCTTTTCGGCCACGCCGAGCGCCCGCGCCCGCTCCTGGAACGGCCCCCATGCGCCGTCGTCGTTGCCGGCCAAAAGCAAGTGCGCGGTCGGGTGGTCGGAGGCGAGCCGGGCGAACGCCTCGACCAGCAGGTCCAGCCCCTTCTTGGCGTGCAGCCGGCCGAAGAACAAGATGATCGTCTTGCCCGCGAGCGCAGGGTACTGGTTTTCGAGGTCGGAGCGCGGCAACGGATCGTGGAACGGGGCCAGGTCGACGCCGTTGGGAACGAACGCGACGGGGGTCCAGGGGGCGAGCGCTCGCAGGTGGTCGATCTCGGGCCGCGAGAGGGCGTGCAGGCAGGCGGCCTCGCGGAGGTTTCGCGACTCGACCAGGGCCAGGTAGAGCCGTTTCTTCCAGCGTTTATGCCGCAGCGCCCAGGGCTCGGCCATGCCGTGGGCCGCGATCAGATACGGGACGTCGGCCCGCGCGGCCGCCCGCGCCCCTCGCCTGGTTTGAATCTGCCAGAGCCCGTGCAGATGCACGACTTCCGCGGCGGCGACGGCGGCCTCGAGCGCGACCTCGGGCCCATGGAGCGGCGGCAGATCGTCGGTCTCGAGCGCGCCCAGCCGCGATTCGGTCACCGTCACGATCGAGACCGAGCCCGACAGCCGGTCGAGCGCCCGCGTCATGCCCAGAATGCTCGGCACCATTCCGCCGTCGCGCACCGGGTCGAGCCCGTTGCACACGTGCAGCCAGCGCCCGTTCTGGTCGGCCGGCAGCGGGTCTCGGGCGGTCTCGATCGCGGGCGTCGTCTTGGTCTGGATCATGGCTTGACCTCGGGCTGGGAGCGCGGGCGGCCCACCCGCCGTTTTCGGGGACGCAGGCGCGGCGCCTGCCTTACAAGAAGGGCGTGCTCGATGGCCTCGATCATGCCGGCGGCGAAGCGGTCGGGGCCCCAGCTCGCGACGACCTCGGCCGCGCGCAGGCCCATGGCCGCGCGGTCGCTCGCGCCGAGCCCGGCCAGCCAGGCGAGCCGATGGGTCATCTCGTCGACGTCGAGCGGGTCGAAACAGGCCCCCGTGGCGCCCGCTGGCTCGATGACGAGCGTGGCCGCGCAGCCGGCCCGGTTCGAGATCAACAGGGGCAATCCGCTCGCGGCGGCCTCGTTGGCCACCAGGCCCCAGGGCTCGGAAAGGCTGGCGAGCACAAACCCGCCCGCGCCGGCGTACCACCGGGGCAGCCCGTCGTCGACCTGCACGAAGCCCGGCCGATGGACGCACTCGCTCACCCCATGCTGGGCGATCGCCTGCTCGACAACCGCCGCCGCCGGCCCGTCGCCACACAAGACCAGATCCCACGCCGAGCCCGCGCGCGCACTCGCGCGATACCGCGCGAACGCCTCGATCAGCCGGGGCAGGTTTTTTTCGGGCGCGAACCGGCAGACGCTCAAGAAATAGGGCGAGCCGGGCAACCCGTCGCGTGCCTGGTCGCACCCGCGCCAGGCCCGGGCCGCCCGGGCGAACGCGGCGTTGTCGACTGCGTTATAGCCCAGGCTGATCCGGTCCCCGGGCATGCCCAGTTGCTCGAGGTATGCGCGGTGCGCAGGCCCCCCCACGAGCGCGGAGTCAAAGAGACGCAGCCGCCGCCGCTTGACCGCCTCTTTCCACCAGACGCGAGGCCGGTCCACCGCCTGGCTTTCGGACATGAGCACCACCGGCAGCCCACGCTTCCGGCCCCACCGCGCTGACGCCATCGACTCCGGCCGCGCATAGCCGACCACCCCGAGCACATCCGGTCGATCGCGGTCGAGCGCCTGCTCGAGGGCGTGGGCGCACTCGGGAGCGCTCAGCGATTCCAGCGTCCGGCCGGGAAAGAGCGTGATCCAGTCAAAAGGCTCATGCCCGCGCGAGCGGCGCCAGGGGTAAGTTTGTTCCTGACTGGCGACCTCGTAGGCCGTGAGCCGGCCGCCGCTGGCTCCCAATCGTTCGGCGAGTGCGCGTAGCCGGGCCAGATGATAGGGTCCGAAATTGGTGAAACAGACGGCCAGCCTCATGGAAGATCCTCCTTGATCAAGGGGCGAGGGCGGCCCCGCGAGCGGTTCGCGCGGCCTCGGCGGCGGGCGCTGCGCTCCCTTTCGAGCCCCACCACATCAGCACCACCACCGGAAGGGCCGTGAAGCCCCAGTTGTAATAGAACCAGACGAGCGGGTCGTCGTTCGTCGTCGTGAACCAGGCGTTGTAATAGGTGATCGACCACCAGAACTGGGCCCAGGCGAGGTGGGCATGGGTCTTGAAATACGCAAAGGCCGCGCGAAAGACCGTCGCCATGCACGCCAGCACGATCAGAGTCCCGATCGCGCCGCCGTTGAGCTGGGTCGCGCCCAGAAGACCGATCGCCGGCCCGGCGAAGGTTTCGTCACGCTCGAATTCGGACCCCGCGATCCAGGCGCTCACCCATTGGGCGCGGCCGAACAGCGGCTTGCTCGGCCAGATGATCCGCGGAATGAAGGTCGAAAAGACGCGGAGATAACTGGCGCCGCCGTCGTAAGGGGACTTACCGGGCACCGTGTCGACCATCAGCAGATAGCCGCCGTATTCCTCGCTTTCGTAGCTGATCGGCCGGCCGTCGTCGTCGTCCTTGGCCAGGTTCAGGCTGGCGACGACGTGCTTGAAGTTGAAGTCGCCGATGAAGGCGAGGAAGCCGGCGACGGATCGTTCGTGGTCGCGGTCGCCGCGCCAGCCGATGGCGATGCCGACGACCATGACGCCGGCCAGCCCGGTTCCGAAGAGGACCGGCCACGACGGCCGTTTGCCCCGCGACGTGTACCACGCGCACATCGTCGCCAGCACACAGATCAGCGAATGCGAGCGTTTGCCATTGAACATCCAGATGAAGACGTAGGCGGCGGCGGTGAAGAGGCCGGCGGGGAGGAAGAGTGATTTGGTGGTGCTCGAGCGCCCGGTGACCACGAGCAAGATGGCGGCGACGAGCATGACGAAGGGGAACGAGCGAAAGAGTGTCCCCTCGGCGGAGACGGTCTCGTCCTCGCCCGAGCGGAGCACGAGGCCCGCGCACACGAGCCCCCAGAGCACGAGTGGAGGGGCGATGGCGGCGGCCAGCCCGCGCGACCAGCCGGCGGGCGGGCTGGGCAAGACCCGCGCGACGGCCCGGCCCGGTCCCCAGTGATAAACCAGGAAAAACCAGACAAGAGCCCACAACACCCGCAGATTGGCGGTCCACACGACCTCCGGCCCACGCACCCCGACGGCCCAGTCGTGATAGCTGATCGGCTGAATGACATAAAGCTGCGTATAGCCCACCAGGAACAGCCAGACCGGGTCGAACGGGTCAAACCGCCTTCGCGCAACGGCAACCGCGAAATAGCCCAAGATCAAGGCCCCAGTCGCATAGATAGGTGTAAGTTCGTCCATGATGCTTCTCAATACGGTTGAACCACTGTTATTCTCAATACGATTGAACCACAGAGACACAGAGACACAGAGAAGAAAAGGAAGAGAAAGAAAGAAAGATAGAGAGAGAAGAGAGAAGAGTGAAGAGAGAGAATTGACCCACTGTTATTCTCAATACGGTTGAACCACAGAGACACAGAGACACAGAGAAGAAAAAGAAAGAGAGAGAGAAGAGAGAAAAAGAGAGAGAGAGAAGAGAGAAAAAGACGAGAGAGAGTAAAACGAGAGAGAATCGAGTTTTGAAGGTCGGAACGCGCGGGATGGGACTGGGTCAACGATCGGAATGAAGGTTCCGTGCCCGTCCGCGGCTGTGTATCAGCTCTGAATCTCATCTGGTCAACCCTGAAATAAGGCGCTTGCGCATCCGACGCCCTCTCTTCTCAAGCCCCGATTGTCCCGATACTCCGCATATCTCGATCTCTATCAAGTATTGAGTATCTCTTTTTTTTTCTCTCTCTCTTCCTCTCTTCCTCTCTTCCTCTCTTCCTCTCTTCCTCTCTTCCTCTCTTCCTCTCTTCCTCTCTTCCTCTCTTCCTCTCTCTCTTTTTTCTCTCTCTCTTTCTCTCTCTCTCTCCCTTTCTTTCTCTTTCTTTTCCTCTCTGTGTCTCTGTGTCTCTGTGGTTCAAAATCCGGATCTCTTCTCTCTCTCTCTTTCTCTCTCTCTCTTTCTCTCTCTTTCTTTCTTCTCTTCTTTTTCTTCTCTGTGTCTCTGTGTCTCTGTTGTT
>DAIDHE010000312.1 GCA_027459775.1 Planctomycetales bacterium | reverse complement strand
TCAGTGGGGCAGACCCGTACAAGCTGCAACAGCAAATCGCGCGGTTTGGGGCTGGGACCGTCGGAATGCCCCCGCCCTGGGCGTACCGGGGATCGGACGGGGCGATCATGATTTACAATGGCGTCACCCGTGCGACTCGGGTCGCACGCCTCGCACCCGGAAAACTCATCAGGGTCGAGGTCGTACGTGAGGCAGGAGTGCCCTTGGGCTACCTTCCGACCATCGGAGACCTGATTCCATGAATCCCGAAATCCGCCGTCAGCTCCTGCGCGTTCTGGACGATCTCGGGGAGTATACGCCCGACGTCCGTTTCGGCCAGTTGCTTGCAAATCTCTCCTACATGGCCAAGAGCTTCACGGCCGAAGCGATCTGGGACGTCGAGGACGAGGAATTGTTGGAGGCCGCCAAGAGCCATCTTCAAGAACTGTCGGAGCGGCACGCTTCCGCCGTCTGACGCGGCACGGTGGCCGCGGAAGAGCGTGGCCGTCGAATCGCGCGGCCCGCGCGCGAATCGAAAGATCAAGAATCAAGAATCAAATATTCTGAGTGGCCAGTGCTTTGCGGGTCTGGATGGGGAATTTGCGGGTGGGGTTCACCTCGCGGGCGAGCGCCAGCGCGGATTGGACGACGCCGTCGACGTCGAGGCCGGTTTCGGCGAGCTGTTCGTCGCGTTCGGCGTGGAGGATGAAGCGGTCGGGGAGCCCGAGGCGGCGGAGCCGGGCGGTCGAGAGGCCCAGGTCGCTGGCGGCCTCGAGGACGGCCGAGCCGTAGCCCCCCATCAGGCAGCCTTCCTCAACCGTGATCACGAATCCGCACTCGGTGAGGGCCTTCTTGACCAGGGATTGGTCGAGCGGCTTGATGAAGCGGGCGCTTGCGACGCCGACCGCGAGGCCGTGGCGTTCGCGGAGGCGGTCGGCGGCGCGCAGGCAGATGGGAACCATCGAGCCGCAGGCGAGGAACATGCCGTCGGTCTCCCACTCGAGGATCTCGGAGGCCCCGAGCTCGATCGGCTGGACGTCGCGGTTGATGGTGTCGAGATTGGCCCGGGCGTAGCGGATGGCGACCGGCCCTGGGTGGGCGGCCGCGAACTCGAGCATGGGCGCGACGTCTTTTTCGTCGGCCGGCGCCATCACGACCATGTTGGGAAAGACCCGCATGTACGCCAGATCGTAGGATCCGTGATGGGTCGGCCCGTCGGCCCCGACCAGCCCCGCCCGGTCCAGGCAGAAGACGACCGGTAGGTTCTGAAGGGCGACTTCCTGGAAGATCTGGTCGTAAGAGCGCTGAAGGAACGTGCTGTAGATGTCGACGACGGGCCGCGCGCCGGCCTTGGCCATGCCCGCGGCGAAGGCGACCGCGTGGCTCTCGCAGATGCCCACGTCAAAGAACTGGTCGGGGAAATCGTCGCGGATGCGCTGAAGCTTGTTCCCCTCGCACATGGCCGCGGTGATCACGGCCAGCCGGGGGTTTTCGCGGCAGGCGGCGTGAAGTGCGTCGCTCATGCAGTCGGTGTAGGTACGCGACGACGAGGTCTTGAGCGGCGCCAGTCCGTCGCCCGATTCGTGGACCCGGAACGGGGCCGGCGCGTGGTATTTGACGGGGTCCTTGACCGCCGGCTCGAAGCCGTGGCCCTTGTTGGTGAGGACGTGGAGCAGGACCGGGCCCTCCATGGTCTTGACGCGTTCCAGATAGCCGCGCAGGGTTTTCATGTCGTGGCCGTCGATCGGG
This sequence comes from Planctomycetales bacterium, assembly GCA_027459775.1. GTDB lineage: Bacteria > Planctomycetota > Planctomycetia > Isosphaerales > Isosphaeraceae > JAKBAP01. The sequence continues at coordinate 18,048 of DAIDHE010000312.1, read as the reverse complement.
CCCAGATAGACGAGGCCGAGCTCCTCGAAGAGCATTCCATGGTGCAGGGAGGCTTTGAGTGCGTCCTTGAACTGTTGCAGCCAGCGCTCGGCGTGCTCGCCCAGGAGGGGGATCGAGGGGAGGACGGATTTGACCCGTTTGTTCCAGTTGTTATAGGTGGCCGACATGCGGGCGCGGTCGAGGTATTCGGCGAGTCCGCCGACGCGAGGGCAGATCGACATTTTGTTGTCGTTCAAGACCACGAGCAGGTTTTTCTTGAGGCCGCCGGCATGGTTGAACGATACGAAGACGATGCCGGAGTGGAGCGCTCCATCGCCGATGACAGCGACCGCGCGGCGATCGGAGTGATCCATGAGGTCGTCGCCGGCCTTGAGGCCCAGGGCCGTCGAGGGGGCGCAGCCGGCGTGGCCGGTCATGAACAGGTCGAAGAGGCTCTCGGAGGGGTTGGGATAGCCCATCAGCCCCCCCTTGGTGCGGATCGTATGCAAGAGGGCCGCGCGGCCGGTGATCAGTTTGTGGGGGTAGATCTGGTGGCCGGTGTCCCAGATCAAGCGGTCGCGGGTGAAATCGAACGCCAGATGGAGGGCCAGGCAGAGCTCGACGACGCCGAGGTTGCTGGCGAAGTGGGCCGACCGGCGACCGACGACGCCGATGAGCTCGGAGCGCATCTCGGCGGCGAGCTGCTCGAGCTCGGTCTCGGTGAGCCCCTTCAAGTCGGCCGGCGAACCGATCCGTGCCAGCACCCGGGTCGATGGATTCATCAGCGGTCCCTTTCCACGAGAGCGAGTGCCAGGTCGCCGAGCGCCTGCCCGCGATCGCCCAGGGGGGCGAGCGCCAGCCGGGCCTGGTCCGCGAGGTCGGCCGCGCGCTGGCGGCTGCCCGAGACGCCTAGAAACCGGGGGTACGTCCATTTTCCCAGCTCATGATCCTTGCCGACCCGCTTGCCCAGCTTGGCTTCGTCGCCCTCGACGTCGAGCAGGTCGTCCACGATCTGAAACGCGAGCCCGACCGCCTGACCGTAGTGGTCGAGGGCGTCGAGCCATTCCCGCGAGGCCTGGGCGATCACGCCGCCCATTCTGAGGGGAGCGCGGAGCAAGGCCCCGGTCTTGCGGCGGTGGATGGCCTCGAGGGCCTCGAGCGTGGCCGCCGGGGGCGATCCCTGATCGAGATCGGCCGAGCGGCCCTCGGCCTGGAGGTCGGCCATCTGGCCGGCGACCATCCCCGAGGGACCGGCCGCCGCCGCCAGGATCGCCACGCACTCGGCCGCCGCCTGCGCGGGCCGCACGCCCCGCGCGACCACCTCGAACGCCAGCGTCAACAGCCCGTCGCCACACAAGATCGCCGTCGCCTCGTCGAATTCCCGATGACACGTCGGCCGCCCACGCCGCAGGTCGTCGTCGTCCATCGCCGGCAAATCATCGTGCACCAGCGAGTACGTATGGACCATCTCGAGAGCGCATGCCGCGGGCATGGCGCGCTCGGCGTCGGTCCCGCACGCTTCGGCCGCCATCAGGCAGAGCAGCGGGCGCAGCCGCTTTCCACCACCGAGCAGGCTATACCGCAAAGCGCGCGCCAGCCGCGCGGGGCACGCAGCCCGGGGATCCTCGTCGACCACCGGGAGCGCGTCTTTCAGCGCCAGATCCAGCCGCCGTCGCAAGCGCCCCAGATGCTCGTCAAGCCCGCGGATGGTCGTCAACGTGGCGGAACTCGTCATGGGCCCACACGCCAACCTTCCGTTCATCACCAAGTCTCGGCCTGGCGGGCGACTTGGTCGCCCTTCAAACAGTGGTACGTCCATGTCCAGGCCGTCTCAATTGCTCCGCTATTGTTGACGCTCAGCCCCCGATTGTCCACCCAAGACCTCTCCAAAACTCTGCCGTGTAAAGTTCTTTCCGGCTTCCCCAAGCCTCAAAACGGGACACTCTCCTCGTCGCCGACCGCGCCCTGGGGGTCTGCGCCGACCTTGCGGGGGCGGGGAGCGACCTTCTTCACTCCGCCACCGGTGGGTGCTTGAGTTGATGCGGCGGCGGGCGGGGTGTAGGTGGCCTTGTTCTCGAAGGGGGCGGTGACGGGATGGCCCTGGGGGTCGACGGCGGTCAGGAGCTTGACCGCCTGATCGGCCTGGTCGATGAGCGCGCGGCAATGCGCCAGCAGCTTCATCCCTTGCTCATAGCGCGTGAGCGCCTGGGCCAGGTCGATCTCGCCGCGCTCGAGTCCGACGACGATCCGCTCGATCTGGGCGAGGGCCTCTTCGAAGGTCGGCTCGCGATCGGGCTCGGCTTGGGCCATGGGGTGGTCCTTGGTGAGAATCGGTGGACGACGCGGTGGGGCGAGCGTCGCCCCGTCCCTACTTTACACGCCAGGCGCAACAAAAAAGAGGGCCTTTCGGCCCTCTTTTTTGGGGTACGCAAGCGCGACGGCTCTCGTACTACTTGTGCTTGTGCTTGCTCGAGCCCAGGTCGTGGAGGGCGGAGTCGAGGAAATCGAGGGAGCCCAGGGCGTGCGACTGCGAGCTCTGGACGGCGACCCGCGCCCCGGTCCTGGGGGGGTTGTAGGTGGGGATGGTGGTATTCGCGCCCAGGGTTCCGGGCGGGTACACCGGGGTGGCGGTCCCGACGGTGGAGACCGGCTCGTAAATGATGTGGTGAATGGCGTTGAGCTCGGCGACGAAATTGCCGCCGTTGACGTTGTTCCCGGAGGGGAAATAGTTGTAGAACTCGCCGTCCAGGGCGTTTCCGGCGAGGTCGCGGATTCCGCTGGTATTCGCGTCCGAGAGCGACTTGATGGTGATGTAGTAGCGGCCGCCCCTGAGATAGTGGCCGTGGTTGATCGTCAGGGTGACGGTCTGGGCCCCCGCGAGGGTCGCCGGGGTGACGGTGATCGAGGTCACCTTGTAGGCGTCGCTACGCTCGACGTGTGCCTTGGTGAACAAGTAATTATTTGCGTCCATGAGGCTGGCGATCACCACGCCCGAGCCCATGTTCGCGTTCGCGCCGTAGTCCTGAATGGTGTAGCTGATCTGGCCCTGGACCCGCATGAAGTTCATGCCGGTGATCTTGGGCCCCTTGGTGTCGATCGTGGCGCCGCCCAGGAACGCGAGGGCGCTATAGGTCTGGCCGGCCCAATCGGTCCCCTGGGCGTAGAAATCATACAATCCGTCGGTGAGGGCGGTGTTGGTCGTGACGGACCAGGCGCCTGAATTGTTCGCCTGGCCCTGGCCGACCAGGACCAAGGGGCCCGGCCCGGTCGAGGTCTGGGCGATCGCATAGAGGTCGATCTTGGCGTAGACCTCGGAGGCCGAGCCGATGAAGGTCGGCTGGGCGATGTTCGTGATCGGGGTGACCGCGATGCCGCTCGAGTTGCTCGAGGGATCGATCTGGCCCGTGACGGTGAGGGCGACATCCGCCACGGCGGCCGTGTTGGTCAGGTTGAGCGACGCCCCGCCGGTGTCGACCACATAGATCTTGAGCCCGTACGTGCCGTTCACGGGGCCCGGGACGCCGGTGCCGGCCGTTCCTTGCGGCAGCGACTGGAGGTACGTGTGCCCGCCCGAGACGGTGAACACGCCGGAGGAGAACGTGATCACGCCGACCGAAAGCGGCGAGCCGTCGCCCCAGTCGATGGTGGCGTGGAACTGGGCGACCGTGGCCGACGGGTTGAGGTCGGTGAACTGAGCGACCGCGCCGCTGAAGGGCGTGACCTCGGTGGCGCTGACGGTCGGGGCCGGCGTGACCCCCGTGAGCGGGGCGTCGGCGACCGTGGCGGTGCTCGAGGCGATGGCGGTCGAGCCTGGGGCCGGCTGGGTCGAGCCCGGCAGCGGGGCCTTCAGGATCGTGACCGTCACCGGGTACGAGCCGACGAGCGCGTACGTGTGGTCGCCGAAGACGCTGAACACGATCCCGCTCGACGTGCCCTGTTCGGTGATGCTGGTGGCCGCGGACGACGTTCCGTCGCCCCAGGCGATCGTGGCGGAATAGCCCGTCGTGGGCTGGATCGCGCTTGTGTCGGTGAAGGTCGCGACCAGGACGGGGCTGCCGGATGCGTGGCTCAGGGGGAGACCCTCGAGCCCGCTCATCGGCGACCCCTGCGCCACCATCGCGGAGTCGGGGGCGATCGTGGCGGTGCTGGCCGCGACCGTCGTCGCGCCGGTGCTGGTCTTCACGATCGTGACCGACACCGGGACCGAGCCGGCCGTGGTGTAGGTGTGGTTGCCGAACACGCTGAAGACCACGCCCAGGGGCGTCCCCTGCTCGGTGATGCTGGTCGCGGCCGACGTCGAGCCGTCGCCCCAGGCGATCGTGGCCGTGTAGCCCGTGGTCGGCTGGACCGTGCCCGCATCGGTGAAGGTCGCCACCAAAACGCCCCCCGTCGCCGCCAGCGGCAGGTACTGGGTGCCAGCGACCGGTACGCCGCTCGACGAAAGAGGCGCCGCCGCCACCGTGGCCGTCGACGCGATCGGGTTCGGCGTCGAAAGCGCCTGACCGGTCGCGGTCATCGTGATGTTCGTGCCCCCGACCACGATCGAGCCCGTGCTCCCGAGCGCGGTCAAGGTCACGTCGGCCGTATAGGTTCCCGGCACGGCGTAGGTATGCCCGCCGGTGATGTCGTAGGAGGTCGTGCCGTTGGCCAGGATCGCGCCGCCCGATGTGAGCGAGCCGTCCCCCCAGTTGATCGACGCCACGAAACTCGACGCGCTCGTGCCCAGGTCGGTCGTCGTGAACGTCGCCACGCGATCGGCCGTGAATTGCTGAGCCTCGACCGCCGTGAACGGCACGGCCGTTCCCACCGGCGGCGCCGTCGGCGTGGTGATGTTGATCTGCTCGAGGTTCAGGTAATTGATCGCGGCGTTGCCCGCGCCAAAGGTCAGAATGCCGGGCGTCGTGACGACCACCGTAGGGGAGGTCGTGGTCACGTTCATCGTATCGAAGCCAGGCCCGCCGTCGACCGTATAGGTATCGGCCGGAACCAGGCCCGATTCGTTGGTATTGAAGGTGTCGTTGCCCGAGCCCCCGGTCACCGTGAGATTCGAGACCGAGGAGGCATAGGTAAACACGGCCGGGGTGGCGCTGGTCGTGACCGTCGTTCCCGTGATCGTAAAGGTCTGGCCCGTCACGTCGCCGGCGTCGGAGACGTTGAGAATCCCCCCACCCGTCAGGTCGGACACGCCGACGTTGCTCAGGACCGCCGCCAGAATGGGGCCGATGGTGGTCGTGCCGCCGCCGCTCGAGGTGACCGTCGTCGGAACGCCGCCGGGGGTGGCTTGTACGCTGGTGGTCGCGCTATTGCCCGCCAGCCCATTCACGGCCAGGCTGGTCATCCCCGCCGCGGCCGTCGTGTAATTCACCAGCGCCGTGTTGCCGGTCCCGGGCGTGTTCAGGGTCACGGCCGTCTTGTTGCCGAAATCGACCAGCTCGAAATGGCCCGTCCCTCCGTCGTTGATCTGGGCGGTCTGGGTGCCGCCGATGACCGGGCCGTTCACCAGGTCGACCGTCTGGCCGCCGCCAGTGGGTGCGGTGAAGGTGAAGGTCGGCGACGGCACCGTGTCGAAGATCGGCGAGAGGTTCGAGAACGTGATGGACTTGGTCCCGTTGTACATGATCGCGCCCGCGCCCGCTCCGCTGGCGGTGTAGCTCTCGCTGGTGAAGCTTCCATTCTGGAGGGTGAGGCTGTTCACGAACGGCGAGGTCGGGACGGGGGGCGAATAGCTCATACCCGACGCGGGCAAGGGATCGCCGCCCGAATAATCGACGGTGAGCGATCCGCCGTCGGTGGTGCCCCCGACCGTGACCGACGCCAGATTGGCGGTCGGGAAGGAATAAGCGTCGGTCGGGAGAGTGATCTGGGTGTTCCCGGACGAGGCCGCGAGCGTGGTCACGGTCGGCGTCGGGCTGGTGTAGAGGCTGTTGAGATCCAGCGCGAGCGAATTGGCCGCCTCGTTGGACAACGTGAAACCGAGCGTCGCCGACGGGGCGGCGACGCTGATCAGCCCGGCCCCGGCCGCCTGGTATGAGATCGTGTTGGTCGCCCCCGTCGCGAACGTCCCCGCGGTCGCCCCCGCGTCGACGCCCAGGGTCAGAGCTCCCCCCGCGGTCGGACCCGCGACGGTGACCGACGCCGTCGCCGCCACTCCCAGCGACGTGATGTTGAGCGTGTCGCTGCTATTCCCATAATTCACCGTCGTCGGCGCGTCGACCGAACTGAGCGTCAGCGTGTTCGTGAACCCATCGGCCTGGCTGATCGCGATCGAGGTCACCGAACTGTCCGGACCCGTGGCCACATAGTCGGGCCCGACCACGGCCACCGTCCAGCCCGCCGAGGTCGCGCCCGCCGAGAGAAAAATGGCCTGCGTGTCGGTGAACGAGTACGTTCCCGTCGGCCCCGTCGTGGCCACCGTCAGGTTGCTCGCGGCCGGGCTCGGAATGGACCCACTGTACGTGAGAGCGCCCGACGCGATGTCGAGCAGCGACAGCAATTGACGATCCTCCAGCCGATCGAAGGCAGGCCGCGATCGCCTGCGACCCATTGCCGACGTCATCCTCCGCCGCGCCCGCGTTTTCTCCACTCGACTCAAACGATCAAACATGACTCATTCTCCCCCAGGCCGACCAAAGATGAGACGTGATAAAAAAGGCGACTCCGCCTGCATTCGAGGAGCTGATTCGAGGAGCCCACTCTCGGTGACTCGGACCCGCTCTCGCAGGCCAATCCCCTTGCCTCGCACAGAACCCCTAGACGATAGCATTAGTTATATCCTACGTAAACCACCCAACCCTCTTATTTCTTGTTTTTTTTGTTTTTCCAGTTTTCCGTCCCGTCTCGCCTCAATCGGAACTTTAGGGGATTCTCGGTTTTAATTTGGATGGCGCGGTGTGGTTCGCCCTATACTCGGGTTGACTGGGGCGGGTCGTGCGGCGTAAACGGGTTAAAAGCGTGGGGGCGGCTTGCCCGCAAGCCGAGCTCGGTCAGGAGTGCAAACCAAAATCAAAAGTCAAGAATCGAAAATAAGAGTGGTGGTTTTGGGGAATGCGACCAAGCCGCGGGTGGGCGAGGAGTCGGGGAATCTGGCCCGGCTGATCGCGGATTCCCCGGGGCTCTCGCTTGTGGCGGTGGATCTGTCGGCCGATTCGGATTTGCGGGATTTGCCTGCGGACGTCGCGGTTGTGCTGGGAGGGGACGGGACGGTTTTGCATACGGCCCGGCGGATGGAGGACCGGCCGATTCCGGTCCTGGGCGTGAATCTTGGCCGGCTGGGATTTCTCGCCGACTTGACCCCCGGCGACTTTGCGAATCGGGTCGGCGACCTGGCCGATCGGCGGTACACGGTCGAGAATCTCATGACGATCGCGTGCGTCCACACGACCGCCGCGGGCGAGTCGCGAGAAATGCGCGGGCTGAACGACGCGGTGCTGCGCGCCGCTCCGCCGTTTCACCTGGTCGAGATTGGCTTATCGATCGACGGCGAGAGCGTCATGACCTATCGGGGCGACGGGCTGATCATCGCCTCCCCGGTGGGCTCGACGGCTCACAGCCTCTCGGCGGGGGGGCCGATCTTGCCGCAGAGCGCCCACATGTTCGTAGTGACCCCGCTCTGCGCCCATACCCTGACCCAGCGCCCGCTCGTCGACAGTGCGCACAAACACTACGAGATCACCCTTCTGGGCGACGACCCCAGCTCCATTCTGGTCGTCGACGGCCAGGTGCAGGCGCCCCTCGCGCGCGGCGATCGCGTCTCCATTCGCCGCGGCCGAACTCCCTTTCCCATGGTCCGGCTCCCCGGGCACAGCTTCTATCGAACGCTCAGGGACAAGCTCGGATGGGGAACCACACCCATTTTTGATTTTTGATTTTCGATCCTCGATTCTCGATCTTCGATTCGGTCGCGGGTCGCGGCGTGGGAGGCGATTGGGCTTTCGACGAAGGGCCGGGGTGCTCGCCAAGCGAAAATCAAAAATCGAGAATCCGTTGTCGCGGCGCTTGATCAGAAATGATAACTTCTTATGACGAGGGTTCAGGCGCTCGGGTCGGCGACTGTCGGCGGATCATCTCGTTCGGGTTTCAAGACTCAGTCGAGGGGCGCGCATGGGGAACGGCGGCGAGGATCTCGCGCTCCTTCATGAGGCACTGGCGGTGCATCTGGGTTTTGCGCCCGAGCCTGCCGCCGGGGCGCTCGTGGTCGAGCGCGCCGTGCTTTCGGACGAGGCTCGCGGGATCGTGGAGTCGATCGCGCGAGGATTGCTCGCGCGGCACCACGGCGATCCCAGGGTTTGTCTCCTCGCCCTCGCCGATTTCGGCCGGGTGGTCCACAACCTCGAGCGCGACCATGCCACGGGCGCTCAGCCCACGCTGGCCGCGCCGTCGAACGGCACCATCGGCCAGTCGCTGAGTGAAGACGACGAGGACCAGCCCGACGCCGACGACTCGACCGAAGGGCGGCTGGGCCTTTCCACGTCGACCGGAATGCGGTTTCAGCTCTTGCGCCCGCACGCGCAAGGGGGGATTGGCAAGGTCTCGGTCGCCTATGACGCCGAGCTCCAGCGCGAGGTCGCGCTCAAGCAGATCAAGCCCGAGCGCGCCGACGACGCCGACAGCCGGGCGCGGTTCCTGCTCGAGGCCGAGGTCACCGGCCGGCTCGAGCATCCCGGCGTGGTGCCGGTCTACGGGCTGGGGGTCGACGATCGCGGTCGCCCGTTCTACGCCATGCGGTTCGTCCGGGGCGAAAGTTTCGAAGAGGCCATCAAGCGCTATCACGAAGGGAGCCCCGACGGCCACGCGCGGGCGCTCGAGCTGCGCAGGCTGCTTTCGCGATTCGTCGACGTCTGCCAGACCATCGCCTACGCCCACAGCCGGGGCGTCCTACACCGTGATCTGAAGCCGGCCAACGTGCTCCTCGGTCCGTTCAATGAATCGCTGGTCGTCGACTGGGGCCTTGCCAAGATTTACAACCGCGGGCCCAAGGAGAGCGCCCGGCGCGATGGCCCCGCCCCCGCCAAGAAAGCGCCCGATCGCATCCCGCTCGTGGTCGTGGAAGACCCGACCGCGCGGGATACGGCGACCTGGCCCGCGCCCCAATCGGCGACCTCGACCGCCGAGCTGCCACTCCAGGATCCGCCGCCCGCCGAGGGCGAACCGCCGGCCGGCGGCGCGGGAGGGTTCACCAGTTCGACCGAGACCGCCGCCGGAACCGCCTTCGGAACCCCCGCGTTCATGAGTCCCGAACAGGCCGAGGGACGGCATGACGAGCTCGGTCCGCCCAGCGACGTCTATAGCCTGGGCGCCATGCTCTATACCCTGATCTGCGGCCGCGCCCCTTTTGAATACCTCTGGTGCGACGTCACCGCCCTGCTCGAGCGAGTCAAGATCGGCGATTTCACCCCGCCGCGCAAGGTCGCGCCGAGCGCGCCTCGAGCCCTCGAGGCGGTCTGCCTGAAGGCGATGGCGCGAGACCCGGCCGAGCGCTACTCGTCCGCCGCGCTCCTGGCCGCCGATATCGAGCGGTTCCTGGCCGACGAGCCCGTCACCGCCTATGCCGAGCCCCCCTGGAGCAAGATGTTGAGGTGGGGCCGGAGGCACAAGCCGGTCGTCGCCGGCGCGGCCGCGCTGGTCTTGACGGCGCTCGTCGGGCTGTCGGTGGGGGTCGTCTTGCTCGATCGCGCCCAGAAGCAAACGGACGCCCAGCGCAGGGTCGCAGTCGAGCAACGCCGGCTCGCGGTGGGCAAGTCGCTCGAGCTCGACTTGAAGGCCGAATCGCTCCGCCGCCGCGACGCGATCAGCCGGGTCAACCTGGCCGCGCGCGAATACACGGACGACAACGTCGCGCTCGCCGACGCCCTCCTGGACGGCTGCCCGGCCGACCTCCGCGACTGGGAATGGGACCACGCCCGCCGCCTGGGCCATTCCGAGCTCGCCCGTTGGTCGGGCTCGAGCGTCGGCCAGGACGTCTGGTGCACGGCCGTCGCGCCCGACGGCGCGCTCCTGGCCTCGGGCTCGGGCCAGTGGTTTCAGCCGGGCCGGGACCGGACGGCCGAGCTCGTGCTGCGTTCGATCCCCGACGGCCGAGAGCAGCTGGCGATCCGGGGCGAGCACGGGGCCGTCCAGGCGGTCGCCTTTTCGCCCGACGGCAAGCGGCTCGCCTTCGGGCGGGGCGTGACCGGCGGCGAGCCATCGGCCGTCTTGACCGTGATCGAGCTCGACGGCGGTCGCGTCGTCTTCACCCGTCCCGAAACCGGCGTCAACATCCCCTGCCTGTCCTATGCACCCGACGGCCGTTCGATCGCCGTCGGCCGCGGGCTGTTCAATAGCTACGACCTGGCCGGCGACGTCGTCATTCGCGACGCCCAGACCGGCGATCCCAAGGGCGAGCCCATCCCCGGCAATCCCGGCGGCGTCGTCAGTCTGGCGTATTCCCCCGCTCGAGACCGGCTGGCGCTCGCCGGCCGCGACGTCGTCCTGGTCCACGACCTGACCCGTCCCACCCGCCCGTTGGCGCTTGAGCTCAAGGGGCACGCGAGCTTCGTCTACACCGTCGCGTACAGCCCCGACGGCAAGACGATCGCCACGGGCGGCTGGGACAAGACCATCCGCCTCTGGGACGCCCAGACCGGCGCGCCGCTCGAGATCCTGGCCGGCCATCGCGGCTTTGTCCGCGGCCTCGCGTTTTGCCCGAGCGGCGGCGAGCTCGTCTCGTGCTCCGAAGACAAAAGCGTTCGCCGATGGGATCTGACGGGTGAGGCCGAGCCGGTCGTCTACCACGGCCACACCGGGTTCGTGCACACCGTCGCGTTCACGCCCGGGGGCGCGTTCTTCGTCTCGGGCGGCCTCGATGGGACCGTCCGCACCTGGCCCGCCGCCAGCCCGCTCGCCCAGCCCATCTACAAGAACAGCGACGGCTGGGTCGGCCGGCTCGCCTTCGCCCCCGACGGCCGCCGCGTCGCCTCGTCCAATAACCGGGAAATCCGCGTCTGGGACGCGCTCAGCGGCGAGGAATGGAAACGCCTCCCGGCCGGCGGCGACTTGCTCGGCGAGATCGCCATCGCCTATTCTCCCGACGGCCAGACCCTGGCCGCCAGCGGACCGGCCGGCTCGATCAATCTCTGGGATGCGGCCCAATGGACCGTCGCCCGGGTTTTCAAGGACGGCTCGAGCACGGTGGCGGACGCCGCGTTTTCGCCCGACGGCAAATTCCTGGCCGCGGTCGCCGGCGACGGCCTCCTGCGGCTGTGGGATCTGGGCTCGGGCACGCCCGCCTGGCGCGCGAAGGCGCACCCGGGCTCAATCCACGCGGTCGCGTTTTCTCCCGACGGAGCTCGCCTCGCGACCGCCGGCGACGACGGCCTGGCCAAGATCTGGGACGCGGCCAAGGGATCCGAGCTGGCCGTCTTCAAGGGACACAAGACCGGCGTCCGCTCGATCGCCTTCTCGCCCGACGGCCGCCAGGCAGCCTCGTGCGGGGGCGCGTATCGCGGCGACGGCTCGGCCGAGCTGTTTCTCTGGGATTCCCACACCAGCGCGATGATCAGGCGCCTGGACGGGCACACCAGCATGGTGACCGCGCTCGCGTTTCTCCCCGGCGGCCGTCGATTGGCCACCGCCAGCGACGACCGCACGCTCAAGCTCTGGGAGGTCGCGCACGGCGACGACGTCTATACCCTCCGCGGCCACACCTCGGGCGTGGTGGCGCTCGCGGTCAGCCGCGACGGCCGTCAGATCGTCACCGGCGGCATCGACGACACCGCCCGGATCTGGAGCATCCTCGCCCCCGACGGCCCCGCCGGTTTCGCCCTGGCCGCCCGCCGCGCGGCCGCCGAACGCGTCCAGCGACTCTATGAAAAACTGCTCCTCAAGACCGACGTCCTGGCCGCCCTCGAGCGCAACGCCGCCAAGCTCCCCGCGATCACCCCGGCCGCCCTCGAAATCGCCGCCAGACGCACCGAGAGCGCGGGCCAGCTTCACGAGGCCGCCTGGAGCATCATCGTCCGGCCAGGCGCTCAGGCCCCGGCCTACACGCGCGCCGTCCGCATGCTCGAGGCCGCCCGCCGCGTCGTCCAGGACGACCCCGGCCGGGCCAACGACTTTCTGCTCCCGCTCGCGCTCGCCTACCTGCGCGCGGGCTCATACGAAACGGCCCTCAAGACCCTCGACCAGGCCCCGCCGGCCAACTCCGCCGACCCTGCGCCTGTCGAGCTCTTCGTCCAGGCCGTCGCCAATGCCCGCCTCGGCCGCCGCGAACAAGCCCAGGCCGCCCTCGAACGGCTCCGCGAACGGGTCGAAAGCCCCCGCCACGCCAAGGACGCCCAGGCCAAGAGCTTCTTGCTCGAGGCCCAGGCGAGCGGCGGGACTTGACCCCGCGCTGACCGCCGCCTTCCCGCTCGTTTCGCCGAAAGCGAGCGAGTATCCTGGATCGAACCCCGCCATGCCGTTGGCGGGCCCATGGCTTGGGAGTCCGCATCATGATCGGTCGCGTGCGTCGGTTGGCTGGGAGCGCTCTGGTCTTGGTCCTTGCCGCGGCGTCCGCGCCCGGAAGCGAGGAACCGCCCACGGCCTTCGCGCCGACAAGCGCGTACCGCGCGCGCACGATCGAGGGCTGGCCAATCCTCGTGAACGAGCGGTTGCTCGCGTCGCGCCCCGAACTGGCCGAAAAAACGCTCAAACTGCTGGGGTTTCAGCTCTATCAGACCGCGCGCCGGCTCCCCCCGGAAGCCGTCGCGAAACTCCGCGCCGTCCGCGTCTGGGTCGAGGAAAACGAACCCCACCACCCCTGCATGGCCTACCACCCCGACGCCGGCTGGCTTCGCGACCACGGCATGAACCCCGACAAGGCGCGCTGCGTCGAGATCGCGAACGCGGAAAACTTCTTGAAATGGACATTTGATCAACCGTGGATGGTTCTTCACGAGCTGGCTCACGCCTATCATCACCAGGCGCTCGCGGGCGGATTTGGCAACCCCGCGGTCAAGGCCGCGTTCGAGCGTGCTCGGACGTCGGGGCTCTACGATGCGGTCTTGCGCATCGGCGGGGCGAGAGAAAAAGCCTACGCCCTTAATAACCCCCAGGAGTTTTTCGCCGAGTCGACCGAGGCGTTTTTTGGCACCAACGATTTCTACCCCTTCGTCCGCGCCGAGCTCCGCGCCCACGACCCGGCGACGTTCGAATCGCTGGGGAAACTCTGGGGGAGCGGATAGAGCCCGCCTCGGCTCTCATGATCCGGAGGCCGCTCACAGCCCGCCCTGGTTGGCGCTGGCGACTCCATTGGGAAAAGACGGCGAACACGACCTGCCGGCCTCAAGAGCTCAACCATAGACAAATAAGTGCATGCTGATAGGTATCCATGCAGTTTCCGCCGCCCCCTTTTCGACTCTCATGGTCTTGTGTAGCATCGAGACGCGGAAAGGCTGCTCGATCTGGCCCGTCCCCGGCCCGAGGAAATCAGGGGCGAACGACTGGAGGCGACCGGAATGGGGTGGTGGCCCTTCTCACAGGGAAGGCAAGAAGATCTCACGCCGGAAGACGTGCGGGCACGGCTGATCGCCGCCGCCGCCGGCCCCCGGTGGAGGCTTCGGGCGCTGTGCGCGCGGCACAAGGGGCAAGTCGCGGCCCATGTGGATCTCATGCGGAAGATGCCGGAAGGCATGGCCACGGACCCGGCCTCGCTTGATCGCTACGTGCAACGGCTCGGGGCGGTCGCCCAGTGCCTGGCGACCGAGTGCGGCGCCCCCGAACTCTGGAACGAGCTCTGCGGGACGCCCGACAATCCTCTTCTCCAGTGGGAGCGCTGGTATAAAGAACTACCCCGGCGGATGGAGCAACTGGAGCACGACGAACTGATCGAGGAGGGCCGATCGCTCCTCGAGCAGGCTCGATCTCTCCAGGGGCAGGCCGCGCGACAGAACGAGGTGTTCCTGCTGGGCCGGCTTGGAGAGCTCCTTTTCCACTCGGGCAAGGCGTCCGATGCGATCGGACCGTTCGAGGCGGCCTTGACGCGGTGTCGGGAGGTCGGCGACATCGAGGGGCAGTTGGTGTACCTGGGCAATCTTCTCGAGGCCCACCGCTCTCTCGGGGATCGTGGCGCGATGCTGGCCGTCGCGGATGAGCTCATCGAGCTGGCGCGCCGAAACGGGAACGACGCGGGGCCTTTCGAGAGCCGCGCCCGACGACTCCGCGACGGCGAGCCTCCGTGCCGAATCGTCTGCGTCCGCGACGGCGACGAGCGGGAGCTCGACGGGCTTTCTAGCCTCGTGGTCGGACGATACGAGTTCCAGTTCCGGCGGAATCGCATGACGCTTCAGAAGGCGTCGGCCCTCGTCCAGCAGGGGAACGCACTCGCGACGGGCGGCCGGCTCGCCGACGCCCTGGCGAAATACCAAGAGGCGGCTGAGGTCGATCCTCACGATCCCGACCCACTCTACCAGGCAGGGATGTGCCTGCTGGAGCTCGGCGCCTACGCCCAAGCTCGCGAGTCGTTCGAGGAGGTCGAAAGGATCGCGCCTGGGTGGTTCCGCTGCCGGAGCCAGATCTGGCTCGCCGATTCACTCGACAACGGCGCCGTCACCGACGACCAGTACCGGATCCTGCGCGCGCTCGAGCACGGCGGCCTCGACCCCAAGACCGCCATGCGGATCGCCCGAGAGGCCCTCGACGCTCACCCCGACTTCGCGCCGTTCCACCTGGCGCTCGGCGAGCTCCAGCAGAACCAAGGCGAGACCGACGCCGCGATCGCCTCCTACCGGAAAGGGCTGGAACGGGTCGCCGAGCCGGATCTTGAAGGCCGTCTCTTATGCTCCCTTGCCGGGATCTTGCCGCCGGGATCGCCGGAACGGAAAACGCTGATCGAGCGCGCGGTCGGCCTGAAGGGGAGCCTCGTCGCGCAGGCGATGGCAAGCCTGATGGCGATTTCCTGAGCCCGACGCCGCGCGCTGGGCGGAATCTCCGAAGAAGTGATGCTTCGAGAGGGGCCAGCTCGCTCAAACCTCCGGGTGCCCCCGCCGAGTCGACCGAGGCGTTTTTTGGCACCAACGATTTCTACCCCTTCGTCCGCGCCGAGCTCCGCGCCCACGACCCGGCGACGTTCGAATCGCTGGGGAAACTCTGGGGGAGCGGATAGGGGCGTCTTGCGAATCGAGCGGGGTCGGCGAACACTGAAGGCAGCGATTGGAAACGTCTCTCGAGGAGCCTTCGCGATGTTCGTTCCCTCGGTTCGTGCGTTCGTCCATGGGGTCTCGTGCTGCCTGATCCTCGCGCTGGGGACCGCGCCGACCGTCGCGGCCGGGCCCGCCAGGGCCGACGTCGCCTACGGCCCCGAGCCCCGCCAGCGGCTCGATCTGTACCTTCCCAACGACGGATCGGGCCCGTATCCGGTCCTGATCTGGTTCGGCAATCTGTGGGCGCCCGGCAAGACGACGCCGCCCAACGGCCGGTTCCTACCCGCGGGCTGCGCGACGGTCGGCGTCGCGACGCGCGTGATGCAAGACGCCGTCCGGGACAGGATCCAGCCTCCGATCTCGGTCTGCCTGCTCGACGCCCGCCGGGCGGTCCAGTTCGTGCGCCTGCACGCGGCGGAATGGAACCTCGACCCGGCCCGGATCGCGCTCGGCGGGGGCTCGCAGGGAGCCCTGCCCGCGCTCTACGTCGGATGCGCGGGCGAACGCGCCGACCCGCGCTCAACCGATCCCGTGCAACGCGTTTCGACCAGGGTGACTTGCGTCGCCGCCTATCGGAGCCAGCCCAGCATCGATCCCAGACGGATGCGCGAATGGGTTCCCGGCGTCGAGTGGGGCGCGCCCGCGCTGGGATGCGGATTCGCCGAATCGCTCCGCCGGCGCGACGAGCTCGAGCCCGTCATCGCCGCCTGGTCGCCCGACGCCCTGATCGACAACGACTCGCCCCCCATCTATTTCGAAAACAACTGGGGCCTGACCAGGCCCGACTCGGTCGGCGAAACCGATTACCTGGTCCACTCGCCACGCTGGGGGCTGGGGTTTCAGAAGATCGCCCACGAGCGCGGGGCCGTTTGCCATGTCAAATTCCCCGGTCACCCCACCGAGAAATATGCCGATATCTGGGACTTCGTGGTGCAAGAGATCAACGCGGGCTCGAAGGGTTCGAGGGATGAAGAGCCCAAAAAAGCCCCCCCTGCCCCAGCCGCGGTCCTTCTCAAGGAGTCGTCGCGAGAGCCGGTTCGCTTCCCGCTGGCCGTCTGGCTTCAGTCGCCAGCGAACGCCGAGCGATATCGAGCGATCGGGATCAACACCTACGTTGCGCTCTGGCGGGGGCCGACCAAGGAGCAGCTCGATCTGCTCGACAGGGCCGGCATGCGGCTCTTTTGCGCCCAGACCGAGCGGTCGCTGCGTTTTTTGGATCGGCCCACGATCGTGGGCTGGATGCACGGCGACGAGCCCGACAATGCCCAGTCGCTGGGCTCAGGCAAGGGCTACGGCCCGCCGATCGCGCCAGCGGCGATCGTCGCGGATTACCGCAAGATCCGTCAGGCCGATCCGACGCGCCCGGTGATGCTCAACCTGGGCCAGGGCGTGGCCTGGGACGGCTGGTACGGCCGCGGCGCGCGAACCAATCATCCCGAGGATTACGCCGAATACGTGAAGGGTTGCGACATCGCCTCGTTCGACATCTACCCCGCCTGCCACGAAAACGCCGCGATTGCCGGCAAGCTCTGGTACGTGCCTCGCGGCGTCGATCGGCTCAGGCGCTGGGCGGGCGCGGGCAAGACCGTCTGGTGCTGCATCGAGACGACCGGGATCGACAACATAAAGCGCAAGGCCGCGCCTCGGCAGGTCCGGTCCGAGGTCTGGATGGCGCTCATCCACGGGGCGGGCGGGATCATCTATTTCGCCCACCAGTTCAAGCCCCGATTCATCGAGGCCGGCCTACTGGCCGATGCCGCGATGGCTCGGGAAGTCGGCGCGATCAACGCCCAGATTCAGGAGCTGGCCCCGGTCCTGAAAAGCCCCGACGAGGCCGGCGCGAGCGTGTCGTCGTCGACGGACCGGATCCCGATCGACTTCGCGGTGAAACGCCACGCCGGCCGGACGTATCTGTTCGCGGTCGCGATGCGTGAAGGCGAGACGACCGCGACCTTCAAGCTGCCAAAGACCGCGCCGGCCCGGGTCGAGGTTCTGGGCGAAGACCGCGCGATCGAATCGCACGGAGGAGTCTGGAGCGACCGCTTCCGGGACTACGGGGTTCATCTCTACCGGATCGAGCCCGGTCGGTAGCTCGTTCCGACGTTTTGATGCGACGCGGGCGGATCGGCCCCACGCCCGAATCCGTGGCACGGGATCAAGAGTCCATGGTTTATTCTCTGCTGGCGACCGAGTCCGACGCCGCCGGCGCGCCTCCCTACCGCGTCCTTGACCGGTCCGGGCGACAACTTGTGATGTACGCGCCGATGATCATTCCAGACTCGAGCGACCGTCCCGGCGATGCCGAAGCAACGTGGGCCCGCACGCTTCCGGAGCCATGCGGCAAGATCGTCGTATGGCCTCCTCGATTCTGCGCATGGACTCGGGCGGGACGCGTCCAATGGCGCCGATCACGTCGGCGGCCGTGAAGGTGACGAACCATCGACAGACGGCGGCATTCGGCTTGTTCAGGTTCGTCCGCGAGCGACCTTGGGCCTGCCAGGGCAACGGCACGTCGAAGCTCGTCGACATGGCCCGACGCCCGCTGAATCCGCGGCCTCGGTTTGTCGTCGCCGACCGGGGCGGACTGTTCGGCGCGGGTCTGTTGTGATGCGATCGGGTTCGCGTGACCAGAAACCAGGCGTCCGCGCCGGTGTGGATTGTTCGGCGCGGATCTCCGACCCCGCCGAGTACGCTGGGATGGCGTCGGGAAGTCTGGACGAGGCTGGGGTGGTGAAAAGTTGATCTCGACGGGTCTTTTCCTTGATCCCGTTTTCGTTCCGATTGTCAGGCCGCGGATCGACCCGTTTCCGTTGGCCGCGTCCGGGCCCTCACCCGGCCTTCGGCCACCCTCTCCCGGAGGGAGAGGGTCATGTGTTGATCCTTCTCCCCGCGGGAGAAGGTGCCGCGCAGCGGC
>DAIDHE010000461.1 GCA_027459775.1 Planctomycetales bacterium | reverse complement strand
CGTTTTTGGCCACGGATGAAACACGGATGAAACACGGATCGGATAGAACTCTTTATAGCCACGGCTAAGAATTCATTATAAGTAGTTAATTATCAATTAATTGATACGATCCACTCCGTCCATTCCGTCCGCTCCTCTGTCTGATCCGTGTTTCATCCGTGTTTCATCCGTGGCCAAAACTCTTCCGTTCGTGTTTTAACCGTTTTGGGTCCGTGGCCGGATTCCCGCGCTCCGCCCGCTCCCCTGTCTGATCCGTGTTTCATCCGTGTTTCATCCGTGGCCAGAATGTCTTTTCTCCGTGTTTCATCCCTGTGTGATCCGTGGCCGGATCCCCGCCTATCGGTGGCGGCGGAGCGCCCAGGTCAGTGGCCGCAGGGCGGTTCGGGCTGGGATTCCCACCAGGGCCAGGAACGCGAGCGCCGCGACCAACCCCGCAAAACACATGGCGATCGCGCGGACGATCGGGGACTTGAATCCGTGGCTCGCGAGCGCGTCGTCGAGCCCGGCGGCGCCGGCTGCGCCGGCCGCGGCGGCCAGGGTCACGCCCGCCCTGGCGAATTCGCGGACGGCGTAATCCGTGGCCCGGCCGAGCGAGTCGACGAAGCGGTCGGGATCGGCCAGGAACGCCGCCAGAACCCCGGCCGCCACCAGCTTTTTCTTGTGTGGCAACACCGAGCCGGTGAAGAACTCCCACCCCGATCGGCCAGTCCTGCGCAGGATCGTCAGGCACTCGGGCCCTTCCTGGGCAAGCACGCCGGCCACGTCGTCGCCAAACGCCCGGACGGCCATGAGCCCGTCAGGGCCCAGCCGGCGGATCATCGCCTCGGCTTCTTGAGGGTGTCGCCTGGCGAGGTTGGCGACCGTTTCGCCCATCTCGACGACGAGCCGCTTTTCGGCCGGGGCGAGCTCGCGGAAGGTGGTCCGGGCCGCGTCGTCGCCGATCAGGCGGCCGAAACGGGCGTCGAGCAGAGCCTGGGCCGGCTGGTCGATCCGCGAAGCCGTGCGCGCAAGGTCGGCCGATTCCTGGACGAGCGTCTCGAGTCCACGATCGGCCTGGCGGGCGGTGAAGAGCCGGCCGATCTTGAGCTCGGCAGCCGAACGGGCGGCGGATTTGGCCCCCGAGCGGGTGTCGGCGACGATCTGGCGGAGGACGTCGTCGAGCCACGAGAGCCCGCCCGCGCTCGCCCCCGCGGGTCCGAGCAACAGAATCGCGGCGGCGATCGTGCAGGCGCGCAGGCCGCGTGGTCGGGGGGTCTTGGCGGAGTCGTGCATGGGGTTCGCTCCCTCTATGCCTTATTCTGAGCCGCGCCCGGTTCGGCGCGCGGCCAGGTGTTCTTCCATCTTATGAAAACCAACAACGCCGACGCCCGCCGACGCGATTTGAAGCGACACGTATTTGAGCCCGCGGCCCGGCGGGATCGCCACGATCACGCGAACCCCGTCGCGCACGAGGCTGATCGGTTTCCAGGTGCCAAGGCGCAGACCCGCCTGGGAGCATACCTCATTTCCGGCTGCCGAGAGGGCGGCCAGGTCGAGCCGCTCAAGGGCCTCGCTCGAGCGCGACAAGACGCGAAAGACGCCGCCGGCCTTTCGCACGCTCCAGAAGCGGAAGATCCGCTGGCTCGTGCCCGCCGCGGCGGTGCGTCCGGCGGCGGTTTCGGCCGCCTCGCGCACGGCCGATCGGACGGCGGCCTTGGCCTCGCGCTCGAGGCCTGCGCCCGCGAGGGCCCCCTCGGGCCCGGCCGCGAGGGCCAGCACGTCGGCGATCACGAAACAGCCGTCGATCAGCCCCCAGAGCGCCTCCCCGTTGGTGGGTGCATAGCCGCGCCCGACCACCTTGCCCAGGTGAACCACGTCGTACAGGGGCAGGAACTGCGCGAACGACAGCGCGGGATCGGCCAGTCCGAGGGCGCGGTCCAGCCCGTCGCGCTCGATCGTGCGGATGACGCCCTGGCCGCTCTCGCCGGCCGCGAAGAGGGTTGCCAGCGCGACCGTTTCGGCCAGCCCGCGGTCGGGCTTGGCGGCCATTCTGGCGACCGCTTCGGGCATCACGTCCGCGCGGGCGATCGGCGGGACGACCGCCGGACCCCAGCCGCGCAGAATCGCGCGAAAGCCGGGGTCGTCGGCGTATTTGTCGAGGATGTAGAGGGCCATTGGGCCATGCTCGCCCAGCGCGCGGACCGCCTGCCGCTCGAGCACGGGCTCGCGATAGGCCCCGTCCAGGACGTTCGCCGCGTCGGCCCCGGCCACGCGCAAGGCGCGCTCGCCCAGCGCGCCCAGCTCGACCACCAGCCGCAGCGCGCCCGGGCATCCGCCGGCCTCCGCGATCAGCCCGGCCTCGGCCACGCGCCTCAGGTGCGTCGCCGCCGTTTCCGGCCGGTGGGTTCGCAGGAATTCGTCGAGATAGGCGCTATTGACCCGGGCCAGGATCAGGGCCTGATCGAGGGGAAGAGAACCTTCGAGCGCCGCGAAAACGTCGGCGTAGCGGGCGACCAGGCCGAACCCGAGCGGCCCTTGCAACCGGAACGCCTGGAGGGCCAGCCGGCCATGCCGGGCCAGGATGCGCAGGGCGCGGCGGAGGTCGCCCGGGCCCCGGTCGAGGCTGACGAACGAGAGCACGGCCAGCATGTCGGCCTGATCGGCGGCGGCGATCCCGCGGCTCTGGGCCTGCTCGACGAGCGCGCACACACCCTGGGGCTCGGCGAGGATCAGGGGGAGAGCGCTCGGATAGCGGGCGGCCAGCCGGCGCGGGCCCGGTGAGAGCGCGGCGATCTCGTCGATCAGGATCGCGCGGTCGACCTGGTCGGCGCGCTTGAGGCCGAAATACTCGCGCCAGTGGCCGAGCAAGTCCGCCGCCGATTCGTCTCCCACGATCGCGCGGAGGCGGCGGAACTCGACGGGGCGTTTTTCCTGAAGGAAAACGGCCTCGAGATCCAGGCGGTCGAGCAGCTCGAGCCCCTGCTGGCCGTCGGATCGGTCGATCTCGAGCGCCCTGCGCCCGAAGCGCTTGCCGACCCGGTCGACCAGCTCGCGTACGCTCGCCGGGGCGGACTCATAGCGGGCCGCAAGCTCGGCGGCGGGATCGGGCGCGGCCGGTTCCGCGGCCAGATGGCTCGCCCCCGCGCCCCCCCGCGGCGCGGACGCCGGCCGGGCCGCGAGCTTGAGCATCACGGAAAGGGCGCTCAGAAGCAAAACCAACGCGAGCCCGCGTTTCATGATCACCCGCTTGTTCTCGATCGCTCGCCGATTCCAACACACCATTGTACTAACGAAATCGGCCGCGACGGGACGAACCGGGGTGGATTTCGCGGCGGCCGTGCTTGCCCAGACGGCTCCGCCGGAGCAGGCGAAACCCTGGGAAATCCCGGCTCTTCACCGACATTCCCATCAATCGGACCAGAATCCCATGCGATCTCGCCCGGTCGGTTTCGGGACGGTATACGATGGTATTAGGAGTTCCGTCGGCGTAGTGTGGCGAAATCCGCTCCGCGATCCGCCCGGTCAGCGTGTGCCGGCCGGGAGGTCGCTCCAATCCCTGGAAGTTCCATGAATATCGCCAACGAGGAGCTGATCGGTCGGGTTCGCACCAAGATCGTGGCCACCGTCGGGCCGGCTTGCCAGGCGCGAGAAATGCTGCGGGCGCTCGCCAAGGCTGGGGTCGACGTCTTTCGGCTCAATTTCTCGCACGGCGCCTACGAGGACCACAGCGCCGTGCTGGATTCGATCCGCGCGATCGAGCGTGAGGAGGGGGTCCACCTCGCCGTGCTTCAGGATCTTTGCGGGCCCAAGATTCGCCTGGGCCGGCTGGCCGGCGGAACCATCGCTTGCGCGTACGAGGACGAATTCACCCTGGTCGCCCACTCGCACGACGAGGAGGACCCCAGGCGGTTCTCCTCGACCTATCACACCCTCGCCGACGACCTCGAGGTGGGACAGAACGTCCTGTTCGCCGACGGAACGGTGGCCATGGTTGTCATCGATCGCGGGCCCGGCTGGGCGCGGTTGCGGACAACCTTGCCCGGGGTTCTGCGCTCGAATCAGGGGATCAACGTCCCCGGCGGCGGCCTCTCGGTGGCGGCTCTCACCGAAAAAGACCTCGCCGACCTCGACTGGACGGCGACCCACGAGGTCGACTACGTCGGGCTCTCGTTCGTCCGCCACGCCAACGACGTGATTCAACTCCGAAGCGAGCTCGAGAAACGGGGGAGCAAGGCCCGGATCATCGCCAAGATCGAGAAGCCCCAGGCCCTCGACAATCTGCACGCGATCATCGCCGAGACCGACGCCGTCATGGTCGCCCGCGGCGACCTGGGCGTCGAGCTCGACGTCACCCGCGTGCCCGCCGCCCAGAAGTTCATCATCGACGCATGTCATCATGCGCGTGTGCCCGTCATCACGGCGACTCAGATGTTGAACAGCATGGAGACTTCGAGCCGACCGACGCGTGCCGAGGCGAGCGACGTGTTCAATGCGGTTCTGGACGGCACGGATGCGGTGATGCTTTCGGGCGAGACGGCCATTGGCGCTTATCCGATCGAGGCGGTCGCGACGATGAGCCGGATCGCGACCGAGGCGGAGGAGCTGTTGTTTTCGCGGCTCAAGGGGGGTGGCGTGTGGACCTGGAGCTCGCCGGGGGCGCTGGGCGCGGGCAATGGCTTGCGGGTGGGCAAGGTCGCCAAGGCGGGGTTGGTGCGTCCGGTCACCGAGAGCGTCGTCGAGGCCGCGAGCGCGATTTCACGCAAGCTGAACGCCAGGCTGATGGCGGTCTCGACGCATTCGGGGCGGACGGCGCTGGTTTTGTCCAAGCAGCGCAACGCGGCGCCGACGTTGGCCTTGGCCTATGACGTTGAGACGGCGCGGGCGATGGGACTTTTCTGGGGGGTGACCGCGCTCCTGATGCCGGTGCTTCCGGAGGGCGTCCCGGTCCGTGCCTGGGTCATCGACTGGTGCCGCGAGCGTGGGCTGCTGGCTTCGGGCGATCTTGTCGTCGGCATCCGCGGCTCCAGCCCCGACGATCCCACGCACAACGAGATCGTGGTGTTTCAGGCGGATTAGTGCGTTGTCACGGCGGAATCGCCGGGTGAATGGAGTCTTTTTATCAGGAGGTCACCCCGCCGCGTAAGACGGTCGGAGACGAGCGCGACGTGCCCGCTGAGTGGGCTGATGTGCAAGCCCGGGATTCACTCGCTGGCGCGTCGTGCTCGCATCTCGAGCCGTCGCGGTGGACAGCATACGAGCCCGAAGCGCCAGCGAGTGAATTGGCGTCATCCCCCGCCGCGTGTGTGAGCCCCTACGACCCATCGCCCGTGTGTGAGGCATCCCCAAGTCGTGCCCGAAAGCGACCATCCGCTCGGCGAGCTGGATGTACCGCGCCTGAAGGCCAGGCGGGAAACCCAGGATCGCCCGCCGCACCCCTCGCCGTGATCGACGATCTCCCAACCCATACGGGCAGGGTTATCGATCGGTTAATAGCCGTCCAGGCGGGGCGAAACGCGATGGCGGCTGGGTCGGCCCCTGTCGCGCTCTCATGGCGGGTCCGTCGCCCCGCCAGGCCCTCGCGAATCGAAAATCGGAAATCGAAAATCGTCTGGTCTGGACGATCGGTGGAGGAAGCGTTAAGTTTCCCGCCGCACATCGCGAGGTCGATCGAGCGCAGGCGCGGCGGTTCCGCCGCGGCGACCGAGACCGGCAGGGACGCCGGGCCGCTGGAGAAGTCAAACGGACGGGTTCGAGACGCGGGGCCGGTTCTGGTCTCGCGGGATCGAGCGCGGCCGCGACGGTTCGAGATCTCCAGGGTGGATTGCGATGGGTGGAGGAAAGAACGTGCCTCCCAGCTCGGAAGAGACCAGAACGACCCGCGCTGATCTGTTGCGCGGGCTGATTCCGCCGGTCGCCATCACGGGGGCGATCCTGGTGCTGGTCGTACCGATCCCCGCCCCGCTGCTCGACATCCTGCTGGCCGTCAATATCACCATCGCCCTGATGGTGCTGCTCACCACCCTGGCGGTGCGCGCGCCTCTGGAATTCAGCACCTTTCCCACGCTGCTCCTGGCCACGACCCTGTTCCGGCTGGTTTTGAACGTGGCGACGACCCGGCTGGTGCTCACGCGGGGCGCGGTCGACGGGGTGTCGGCGGCCGGCGGAGTGATCAAGGCATTCGGCGAGTTCACGGCCAGCGACCAGGTCCTGGTCGGGGTGGTCTTGTTCACGATCGTGGTGGTGATCCAGTTCGTGGTGATCACGCAGGGGGCGACCCGGATCAGCGAGGTGGCCGCCCGCTTCACCCTGGACGGGCTGCCAGGCCGGCAGATGGCGATCGACAGCGATCTGCACGCCGGCCTGATCGACCAGAACCAGGCGCGCAGGCGCAGAGACGAGATCTACCGTCAGGCGGATTTCTTTGGCGCGATGGATGGGGCGAGCCGGTTTGTGCGGGGCGACGCGATCGCGGGGGTGGTGATCCTGTTCGTGAACATCCTGGGGGGGCTTTATCTGGGCATCGTCGAGCACGGCATGGGCCTTTCGCAGGCGGTCGACGTGTTCACCAAGCTGACGATCGGCGACGGGTTGGTGAGCCAGATGCCGGCGTTCATGATCGCGCTTTCGGCGGGTCTGATCGTGACCCGATCGTCGACTTCGGCCGAGCTGGGGGGAGCGGTCTCGGGCCAGCTCTTTTCGCGCCCGGCGGTGCTGGCGACGGCGGCGGGATTCACCGCGCTTTTGGCGTTGACTCCGCTGCCCAAGCTGCCGCTGTTGACGCTGGCCGGGGCGCTTGGGGCCGGGGCGTATTATCAGGTCGGCCGGCGGACCGGCGACGAACAAGACGACGACGATTCCCCGGTGGTCGCGAGCGAGCCGGAGAGCCGGCGACCGGTTGCGCGACCGGTCGCGACCGAACGCGTCTCGACGGCCGGTCGGTCCGAGCGTGCGCCCGCGAGGGGGCACGCGCGGCCGGCGGGTGGGGAAACGGGAGAGCCGCTGCTCGAGCAGATGGAGGATTTGCTCCACGTCGACCCGCTCGAGCTCGAGATTGGCTTCCGGCTGATCCCGCTGGCTGATCCTGCCCGGGGCGGCGACCTGCTGACGCGGCTCAAGATGGTGCGGCAGACGGTTGCGCGAGAGATGGGCCTGATCGTGCCGCAGGTGCGGATCCACGATGAGCTCGGGTTGCCGCCGCATGAGTACCGGCTCAAGATCCGGGGCGCGATGGTGGCGCGGGGGACGGCCTATGCGGGGCGGCTCTTGGCGGTGCCGCCGTCGGGGCTGCAAACCCGCCCCGACGGTCGCGAAGGGGTCGACCCGGCCACCGGCCAGCCGGCGGTGTGGATCCACGCCGAGGGCCGCGAGGTCGCGGAGCTCGCCGGCTGCCGCGTGCTCGAGTGCGCGGCCGTGATCGCAAGTCATTTCGGCGAGGTCGTGGCTGACCATGCGGAGAGTCTGTTGACCCATGAGCAGGTCGAGCGCTTGCTCGAGCGTGTGCGGACGGTCTCGCCAGCGCTCGTGGCCGAGGTCGTGCCGGGTCTGGCGCGGTCGGGCGAATTGCGGCGGATCTTGCAGAACCTGCTCCGCGAGCGGGTCTCGATCCGCGATCTGGAGACGATACTCGAGACCCTGGCGGTCCACGCGGGCAAGACGCGGGACGTGGACCAGCTCACGGAGATCGTCAGGCGCGGGCTGGCGCGGCGGATCATCGACGGTTACAAGGGCCCGGACGGCCGGCTGCGGGTGATCACGCTCTCGAAGCCGCTCGAGCTACGGCTCGCGGAGGCCGCGGCCAAGTCCGACGCCGGGCCCTCGCTCGCCCTGGGCGACGACACGTCGAGGGGCATCGTTCAGGCCGTCGCGGTCGCGGTCGGGAGCCTGGTCGAGGCCGGTTTTCCACCGATCGTGCTGGCCTCGTCGGCGGCCCGGCCGGTGCTCAAGGATCTGACCCGGGCCGATCTGCCCCGGCTGGTCGTGCTGGGCGAGCGTGAGATCCCCCGCGACACCCCGGTCGAGATTCTGGGGAGCGTCGTGGAGGACGAGCCCGACGCGATTACCACCTATTCCACCTCGAGCGCCCTGGGCTAGGCCGGCGGTCGAGGTTCGCGGTTCCGATTGGTGCGTCGAAACGAGGTTTCCGTCATGCGGTCGAAGACGTATCGAGCCAGGACGATGAAGGAGGCCCTCGCCCGGGTGCGCAAGGATCTGGGGGGGGATGCGCTCATCCTGGGCTCGCGGGAGGCGCGACGAAAGGGGCTGTTTGGGCTTTCGCGCAAGACTCTGGTCGAGGTTGACGCCGCGCTCCCGGCCGCGGACTCGGCCGCCGTGTCGGTGAAAACGCCGTCGCTGGCGCAAGCGCCCAGTCCGTCGCGGTTGGAACAGACGTTTGGCGCGGATCTGACCCGGTTGCACGCGATGGTCCAGGCCTTGAGCCAGGCTGGCCGAATCGACCACCTGCTGCCGGATCTTCCGCCCGCGCTCGCGCCGGCGTATGCCGCGCTCCTTGAGTCCGACGCGCCTGAGATCCTGGCCAGGCGGCTGGTCCGGCTGGCGGCGGAGCGGCTCGAGCCCGACGAGCTCGACCATGCCCAGGCGGTCGCGCGGGCGCTTCGGGATGCGCTCGCCGAGATGATCCCGATCGCGCCGCCGATCCCGATCGGGGGCCCGCGGCGGATCATCGCCCTGGTCGGCCCGACAGGGGTGGGCAAGACCACGACCGTCGCCAAGCTGGCGGCCAATATCAAGCTCACGACCGCGGCCCGGGTGGGGCTCGTCACCGTCGACACCTACCGTATCGCCGCCGTCGAGCAGCTTCGGACCTATGCCGAGATCATCGACGTCCCGCTCGCGGTCGCCGCCGACCCTCGCGAGATGAAGACCGCCCTCGAGGAGCTCGGGGACGTCGATCTGGTCTTCATCGACACCGCCGGCCGCGGGCCGCGCGACGAGGTCAAGATCCGCGAACTCGCCGAATTCCTGGAAGAGGCCCGGCCGGACCAGATCCATCTGGTCCTGTCGGCCGCGGCCGCGCCCAGGAGTCTCCGCGCGGCGGTCGACCGGTTCGCGGTCGCCGCCGTCAATCGCATCATCCTGACCAAGCTCGACGAGCTCGAGGCCCCGGGCGCGCTCCTGGGCGCGGTCGCCTTGTCGACCCGACCGATCAGCTATCTGACCACCGGACAGACCGTCCCCGACGATATCGAGCCGGCCAATCGCGACCGGCTCGCGCGATTGATCCTGGGCCAGGAGCCCCTGGCCCATTCTCTTTGAACGAGGAGTGCGTCCCATGCCCGACCAGGCCGACCGACTCCGCCAGCTTGTACGGCTGGCTCGAGCCCACGAGCCGCCCGAGGTCCAAGCGTCGCGGCCCACGGTGCGCTGGGGCTGGCTCGGCCGGCCCACGCGGGGCCGGAAAACCCGTGACCACGCCCCCCAGACCGTCACAAACCCAGTTCTGAGCCTAACTAGGCCGAAATAGGGTGGCAACCGGTCGGATTTTTCGGGTTTGCGCGAGGGCGCGACTCAAGCCGGTCGTGCGGCTTTTCCGATATAGGGTAGAGGTGGGAGTTCCCTGGACCGCGAGAGAGTTGGGGCGAGGCGTCGGATCGGATGCCGAGATGATGGCCCGCGGCGGCGGAGATGCCGTGCGGGCTTCGCGCTCGACGCCTTTGGCTCGGCGGATGTTTCGCCCCCGCGCACAGGATGTGCCGTCTCTCGCTCGGCCGACATGGAGGTCAGGATGACAGCAAAAGTGGATGTGGATGTCATGGAACTCTGGCGGGAGTTCAAGGAGCACCCCACCACCGACATGCGGAACGGGCTGGTCGAGCGTTATCTGCCTCTGGTGAAATACAATGCCGAGCGGATCTGGCAGCGGCTCCCCGAGGGGGTCGACCTGGACGATCTGATCTCGGCTGGGGTTTTCGGGCTGATGGACGCGATCGACGCCTTCGACCTGACCCGCGGGGTCAAGTTCGAGACCTACTGCGTTCCGCGGATTCGAGGCGCGATGCTCGACGAGCTCCGTACGATGGATTGGGTGCCGCGGCTGGTTCGTTCGAAGGCCTCGAAGGTCGAGGAGGCGCGGAAGGAGCTCGAGGCGCGCCACGGCCGGCCCCCCACCGACGTCGAGCTGGCCGCCCAGATGGGCCTGCCGCTCTCCGAGTTCGAAAAGATGGCCATGGACGCCAACGCGGTCGGCCTGATCAGCCTTAATAAGAAATGGTATGAGACCGACAGTTACAAGGACGTCCGCGAGATCGACATTCTCGAGGACAAGAAAGGCGAGGACCCCACCCGCCGCCTGCAGCGCAAGGATCTGATGCGGATGGTCACCAAGGGGCTGTCGCGCAACGAGCGCTTGATCATCATCCTTTATTATTATGAAGAACTGACGATGAAAGAGATCGGCGCGACCCTGGACCTGAGCGAGTCGCGGGTCTCGCAGATGCATTCGTCGATCATCCAGCGGCTGCAATCGCAGCTTTCGTCGCGCCGGCCCGAGTTTGGAACCTGATCTCTCGATCGCGGAAACAGGGGCCGAGGCATGGCCATGAACCCCTCGGCCCAAGACGAATCGCCAGTCAAGAATCACGCATGGAAGATTCTGTTGCTGGCCCTGGCGGTTCGCGTTCTGGCGGCGGACGCGCTTCAGGTTTATCTGGAGCGGCAGGGGAACGGCCGGCCCTGGCTCTTTCCCGACACGGCCGTCTACTGGCAGCTTGCCCAGACCATCCGCGACGGCGCGACCTATCAGGTCGTCGATTGGAACGACATCCCGCATTTCGCCCTCCGTACGCCGGCTTATCCCCTGCTGATCGCGGTTTGCCTGGCACTGTTTGGCGATCGAACGCTCCCCGTGCGGCTGGTCCAGGCCGTGCTCGGGGCTTTCTGCGTTGTTCTGGTGCATCGTCTGGCACGGGTCGTGCTGGGGGCGGGTTCTCATGGGGCGAGGGGATCGGTTGACGCGCCGCGAACCGCGGCGTGGTTGATCGCGCTTC
>DAIDHE010000447.1 GCA_027459775.1 Planctomycetales bacterium | reverse complement strand
CGACCTGAGCGGCCCCGGCGGGAGTGATTTCCCTCCCCGCGGCCGGCTCGAGCCCCTCGAGCAGCTTCTCCAGGCGATCGAGGCCCGCGCTCGCCGCCTGGCCGTCGACCGCGCGGAACTCGACCGTGATCCGCCGCGTCCATGGCGAGACGTAGCATCCCTCCACGCCGTCGAGAACGGAGAACACATGAGAACATACATCACGATTGATGACCGGTTTCGCACGCCGCAGCTCGACGCGACCGGGCTTGTCCGGATGGGTTTCCCAGACCGAGACGCCGCTCGCCTGGCGATACCCGGTCAAGGTCGACCAGCGCTCGGGCCGCTTCCACCAGGCTGCCTGTTCGGCCGTCGCGGCGGCCGCTCGGACCGCGTCCGCGAACGACCTGGCCATGGCTTCTTGACTCCTCGATCCGGGCTCGAAATCGACCCGGCACGAGCACCCGTCGATATCGATTTCGGCGCGCTGGACTTCCGGTCGATCGCAGAGAGCCTCCAGCAGCCGCCGGGCGAAGCCGCGATGCGTGGGCTCGAACAGTCGGGTGTCGATCAGTCTGATCAGCCCTGCTTGTTCGTCGAGACGGATATCCTGGCGCGGATGCATGGCGACGGTCCCTGGTGGTTGGCTCGATGGCAAGGGCATGCTCGCGGCGAGCGCCCTGGCGCCTTCCATGATACGCAAGCGCGCCCGCGACGAGCAGGGACTGGCGGCCGATTCACTGGCCGTGGGCGTGGGCCTCGAGCTCTCCCCAGTTCATCTTCTTGAACGCTTCCTTGGCGGCGGCCTTGAGCGGCAGGCCGGTGCGGTCGGGGGTCGAACGGGGCGTTCCGGAACGGAGCGCGGCGTCGCGGACCTCGCGGAGCGCGGGCGCGAGCCGCCTGTAAATCGCGACTTGCCGCTCGGAGACGGCGGGGCCGAACCGCAGATTGAAGGCGTTCATGAAGGAGACCAGGTCGCCGACCGTGCGTTCCTTGTCGTTTTCGAGCTGGCTCAGGAAGGTCTTCATGCTGGTGTCGTTCAGCAGCCGCGTCAGACCGGAAAGGGTCGTGAGATAGTCGATGGCTTCTTGATAGCCAGACTCGAGCTCGGAGGTGTTCTCGACGAAGTGAGCCCGGAACCTGGCGACGGCCTCGACGACGCGATCGCGGCTCGCTGGCGAGACCTCGCGTTTCATGTCTTCCGCGATGGCGGTCTCGACGGCCTCTCGCACGAGCTTGCGGTCAGGGGCATATTTGGTTGCCATGAGCTGCCCGGGCAGCGAGTCTCGTCCCGTCATCTGGTCGACGCAAATCGTGACGGCCTCGGAATCCCACTCGAAGGGGATCTCGCGGATCGCCGCCGGGCTGAGCGGCGTCCCCACCCGGCTCGACTTCACAGCGCCGGGATCGGAATCGAGAATGTCGAGCAGCAGGCGGTTCAGCGCCATCCCATCGTCGACCGATTCCCTCGCGACCCGCTCATCCCGCGCGGCCACGCGCTCGGCATTTTCTTTCAGACGCTCTTCGTGGAGCGCGATCTGCCGCGCTCGCAGCGCCTTGTTCCACTTGAGCATCGTCTCGACGTTGATCGCATCGGCCTTGGCCTTATCGAGGGCGTAGACCCCCTGGCCCCGAGCGTACGCTCCCAGCCCGGCCATGTAGCCGGCCGCCGGATCGGCCCCCCAGCGGCTCATGCCGTAGCCGCCGTAACCACTCGGATACCACATTTGAGCCTGGGCGCATTGGCCCAGCGCGATCAATGCGAACGCAATCCCCAAGAGGCGACGCATAAGAGAAGCTCCGGTGGCGAAGCCGCCCGCGGCGGCGAGTGTGAAAATCCGGCCATCATCGCACGAACGCGAACCATTTTAACAGGAACGACGCCGATGTGAAGCGGCCCGCCACCGGAGAAAACCAAGTTTTTCAAACATCAGCGCTCATAGTGATCGCGGTCGACCCCGTCGAAAAAAATCCCGACTTGAGGCAACAGCGCTTGAATCGCAGCCCGCTGCCGCAGGGGCAGGGGTCGGCGCGGCCGAGCTTCTCGATGAGCTCCTTATCGCCGTGCACGATCCGCCGCCCGCGCTTGACCTGGCGCTCGCTAGGGAAAGCCTCGCCTACGCTTGGACATCGGCTCGAAAGCAGGGCTCGCCGTCATATGTGTAACGCATGATCCAGCTCCTGAGATAGCTCATGGGGTCGCGAGCCCGGTCCGGTCCGAACCCGCCGGGGGGATAGTCGCCAGGAGACCCGTTCGGGTTCGCGCGGACCCTCTGGCGTCGGTACTGGCGGTTCCCAGCGAGCGCATGGAAGCGGCGATCACCACGTCGCGGTCCCTGGCGCGGAAGTCGTCGATCTCATGGCGATCGTCATCGACGGTAGGCCAGGGCCGAGTAGACGTCGGCCAGGGTGATGGTGGGGTACTGATGGACGATTTTTTCCGGACGCCAGCCGCGCTTTTCATGGCGGACCACGACGTCCATGACCCTGACGCGGCGTCCCGCGATACAGGCCCTGCTTCACGACGACTCCAGCAGTCGTCCAGGGAATGCCCCGATCCGGCCACTCGGCGCGGCGAGCGATCGGGCGAAATCGCTATTCGTGGCCCTCGCCTCCCTCGCGGCGGCCCAGGCTGTTGACGGTGCTGGTGAAGGCCTGGATCACGTCGGGGACGACCGGCCCGTCGGTCCGATACGCCCCGGTCCCTCCCTGATAGCGGCGGCCGTGCGACCAGCCCAGGACCACCCGACGGCGAAACCAGGAGCAGCCGGTCTCGTCCCAGCCCCAGGTTCCTTCCGTGCGATAGGGGCCCTCATTCTTACCATGCCCAAACGACGCCCCCCCGCCGACGTAATAGCCAATCCCGCCCGATGTGACGCTGGGCTCCAGATGATTGGACAAAGCTCGCGGATAACCGGCTCGTTCGTCGGTGTGCTCGAAATCGCGCGGAGTTCCCGGCGGCGGCGTCCCAACTTTGTTTTGATGATGACGCGCAAATAAGTGAAAATATCCCGATTCATCGCCGGCCCGCGCCCGAGCGCACGCGACCGCCGCGACCAGGCCGAACAGCCAGACTCGGGGTTGGAATCCTCTCATCGATCCGCTCCCAACGAAAAGGCTTATTTCTTACGAGGGTACGGCAGCGGGGGCTTGATCACCTGGGCGGGGAACTTGGGCCCGTTCAGGGGCACGTGCGGGTTGCGGTTGAACTTGAACATCGGCAAGCGGGCGCCGCGGAATTTAACCATGTCGGCGCGGAGCTTGGAAGGTGGCGCCAGGCCCAGCGCGGCCTCGGCCGTCACGTCGTCGTCCTGGAACACGCCGTCGCCGCTCACCCCCAACCCCCCGACGAGCTGCTTGGCCGGCCCGGTCGCGCTCGTGTATTTGTACAATGGAGCGCTGCCCGGAAAGAGCACCACGCCGCTCTGGTTCGCCTTATTGAAAGGGTCGTGAAAATTCGTATTAGGATTAAAATCATTGTAACCCTGGATGCTCTGGAACGCCTTGGCCGGCAACGGCGGCCCCAGGTTGGTCGCGAATTTGGTCACGCCGCCGTCGGTCAGGACCGAGCCCGGGGCGGGGGGATTGATGTCGATGCCCTCGGGGTAGTGCGGCAGCGAAACATAGCGGAAGGTTCGGGCCGTGAACGCCGTGCCGGCCGGTACGCCTTTGATCTTGTCGGTCGGTTGGAGCAGGCTCGCGTTGTCGTAATAGGCGACGTTCCGCGCCTTCGACACGGCCACGTTGATCGAGAAGTAGGTCGCGTCGGGCATCCGGTAGAGACCCAGGATGTTGCCATTCCCGTCGGACACGGCGAAGACCATCTTGGCCGTGCTGTTAAAGGGCAGGCGAATCTGGGCGCGGGTCGCGTTCGCCGACGCGATGCCCCGGGCCACGATCGCCTGGATATCCGCGACCGTCAGGTTCCCCCCCGCGTGCGGCGTCACCAGCCAACCGTTGGGCACGCCCTGGCCGGCCAAGAGCGTCTCCCCCTGCGGATTGACGGGGTAATTCACGCCGTCGTTCGGGCTCCCCATCCCGAA
This sequence comes from Planctomycetales bacterium, assembly GCA_027459775.1. GTDB lineage: Bacteria > Planctomycetota > Planctomycetia > Isosphaerales > Isosphaeraceae > JAKBAP01. The sequence continues at coordinate 1,756 of DAIDHE010000447.1, read as the reverse complement.
CTTCGCACCATAGTTCAGCAGGTACTTGACCCCTTCCAGCCCCCCGTTGCCGAACAGGTTCAGGGTAATGCCCACCAGGTCGATGCGGCCAAAAGGCTCGGTGAAATTGGGAAGCGCCGGCGCGCCATTGACGGGTCCGTTGAACGGCACTCCGGCCTGTGAGCTGCCCCCAGCCGCGACGAACGCCATGTACTCGGCGACCTGCGACAGGTCAGGCATCTTCTTGTTACGCAATAAAGGCGTATTGAGCGTCGAGTTCTCGGACGTCGCGAACCCGTTCGTCCCCGGGAAAAAGACGCCAATGCCCCCAACCTCGGCGAACTTCTTGTTGGGCTGAAGCTTGTAGAGCGGGACGCCCCCAGGAAGCGTCGCGATCCCCCGCGACTGGGCCGTCGGCAACATGCCCGTCACCACCCCGTACGATGCCGGCGCGACCAGGCTGCCGCCCGGCGGAATGTACTGGGCAGGGACGTTGAACCGTGTGCCCGTGAGGGCGCTCAGGGTGTCGCGGTTGGTCGCCTCGATGTCGTAGAGATCGACCTGCGGGGTGAACTGAATACCCGGCGGGAAATGCCCCTTGATCCCCACGGGCGCCACGAAGCCCGGTCCATAAAGCGTCGAATTCCCGCCAGGATCGGGCACGTCGGGGTTGGCCTGAACCTCGCGCTGGGTGATCGTCGTTTGACTGATCTGCTGGACCAACCGCGACGTCAACGGCGCCTGATCGTTGCCGAAATAAGCCCCCGTGCGCGCCAGCGAGACCGCCCCGTCGATGGCGAAAACCAGATTCGTCTTGTTTTGTGTGATCGCCGGCGAGACGCCACTTTCGACCCGGACGCCCAGGATCGTGCCATTGCGATCGACGACCGCGATGATCGCGCCCGTGAGGCTCGTGGACGCAGCCGCCCGCTCGAGCAGCGTTTGCACGTCGCTCTTGGTGAGCACCTGGCTGGGCAGCGGCGGCGCTGACGGATCGGTGAGATTGACCGGATCGTAGCCGTGAACCCCAGGCGAGATCGCCTGGGCCTTGGCCGCCGCGAGCGCGAGAACCTGCTGCGAGGTCTGCCGCGCGCCCCCGCTCAACAGCTCGCGCCGTTCGAGCAAAGTCCACGAACCCGCAAACGACACCGCTCGCTTACGCCTCGTGCTCGATCTCCAGAAACCCGGCCACTCCATGGGCTTCGATTCCCCGCGACCCCGTTCCGTGTCCTCATGAACCCAATCCGTCGCCGCGCCCCGATCCTCAGCGCAAGCGCTCGTCCAGGCAATCTCCCGTTAGATCGACGCGCTCGCGCTCAAGAATTCACTTTTTCCCGAACAGATCGCCCAATCGGCGAGGTCCGCGCCCCGTGAAGAATCGCCATAATCCTCAAAGTTCACGAGCGCTTGGACCGATCAATTATCGAGAAATCCGATCAAATCCTTGCCGTGTCGGCACTGGTCAAGGAACGGTGTTTGAAGGCCTCGATCCTCCCAAGGGCTGATACGCCCGAATCGTGGGTCGTCCGGGGTTTCCGATCCGTGGGATGCGCCCGGCGGCGTTTTCGCCGGTGAGGTCTTCGGAGGAGGTTGATGACTCGCGTCCGTCGTGGATTCTGGGTCTTCGCGACGGCGCTCATGCTCCCGTGCATGTGGTGCGCTCGGGCGAGCGCGCAAGGGCCCCCAAGCCCCTCGATACCGAGCCCTTCGATCCCGCCCCCCCAGCCCTTTGCACCCGCCACCCAGCCGCCGGCCGATCCCAGCGAATTGCCCCCGG
>DAIDHE010000437.1 GCA_027459775.1 Planctomycetales bacterium | reverse complement strand
TACTACGCCCAGACCCACCCCGAGGCCTGGTCGAGCGCGGAAGAGACGACCCGGCGGCACAAGTTCGAAAAAAAGAAGGAGCACCGGCTCCAGAAGGCGCTCGCGGCCGGGTCGGGCGCGGCGGGTGCGTGAGCTGTTGTTGACACGTTTCCCTGGCTATCATCGCACGTGCACGAAACGCAGCCGTCCTCGACCGGAGCGATGACGTGAGGATTCCCCGGCTCTCGCTCGCCAAGCTGATGATCGTCGTGGGCTTGGCGGCCCTCAACCTCGCAGCGATCCGCGTCCTCCACGACTACAACTCGGAGATTCTGCTCGGGGTTGCTCTCGCAGGGCTCGCACTGCAAGTCGCGCTCTTCCAGTTCCTGCATAGCCGAGGCCGCCGCCGCGCGTTCTGGGCGGGATTCCTCGTTTCCTGCTTGATGGCAATCTCGACATTCATCTGGGCGATGCTGTTCCCGGAGGTTTTCGGATTGAGCCGGACCGGCGTCTTGCACATAACGCCCGGCTCGCCCCTGTACTCGGTCTGGCATGGCTACGAAGGTTTCGTGTTTGAGCGGATCATCAGACGCTTCCTGTTCGACCCCCGAGCCAACCTCGAATTCGATCGGGATTCGGCTTTGGGCAACCTGTTGATCGCGTGTCTCAGGGCCGTGGTGTGGTTCTTGCCACAGTTGCTCATCGCCCTGGTCGGCGGCCTGCTGGCCAGCCTGATCCGCCGGCCGCTCCCGGTACGAGCACGAAGCGCAAGCGAGTGAATTCTGGGGATATTTGTTCCAGAAATTCACTCGCTTGCGCTTCGGGCTCGTACTCGGAGGATCCGCCCGAGCTTGGCTCCCGCGACGCTCGATCACCGCTCATGACGCACGGCCCGCGCGAGCTTCTGAAGTTGGTGAAGGGTCAGAATGCCATCCTGCGCGGCTGCTTTCGGCAGGGTGAGCCGCTGGACCTCCTCGATGATCTGGGCGAGCCGCTCGTCCTTGAAACGCAAGGGCGAGAATTCGACGCTCATCCTGTTCCCCGCGGTCTCAAGGCTCGCGCAAACCTCTCCGACGCCGGTCTGGGCGTCCTCAGGGACCACCAGCGACCACCGCGCGTGAAGCCCGTCTTCCCACGGGTCGTTCTTGAGACGATAGGCTTTGTACGGGCGTTTCCCATCGAGCGACGTGATGCGCAATGTGTCGGGCCGGCCGACAGGGCCTTCCAGGTCAGGCTCAAGGGTCGCGCCTTCCTTTCTGCTGAACCGCCGCCAGCACACCAGGAACGCGATGTCGTCGATTCGAAGTGCGAGCCGAATGTCCAGCGACTCGCCGCCGGCCGAGCCCGAGCCAATGCTGAGCAAGGCGTCCGGCGTGCGATCGAGGCGGGTCGTCGCATAGCCCTCGGGCGACTCGAAGCTCGGGAACGCCGCGGGACGTGCGACGTTGGGCCTGATTTCGAGCGACAGAAACCTCCGCTCCACGCCCTTGTCATTCATATATACAGCGATTTGGATCGGCATTCCGATCGCGCGGTCCACCCAGACGACGCGCCTCGTGTCGCGGCCACGAAGCTGATACACGTCGACCGGCAATCCGCGAAGCTGCTCGACGCCCGTCTTCTTGTAGCCATCTTGATTGAGGCCTAACTGCTGGCCCGACAGCGACATCTGCAACAACTGCTGAGCCATGAGCTCCGCGGCCAGGGGGATCTCCTTCCCCGTCATGACCGTGCGCTCGCCGTCATCGACTTTGATCCACCGCTTGCCGTCGCTCGCAACAGTGCCGAAGCCGACCCGACCGTCCCTGGTCGCGGAGGTTGTGAACCAGTAAACGTTTGGCTTCTCGACGTAGAGGCGTTGAGGCATACGAACTCCATCGGATGGGGAGTGCCAGCCCTCGACGAGGATGCTACGGCATTCCGCGAGCCGGAACGGGAGATCCTCGAACGCATAGGCGGGGGTCGCCGACCGTGGGAGCAGGAATCCGACGACGAGCGCCAGCGAGGCCGAGGCCGCGAGCCCAGCCGCCCACCGCATGGAAGCGGGCGTGAACCGCCCCCGGCGAATTGCGTTTCCCCCTTCGGACGCATCCGGGAGCCGTGCCAGCAGATCCTCTCGTAGGCCGTCGTGATGCCGACGGAAGCGGCTGTAGGTCGTCCGCAAAAGCTCCTCTTGATTTATCTTCATGTGATCCTCTTTCCGTCAAGAGCCCGCTTGAGCCGATCGCGGGCGCGGTCGAGCACGCGATAAAACCCCGACCGCGAGAGCCCCATGATCCGTTGCGCGTGCAGGACCGGTTGTTCCTGGAGATAAAACAGGTGGAGCGCCAGCCGCTCGCGCTCGGGGAGCTTGGCGATCTCGGCGAGAAGTAAGGCGATCTCGCCGCCGTCCTCGGGCTCCGCGGGTTGCGTCGCGATCGATCCGCCTTCCATCGCCTGCCTGCGTTTCCGTTCGCGGGCGGCCTTTCTTCGCGATTCCCGACAGACCATGCGTGCGATTCCGAGCAGCCATGCGGAGAATCGTTCGTGTTCACGCAACTCGCCCAGATTCCGAAAGGCGCGCAAGAAGACCTCCTGGCAAAGATCCTGGGCCTCGTGCAGGTCGTGGGTCGAGTCGTGACAGACCGCCCGGACCAAGCCCGCGTATTGGTCGTAGAGCCGGCCATACGCCGCATGATCGCCCGCGAGCGAGGCTCGGATCAGATCGGTCTCGGCGCACGTCGCCCTGGGCAGATCCGGTTCCAGCTCGGTCCTGTTCTCTCGACACGCCTTGATGACGGGCTCCCCTGCCAGGGTTTTGGGCCGGAACGTCGCACGCACCCTAAAGAGTGACCGAGTGGGCTCTTCTGTCTACTTTATTCTCGCGTGCTTCTGGGGGCGCACGGCATGGGTCGCGTCGAAGTCGTCGAGTTGACGTCGGTTCGCGACGGGCCGTCGAGGTCGCCTCGAGAACCCCTGGGCTGTAGCCTCTCACGCCGTTGGCGTGAAAACGGGGGCGCCGGGCGCGTGCCGTAAGCCCTTTCCCCGGAGTACGTTGTGTTCAGTCCGAAGGACTGGGAGAGGAAAGCCCAGGGCGCAGACCTGGGTTGGCCGGACCGCGCCAACCCCCGAACATCATGCTTTTTTGTCTAGCAGCCTGAAGGGCTGCGACTCGGTGACCGCGAGCCAAGGGCCCGACCAGGCCGCGACTTGCACTCGGACCGCGATCCCCGCCAGCCACCGTCGTATCATTCAAGACGTGTCGCACGACCCCGCCCCAGGCCGGTCGACAGGCTCTTGCCCAGTCGGACGCCGCCCCTTACGATAGGGGTCTCTTGGACTTGCGCGAGCCCGGCTCGCGAACGCCTAATGGAGCAGAGACCGTCCCCATGATCGTCACCTCCCCCCCATCGTCGAAATACTTAGGCGCGCGCGTGCGCGTGACCCAGTACGTGCGCGTCGGCCATCGCCGCTGGCTCACCAAGGTGGAAGGCGTCGTCGAACGCGCCGGCCGCCGGCCCGTCGGCGGCATCGCAATGGGCGGCAAGGCGTCGTTCTGCCACCAAGACACACTCATGCTGCGCTACGACTCGGGCGAGCTGGCCGAAATCGCCGTCGACGCCGAAACCCAGATCGAAACGCTCACCAAGTAAAGGCCAAGCCAGGCCGCGAACCACGCCCACATTCGCCCAACAGGCGTCCCGCGCGCCCGTGCCTCGGCCCGCGCTCGAACGAACCCCTCATGATCATCAATAACTATATCTTCATCGGCCTGCTGCTCCTGGCGGCGATCGCATTCGCGCTCGCGCCGATCCTGGTCGCCAGGCTGATCGCGCCCCGCAAACGCTCGCGGACCAAGAGCGAGCCCTACGAATGCGGCGTCCTCACCCTCGGCGAGACCTGGGTTCGATTCCGCATACAATACTATATTTTCGCGCTCATGTTCGTCGTCTTCGACGTCGAGACGTTGTTTCTCTTTCCCTGGGCGGCCGGCTACGCCTCCCTGGGGTTGTTCGCCCTGGTCGAGATGGTCGTCTTCCTCGGATTCTTGCTCCTGGGCCTGGTCTACGCCTGGGCCAAGGGCGTCTTGCGCTGGGTTTAGACGGCGACCCCTGGGTCCGCCGTTCCCACATCCGACAGTTCACGCCGTGTTTTCGAAGGACGGGCTTTTGTGACCGCGTTCGCCGTGCCGACAAGCTGGATCTTCTGGGCCCAAGAGCAAGCGGTCGAGCTCGATCGGGGCCTGGCCGTGCGCTGGGGGCTCTGGCTCGTGGTGGGCTTTCTGGCCGTCTTTCCCGGCATCGTCGCCTACATGGTGTTGCTCGAGCGCAAGGCGGCCGCGCGGTTTCAGGACCGCATCGGGCCCAATCGCGTCGGGCCGCTGGGTCTCTTGCAACCGATCGCCGACGCGCTCAAGCTGCTCACCAAGGAAGACCTCGTTCCCCGCGGCGCCGACGCGCTCGTGCACCTGGCCGCGCCCGTGCTCGTCATCGTGTCGGCGTTCTTGATGCTCGCGGTGATCCCGTTCGCCGTGGGAATGGCGCCGGTGGATTTGCCCTCGGGCGTGCTGTACCTGATCGCAGCGTCGAGCCTCTCACCGCTGGGCGTGTTCCTCGCCGGGTGGTCGAGCCGCAACAAGTATTCGCTGCTGGGCGCGATGCGCGCGGTCGCCCAGCTCGTTTCCTACGAGATCCCGCAGGTGCTTTCGGTGATCCCGATCGTGCTCTGGGGCGGGGGCCTGAGCCTGGTGGCGATCTTCGACAAGCAGGCGGATTACGGCTGGTTCATCGCGTCGCCGCCGGGATTGCTGGCGTTCTTGATCTTGCTCGTGGCGAGCATCGCCGAGCTCAACCGCGCGCCGTTCGACATCCCCGAGGCCGAGTCCGAGATCGTCGCCGGCTTCCACACCGAGTATTCCGGCATGCGCTTCAGCCTGTTCTTCCTGGCCGAATACCTGAGCGTCTTCGCCGTCGGCTGTCTGGCGACCGCGCTCTTTCTGGGCGGGGGCATGCCGATCCCCTTCGCGCGGTTCCCGCTGAATCTGCTGGACGGCTCGCTCGCGCGGCTGGTCGTGGTCGACCTGATCCTCCTCGCGGTCTTCGCGGCCAAGGTCTTCTCGTTTGTCTTGCTCATGATCTGGATCAGGGCCACGCTGCTCCGGCTGCGCGTGGACCGACTGATGAATTTCGCGTGGAAGTATCTGACGCCCCTGGCGATTGTTAATATCTTGGTCGCGGGAATCTGGTATGAATGCGTGATCCGGCCGGGCGCGCTCACGCTTGGGAGATGGCTCGGGGGAACGCTCGTCACGGGTCCGATGGTCGCGGGCCTGGTCTGGCTGGCCTTCTGGGTCAATCGGCGGGAGTGGGCGGGCGAAGCCGCCGGGCCCGGCCGGCCGTCGCTCGAGGGCGCGCGGCCAGACTGGGAGACGCCCGGTCAGACGGGCGCTTCGCCCCAACGGGCGCATTGAGACGGAGGGGGACGTGGCGCGGATCCTGTTTCTCGTGATCGCGGGAGTCGGTCTCACGTCAGCGCTCTCGACGGTGCTGTCCAGGAACCTGGTCCGCGCCGCCGTTTCACTGGCGGGGTTCTTCTTCACCGTCGCATGCCTGTTCATCTTGCTCGAGGCCGAATTCCTGGCGGCCCTTCAGGTCTTGATCTACGTCGGGGCGGTGTCGATCCTGCTCATGTTCGGGATCATGCTCACGCGGGGTGTGCAGGGGACCGATCTCGTGAGCGGCCCGTCGGCCGCCCGGCTGCCAGGCATCGTCGTCGGGCTCGTGGTCTTCGCCGTGCTGGGCTACGCGATTTTCGAGGAAAAAGGGCTCAGAACCCAATACTCCTGGGGCGCTCTCGACGAACGGACCGCGATCGCGCGCGGCTCGAAAGAGCCGGGCTCGCCGCTCCGCTCAGCCGTCAATAACATGGGCAAGGTCGTGGGCGTCGAGCTCATGACGCGCTACGTGATCGCCTTCGAGCTCGCCGGGCTGCTCCTCACGGCGGCCCTCGTGGGTGCGGTCGCCGTCGCCCACCGCGAGGAAGACGAAACCAGGAGCACCGGCTCTGGCGTCCCGCCCGAGAAGCCAGAGCCGACCGCCGACAAACCGAACCCCTAACCGACGCCAGGCGACGGATCACCGGAGAGACCCTGCGAACGCGAGGGACCATCATGGGAAGCGACATACCACTGAGCTGGTTCCTCCTGTTCGCGGCGGCGACGTTCGCGATCGGGATCATCGGCGTGATCACCCGCAAGAATCCGATCGCCGTGCTGATGGCGATCGAGATCATGCTGAGCGCGGCCAACGTCAATCTGGTCGCCTTCTGGCGCTATGGCCCCGAGCGGCTCGATTCGGGCCCGATCGCGGGGATCGTGCTGGCGATCATGGTGATCACCGTCGCGGCCGCCGAGGTGGCCGTCGGGATCGGGCTGGTGATCCTCTGCTACCGCCGCTGGCAAGCGGCCGACGTCGATCGATACGACAGCATGGCGGGCTAGCCGGCTCGCGACCACTCAATACCCTCACACCCTCTCATTCCGAGCAGACGCGATGCCTACTGTCGGTCCCAGCACACTCGACTTTCGCGACTTTTTCTTCGTCGCACCCGAGATGCTTCTGGCGGTTTGGGGCCTGGTCGTGCTCTTGCTCGACCTCTGGCTGGCGCGCCGGCTCGACCCGGCCGCGCGCAGGCTCTGGGTCGGCCGCGTCGCGCTGGCCGGCACGGGGCTGGCGTTCGCCGTCGCGCTCGCCGTCGGTCTCGTCCCCCTCATGGCTCGAGCCTACCCCGAGGACGCCGGCTCATGGCTCTCGAAATCGACGCTTGATTATCTCTTCGACACCGACCCCTCCCTGTTCTCCGGCACGCTCGCCGGCGACCTCCAGGTCGGCGCATTCGACCTGCTCTACATCGTCCTGCTGGGGCTCATCGTCGGGCTCTCGCGCGCCTGGTCGTTCACCGAGGAATGGGGCGAATTCCTGGCGCTCCTGTTCTGGGCGACCGTCGGGATGATGCTGCTCTCGGCCGCCGAGGAGCTCATCACCCTGTTCGTCGCGCTCGAGACCATGACCATCTGCCTCTATCTGGCGACCGCGCTCGAGAAAACGCGCAGGCGGTCGGCCGAGGCAGGGCTCAAATACTTCATCTACGGCTCGGTGTCCTCAGCGCTTTTTCTCTTTGGGCTGAGCTACGTCTACGGCCTGACGGGGACGACGCACCTGAGCGCGATCCGCCGGCTTCTGGTCGAGGCCCAGCAGTCGGGTCTGACGGCCAACGCGGCCGGCGCGACGGCGGTTTTGCTGATCTTGGCTGGTTTTGGCTTCAAGATCGCGGCGGTTCCATTCCACCAGTGGGCGCCCGACGCGTACGAGGGCGCTCCCGCGCCGGCGGCCGCCTGGATCGCGACCGGGTCCAAGATCGCCAGCCTGATCGCCTTCATGAAGGTCTTCGCCAACGCGCTCGAACCCTGGGCCAGCCCCGATAGCAACGTCTTGCGACCCGGCTGGATCGGGATCGTCGCCGTCGTGGCCGCCGTCACGATGACCTACGGCAACCTGGCCGCGCTCCGTCAGCGCAATTTCAAACGAATGCTCGCATACTCATCGATCGCCCACGGCGGCTATCTGCTGGTGGGGGTGATCGCGGTCGGGCTGGCGGCCGACGTCTCGCGCGCGGCCGGGGCCGTGCTCTTTTACCTGGTCGTCTACGCCTTCGCCAACCTGGGCGCCTTCGCGGCCGCGGCCTGGCTGGCCCGCGACAAAGAGTCCGACCAGATCGACGACCTGAACGGGCTCGGCCGCAAGCAACCCCTGCTCGCCATTTGCATCACACTGCTGATGCTCTCGCTCATCGGCATCCCGCCCCTGGGTGGCTTTTTCGGCAAGCTCTACGTCTTCATGGAAGCGCTCGACGAGCGAACCGCCTCACGGGGCTCGATCAGCCTCGTGTGGCTGGTCGGGCTCGCGCTCCTCAACTCGGTCGTGTCGGCGTTTTACTACGTCCGCGTGCTGAGGGCGATGTTCCTCCGCGAGCCCGCCGGCAAACCCATGGCGGCCGCGGACAGGCTGATCGCGCTGCCCATTCTGCTTTCGACCGCCGTCGTGGTGGGCGCTGGCCTCACGCCCGACTTGCTCATGGGCGTGATGCAGGCCGCCGCCGCCCCCATGCTGACGACCCCGATCGTGGTTCACAAATTGACCGCGCCGACCCCCGTCGGGCCGCCCGCCCCGAAAAAGCCAACGCCCGCCTTCCAGTATTCAGCCGATCAAATGAAAAAGATGGGACAGATGGCGACCGGAGGCGCCGGCCCGCCGGGCGGCGGCGGCCCCGCGCCCAAGGCCAAGGCGGGGACCAAGTCGGCGACGCCCAAATCCAAAGCCCAGGCACCGGCTTCCAAGAAAGCCGAAAACCGACCCTGACGCGGAACCCTATCGTCCATGGCGATCATCAACACCTTCGCGAAATGCCTCGACAGCCCCTACCTCCTCAAGGACAAGGACGCCCCCGCGCGCATCCCCGAGCTGCTGCCCCGGGCCGGCGAACGGCTCGACGGCGCGGAGCGCATCCACCAGGCCGGCCACGATGACTCCGCCGACGTCGTCTACCTCGCCTACGAAGCCATGTTCTGCTGCCTGCGGGCGCTGGTCTACGCCAAGGGATACCGCGAGCTCGGCCTGCGCTGTCTAATGCTCGCGTGTGAAAACCTTTATGTCCGCACGGGCCTGCTCGACGTCGCGCTCTTGCACCAGTTCGAGCGCGCCCAGCGGCTCAAATTGACGCCGCCCGAGGCCGTCGAGGCCGCCGCGGCGTTTGTCAAACGGGCGCGGGAACTGTTGGGGTAGGGCCTCGCGCGGACAGAGAGCAGGGTGCAATCCAAGATGGTGCGGAAGGTCACGTCGTCGCGGGCGGGACAACCCAGGCGATATCCAATCGGATCTTGGCTTGCCGGTTTGTGCGGATGGTCGCGTCATCGCGGCCGGGACAACCCAGGGCTCTATCCTCTCAGTCCTTTGGACTGAAAACGAATCCCCTCCTGCGCAATGGCTTAAGGCACACGCTCGGGGCCGCCCTTCCCCACGCCAACGGCGTGAAAGGCTACAGTTCAGGGAGCAGCCCTGGGTCGATCGCGAACGACGACCAACCCACCCTCCGCACACCACGCCAGTCCCTGCGCCGAAGACCGCCCTTCCTCACGCCAACGGCGTGAAAGGTTACAGCCCAGGGCGAAGCCCTGGGTTCTTCGAATCGACACTTGTCGACTCGTGAGCTAGGAAGGTAACCGGTTCGAGCTCAGGGCGAAGCCCTGGGTTTTTCCATTCTGGCCTCGCCCTGCTCAGCGCGCCGCCGGGGCGGCGTCGGGCTCGTCGTTCTGGGGACGGATGAGCTCGAAATACTTACGGATCGTCTCGCGGTGGCCGAGCGGCAGGGGCTCGGAATCGAGGGCGGCCTCGGTCATCCGGCGGTATTTCTGGTACGCCTCACGGTAGGTGCGTGAGGCCGTCTGGCGGCCTTCGGGGAGGTGAGTGGTTTCCGTTTCCGAGGCCCCCTCGCCCATCTCGCCGGTGACCTGCTCGCGCTTGCGCGACGCGCCCAGCGTGGTCCGCTCGCCGTCGACGTTGCCGCTGGTGCCCATGCCCCAGTTGTGCGACGGCTTCTCGGATTTCTTCTTCATTCGCAGCTTGGCGGTGTTATTCTTCTCGCAGTTGCCCTTGCACATGCCGAGCTTGGCGACCTGGGTCGCGAGCAGATCCTTGATCCGCTTGCGGCGGCCCTGGGCGCGGGCCAGGTTGCCGAGCTTCTTGCAGGCGCTCGCGGCCGCGCCGTCCTCGTCGAGCGCCTCGGCCAGCTCGGTCGTGGCGGTTGACAGGTCGGTGAGCCCGGCGTCTTCCATTTGCTTGGCCGCCTGGGCCAGCTTTTCCTTGAGCGTCTTGGCTTCCTTGGCGTCGAACTTGGGCTCGATCTTCTCGAGCTGTTGGGCGGCCTGGTCGTACTTTCCGTTCTGGAGCGCCTGGCCCGCGCCGTCGAGAGCCTGGGTCGACGCCATCGCCTCGCCCAGGTTCTGCATCTGGGCGTCGACCACGCCGACGTTGTACTGAGCCTGCTCGGCCGCCACGGCCGCCTGCATCTCGGACAGCTTGGCAAGCGCTTCCTTGACGTCGACGCCGGGGAGCTTCATCGCCTGCACCGTCTCGCCCAGCTTCTGGACCAGCTTTTTGAGCTCGGGCGCGTTTTCGCGGTTGGCCGCGAGCTCGAGATCCTCGAGATCCTCGGCCGCCTCATCGGCGGCGTCGAGCACGTTTTCCAGCGGCGCGAGCGGCATCGCCTGGACCGGCGTCGGGCGCGACCAGAAGAGGAGCGCCAGCGCGGGGATCATGAGGAGCGCCGCGTACGGCACAAGCCGGGGCACCTTGAACGGCGCGACTTGCCGCGGGTCGACGGCGGCCAGATGCCGCTGCGCGTCGGCCACTTGCAGCCGATGGAGCGGGCTGGGCTGGTCGCGATGGATAAACTCGACGGCCGAGACGGTGCGGTCCTTGAGCCCATAGCGCGCATCGGCCGCGCTCGCCGCCAGCAGGGTCGACCGGCCGCGGAAAAGCGCCCAGAGCGCCCCCAAGGCCGGGCCCGCGAACAAGAGCGCAAGCGCCAACCGCGTACCGACCGCGAACGGCGCTGGCGTTCCCAGCCGGAACCGCCAGAGACCCAAGACCAGGGCCGCGATCACCCCCACGAACAGCCCCTGGGCCGCCGTGCGCAACACCTGCTGGACGAGTTGACGACGCCGAACCGGCTCGAGCACGCCCGCGATCTGGTCGTTCATGGTCTTGCACCCTTGTGGTGGAAATGGCGGAAACACCGAGAAACTCGATCGACCGACTTCCGAACTCACGACGATTGTACGATCACTCGCGCCGCGTGAAAAGGGAAAACCGAACAATCCGCGAATTCCCCGAGAAGTCGATCCTCCTGAGCGCCACGGAACGGGCGTCCGCGAGCTCGTGATCGAGGACGCGACGCGGCCAGGATCCTATTTTCGCCGCTCGTGTTCAGCGACATCGGCAAGCGCGGTGATTGTGATACACACCCCGCGTTCGTCCGCCAAGATGTAATAACCAAGCCCAAGGGGCCGCAGGAGCTCCGTGAGTGACTGGCCGAAGGGAAAGCCATGAGAGGAATAATGGATCGGCGAATCAAACGACGCCTTGGCTCTTTCAAGTCCCTCCGGAGGCACGTAAATAATGACGTGTTTCAAGCCGCGGTTGCGACCACGCAGTCGCTTGTCAACATCTCTCAATGCCGATTGGAGGGTGAACCCATCTTGATAGGGCATGTCGATGGTCTGATCAAGCCAACTTTGGGCGCGGCGGTAGTTTCGCTGGGTCGTGCTGAAGAAGCTGAGCCGCACCGCCAGCCCAAGGGCGCACACAACCGCGGCCAGAAGTATGATCGAAAGAATCGCCCGCTTCGACGGCATCTCAAGGCCTCCCTCCGAAACGATCCCTTTCCAGGCTCCGACGACCCGTTTTATCCCGGAATCGCACCCGCGCCGAGACGTTCCCAACGCGACGATGAATGGGCGTCCGCGGGCCCGTGATCTCGCGCTCCAGGGCGCGACGCGGCCAGGGCCCTATTGTCCCCCATCGAGTTCGGCGATCTTCTCCATCGATCTGATTCTGATAAAAACACCGTCCTCCTCCGCTTCGATGCGGTATCCCAGCCCCAGGGGTCGCAGGAGCTCCGTGAGTGACTGGCTGAGGGGAAGGTCATGAGAGGAATAATGAATCGGCGAATCCGCCTTGGACTCGGCGTGGTCGCCACGAAGCACGGACATGCCGACCCGCCTCATGCCGCGCCGGCGCAGGCGGTGATAAAGATCGTACATTGCCGAGTTGAGCGTGAATCCATCTTGATAGGGCATATCGATGCTCTGATCAATCCAGTATTGGGCGCGGCGGTAGTTTTGCTGGGTCGGGGTGAAGAAGCAGAGGCGTACCGCCAAGCCCAGGGCGCACACAACCGCGGCCAGAACCATGATCGAAAGGATCGTCCGCTTCGACGGCATCTCAAGAACCCCCTCCGGTACGATCCCCATGGATTCCGCCCGGCGACGGCGCTCCCAAGGAAAACCGGCGGATTCGATCGATCTCCCTTTTCACGAAGTCCACGTCGAGAAACGGGTCGGCCGAGACGCGCTGATATCGGACTTGGCCCCGCGTGTCGATCAGGAAGATTCCATGCAACGGTTGGCCTTCAAAATCGTCGTAACAGCGATAGGACTTGAAGACCTCGAGCGCAGGATCGGCCAGAAGCAACATCCCAAACTTGACGCCGTCGGGATTGTCGATCAACGCTTTCGTCGCATTCACGTCGTCGGTGCTCACGCCCACGAGCTCGACGTCCAACGACTTCCACTCGTCCGCATGCTTGCCAAAAACTTGGAGCTGCTGGAGGCAATGGGAGCAACGGGATCCCAGGTAGAGCACGACCACGACAATCCGGCCGTGGTGCTCGGTCAGCGACCAGCGCTTGCCGATCGCGTCGGGACAGGAGATCCCTGGGGCCGAATAGGGTGACCAGGTCAGTGGGCCGAGGGTCTTGAGATCGACGCGGACAGGAGGTTCATCGCTGGAAGCTTGGGTTGCCGTGGACGTCCCACCGCCGTTGACTCCCGAGCTGGCCATGATCGACGCGATGCGGCGGAGGGTTGGAAGGTCTTGGTCAGCCTCTCGCGCCAGGGGCGTGAGCGTGTGGTAGACATCCCGCGCCTCCTTGTCCTTGCCGACGGCGTGGAGAACCTCGACGTAAGCCGCCAGTTGCGAGACTTGGCCCGGATATCGTTCGACGCCCAGTTTGGCGGTGGATTCGGCGAAGGCGTAGTTCCTGACCTTCAAATGGGCGCGCGCCCGCGCTTCGGGCCGCATCGCCGTGGCCTTTGAAAACCTCACGAAGGCCGCTCCGACGTCCCCGGCCAGCATCAAGTCGTGACCCTCGAGTTCGGCCAGGGCGGTGTCGGCGGTCACCCCCTCGCCATCCGATCCCGGTGTCGCGCCGGGCGCTTCCCGGTCGATGGGGCGACGCGGCGAGGCATCCGCGCCTCGTGACCGCTCGTCGGTCGCCGCCTTCAATTTCGTCGTCACCTGTCGGGCGATTTCGGCTGGATCCACGTTGGCCGACGTGTCGATCTCCAGCTTCACGGTGGTTCGTCCGCTCGAGGCGCCTCCCTTCTGCTGGCCCACAAGCCGCCGCAACGCCGCGATCTGGTCGTCAAGCCGCGCGCGATCGCCCCTGGCCGCGTAGGCCAAGCCCAGGGAGTAGGCATGCATCATGCGTTCGAAAGGGATTTCGGACCAGTCGAGGGCACCCGTGGCCGTGGCCTTGATCAGGTCGTCCCAGAGCTCGTGGCGAATGAGCGCCTCGACCCAACGCAATCGGCCGCTCCGCTGCGCCGAGCCTCCATCCTGGGCACTGTTCTTGTCGGGATCACGGGGAATCTCGACCAGATTTCGGGCGATCGCGACCGCATCGCGGACCCTGCCGATGTGGCTGAGGCTGGTGCACAACCACTGGTTGTTGTGGACGTAGTTGTCGATCTCGAAGGGCATGATGTGATCTCGGGCCATCGACGCGTGGTCGACCCGCGCCGACGCCTCCTGGTGGTAGGCCGCGTCGGCGTAGCGTTTGAGCTCCGTGTAGGTGTGCCCGGGCATATGCCAGGCGTGCGCAACGCCCGGCGCGGCGCTCGCATAGGCAGCCGCCGAACCCAGGGCGCTGGTCGGTTGGTGCTGATCCCAAAGGTGAATCCTGTAGTGATGAGCCCCAGGATGTAGGGGCTCTGCTCGGAGCACCGAATCGAGCATGGCATCGGCCGTCACTCGGCTTCCCAAGGAGTCGCTCAGCAAGAGGGCCAGGACCAGCCAGGCCCGCGCGTCCAGGTCGGCCGGAAACTCCTGGACGATGGTCTCCAGGCCGACAACGAGCCCCGGCATGCCTGACCTTCCCTTGCCCCCCTCGGCGTGGAGGGCGCTCAGCGCGTCGAGGTAGAGCTGCTCGCGTCGCGAGACCTTCTTCTTGGCGGCCCACGACCGGGCCTCCTTGAGAAATCCCCTGGCCCGTTGCGGATTGTTGACATTCGCCATGGCCGCGCCCCAGTAGGCCATGGCGCAGGACGAGTCGATAAAGGCCGCCTGTCGGAACGATCGCTCGGCCTCGAAGTAATAAAAGGAGTGGAGCTGGGCGACGCCCTGGTTGATGAAGGCCTGGGCGCCGGGTTTGACCGTGGTGACGGTGAAGGTGATCCTGCCCATCCCGGGCAAGAGAGTCGCGAACTGCCTCGGCCCCTCGTTGAACGATTCACCGTGCAGAGAGTGACCAAAGGCGGGAACGGCCGGATTGGTCGCCGTGGCCGAGGGGGACGCCTGCTGATCAGACGGCCGAGGAGGCGGTTCCTCATAACCAGCGGGCGAACCCACGAGGAGAGCGAGCCCGCAGACCGCGCTGACGTGGTTCATTCTGCTTTCTCCACGGGATCCGCACGATGGCCGGCGCGTGGCCGCTTACGGGTTATGGTGGGCTGAATCAAGGGAGGGTGACTTGTTTCGCTCATGACGGCAAAAACCCTCGCTGGCGCTTCGAGGTTGAAGTATCAGACGCACCGTCACTGTCGCTTCGGGCTCGATTGCCGAGCAGGTTCAAACGCGAAGCATACAAGCACGAAGCACAAGCGAGCGGCCAACACACTCATCCCTCTACACCTCATGACAGCGGCCAGAAGGTTCCGCGTGACGTCGAGGAGTTGACGCCATCCCTCGCGGACCGCGCGGCATATCCAAGAAGCGAGGCCCAATCTCCCCGCTCCCATGGGGCAAGGCGGTTCTGAAAACTCTTTGTGTGAGAGAATTCCCCGGATCGCATCAATTGATGGTGATGCAGATACGCTGCGGGGGCTGCGCCTGGCCGGGAGGAGACGGGCAGCAGAAGGGCGTGATCCAGATTGTAGCACACCCCTTGTAGCACGCGGGGAAGATAGTGATGGGCGAGACAGGGCAGTTAGTAATGCTGCACCCGAAAGGCGTCTTGCCGTTGCCGACACAGGGCAGGCAGCCGCATTCTTTTGTCGATCCACAGCCGAGAGGGAAACCACACTTGTCCGTGATCACGATGCAGATCGGTTTATATTTATTGCCCAACTGGCACGTAATACACCCACAAATGTGGATCTTACCACAGGCCGGAACACAGACGACGGGCTTGCATTTCGGAGGATTGCAGTAGCAGTATTTGAATGGCTTCCGAAGGTTCGCTTTAGAGTTCCTCAATTTTCACTACAACGTTCGGCGATTGGCTCCCTCCGCACATCGAAGCGTCGAGGCCGGAGCCACCTTGCCCCCAGTGGGCATTGCGAACCTCGTGTTCTGGAGCGGCGGGGTCGTCTGGTTCAGCCTCGCCTTCGGAACCAACAAGCCCGGTCGCCGGCTCCAAGGCGTCGTTCGACGCCCGTGCGGTCGCGCTCGCGAGCTCGAACCGGGAGTCTGGACGTGAGAGGCCGTCGGTCAGAAGCATCGGATTCTGATCCTCGCTGGCCGCGGCCGAATCGGCGTCGTAACGAGGGGTGTGCGCCCTCTCGGTGGCGATCGTGGTGGCGTACGCCAGAGGCACGCTTGTCGAGGCGTCGGCAGGTGCCGTTGCGCCGTCGGTCAGGAGCATGGGATCGCCGGCGACCGGGTCGGTCGCGGCGGCCACGTACGCACCCCATCCCAAAACAAGCAGCCCGCAAGCGAAGGTCAAAACCCTTGGGAAAACGATCAACATGGTCGGCATTTCCTCTGTAAATGACCTGAAAAGTTGAGCGACAGAAGGGTCGTCATTCCTCATTCCGCGACGATGGAACCGATCACAATCTCTCGAACCTTTGGCAAGAAGCCACCATCCACGGAGTTCAAAGCGGGACGTCCTGGCGATGAGCGCCGATCAGTACTCCCACATGACTTCGCCTCCACTCTTGGTGCCAAGGGCGCTCCAGACCGCATGGCTGATGGTGGCTGGCAGAAAACGAAGGTGGCCGTCGACAAAAAGGACGTTTGCTCCTCCTGGGTGTCGGCTTCCGGCCGTATACGCGGCAAACGTACGGCCATCGTAGGAATACCGGCACGAATGGCGGTCGATTGGCAGAACATGATTATATTGTGTATTCCCGATTCCTCCAGCCGTCCAGACGCAACCCTTGAAGCCTCCGCCGATCTGATCTTCCGCCGACAATTGGTCGCACGCGATGGCGAACTGCGATGGATCGAGATGGCTGCCCGCCGGTAGCTCGCCCGGGTCAAGGAAGAACACGGCGCCAAGCGGGTCCGGGCGTGTTCCTCGTTGGGGTAGGGAGTCCACCCACTCCGCCGCTCCTGCCGTATTGCTCGCCCCGTCCGTGATGTCCTGGAGCCGAACACCTGGTCCGCCAGGGAAGGGCCCGTTTTGAAGGAGTCCGACGGGGCGACATGAACTCCCGCTATTGGCCGCATAGTTCGTGAATCCGTAGCCGCCGGGGGCGATGTCCGACGGGCAGCGCAGAACGGAGATCGACAACAGATTGACCGTCTGATTCGAACAACACCCAGCCAGAGCGGGGTCGAGCACGTTACCGATGGCGGCACCGACCGCGGGATCCACGTAGGGCATAATCTGCGCGAACGCCGACGAAGAGTCCGGCCCGGAACCCGACGGCAGCCTTCCCCGGGACGATTCAAAGTTCGCCACGGCCTCGCCGATTTGCCGCAGGTTGTTGGCGCATTGGATCCGCCTCCCAGCCTCTCGGGACTGCTGAACCGCAGGGAGCAGCAAGGCGAAGAGGAGCGCGATCACGCCCAAGACGACGAGCGCCTCGACGAGAGTGGAGCCGCGACTCAGCCTTGGTCGAAGATGCACCTGACCCTCGATTCTGAAGTGGCTACGCGCATCGGTGCTCAGGATTCGACAACTCGGTACTCCCTTGACGGGCGGCCCGTCAAGACGAAATTAAAAAAATTCTTCGGTGCAGTGTGGAATCCACTCCCCTGGATGTGGTGAAAAGATCTGGCCAAGTCGGCTTCCTCACGGCTCTGCCAATCCACAAACACCTTGATGTGAGGTCATATTTCGTCATGGACCTGCCCATGGACTTCCGTGGCGGAGGAGGCTTGCGGCGACCGTCGTCGCAAGGATTCGTACCGCTGGCGGACACCCGGCGGGCTTTCTTGGCGAAGGCCGGGAACGGGTTCGGCGCCTTGGCCTTGGCCTGGATCCTGCACCAGGAGGCGGCCGCGGACGAATCCCGGGCAACCAGCCCCTTGGCGCCGAGTCCGCCTCATTTCCCGCCCAAAGCCAAGAACATCATCTACCTGTTCATGCACGGCGGCCCAAGTCACCTCGAGACGTTCGACCCCAAGCCGGGCCTTGAGCGGCTGGCGGGCAAACCCCTTCCGGAGAGCTTTGGGTCGGTTGTGACGAGTCGCAATGTCGGGCGGAATCCCTTGCTCCCCACGAGCCGGACCTTCGCCCCTCGAGGCCAGAGCGGCATCGAGATCTCCGACCTCTTTCCCAACCTCGCCGCCTGCGTCGACGACCTGGCGGTCATCCGCTCCTGCTGGGCCGACAGCGTCGACCATGCCCGCGCCGTCTACCAGATGAGCTCCGGTGTGACGACGATGGGCAAGCCTTGTCTGGGAAGTTGGGTCGGTTACGGCCTGGGCACTGAGAATCAAGACCTCCCGTCGTTCGCCGTCTTGCCGCAGCCCAGAGGCGCCATCAAGGGGGGGCCCGCGGCCTTTGGCTCGGGCTTCCTGCCAGCGCCCTACCAGGGGACCGTGGTGCGGCGCGGCGACCTCTCAAACCTGGAGCTTCGTCCGTTCAATGGGATGTCCGCCGATCGCCAGAGTCGGATGCTTGATCTCGTCCGCCAACTCGACTCGCGTCACGCCAGCCGACGCGACGGTAATCCGGAGTTGGAGGCCAAGATCAGGAACTACGAGCTGGCGTATCGAATGCAGGGCGCAGCGCCCGAGGCGGTCGACATCACCTCGGAATCGAGGGCGACCAAAGCCCTCTACGGCGTCGACGATCCCGTCACCGCGGATTTCGGCGCGCGATGTCTGCTCGCGCGGCGGCTCGTTGAAAGGGGAGTCCGGTTCGTTCAGCTTTTCTCCGGCGATCTCACCGGGTGGGATGGACACGAGGACATCCAGGCGAATCATGCTGGCCTATGCGCCGCCGTCGACCGCCCGATCGCGGGGCTGCTTCGCGACCTCAAGAGCCGAGGGCTCTTCGAGTCCACTCTGGTCGTCTGGGGTGGCGAGTTCGGACGCCTTCCGATGTCCGAAAACAAGAGGGGGCGCGACCACAACCCCTACGGCTTCACCATGTGGTTCGCGGGGGCGGGCGTCAAAGGGGGGGTGGTCCACGGCGCCACGGACGAGGTCGGCCTGCGAGCCGTGGTCGACCGCGTCCACGTCCACGATTTGCACGCGACGATTCTGTATTTGATGGGTTTGGATCATATGCGTCTAACCTACACGCGGAATGACCGCGAGGAACGACTGACGGATACGGGAGGCCAGGTCGTCCGATCGATCATCGCCTAAAGCCGACTCCGGGAGGCTACAGCCATGTGTGGAGCGCCCTGCCTGCTCGTGCTGGTCTTGGCCGAAACGATGGGGCTTGCGGCGGCGAGCGAGCCAACGTCCCCGACTTTCCCCGCCGCGCCAGCCAGGGCATCAGACTCGCCCAGCGAGCCCAAACACTGGGCGTTCGTCCCTCCTGTCCGCCCTGCGATTCCCCGGGTCATCGATCGCAGTTGGCCTCGCAATCCGATCGACTTTTTTATCCTGTCCAAGCTGGAGCAACACGGCCTGCGACCTTCGCGCGAGGCCGACAAAGTGACCCTTCTGAGGAGGCTGACCTTCGACCTGACCGGGTTGCCGCCGACGCCCAAGGAAATCGATTCGTTTCAGAACGACTCGTCGGAATCCGCCTATGACAAACAGGTCGAACGTCTACTGGCGAGTTCGCGGTACGGCGTGCGTTGGGCGCAGCATTGGCTGGACTTGGTCCGGTACGCCGACAGCGATGGATACGAATCGGACCGGATACGTCCCCACTCCTGGCGGTATCGTGACTGGGTGGTCTACGCCCTCAACCGTGACATGCCCTACAACGCCTTCGTCCGAGAGCAGCTCGCGGGGGATGAAATCGTGCCCGATGATCCGCTCGCATCCATCGCGACCGGTTTTCTCCGCTGTTATCCCGACGCCCGCGATCCCAACCCCGAAATGCGCCGATATAACGCCCTGACGGACATCACGGAGACGACCAGCCTCGTGTTTCTAGGGTTGACCGTCGGGTGCGCGCGTTGCCACGATCATAAATACGATCCAATTGCGCAGTCTGACTTTTATAAGTTCCAAGCCTTTTTCTCGGGAGCTCATTTCACGGACGACAAACCGATTGCCACGCCTGCCCAGCGACTCGACCACGGGCGGCGAACAGCCGCATGGAGCGATCAGGTCGCCAGGATCCTGTCTGGGGTGATTCGGATCGAAGCGGCTGGGCGCCTCGCTCTTGCCCCTGGACCTCCTCCGGACGCGGGGAGCGAGTTCGCGACAGCATTCCAGAAGGCGGAGTCGGAGCGCAGCCCGCGCGACATCGTGCTGATCTTCGAGACGCAGCGGAGAGATCGCCGCGTCAGCCACAAGGCCCTATCGGCCAGACTCGATCCTCGCTCGATTGCCGAGAGATCAGAGCTCCTCTATCGACTTGAGGAGCTAGTGAATTCCGCCCCCGCTCCATTGCCGCTGGCTTCCGTCGTGGACGAGACCGAAACGACGGCTCCCGCGACCTACGTGTTGCGTCGTGGCGAGTTGAACGCGCGGAGGGAGCTGGTCCAGCCAGGCTTTCCCGAGGCGTTATGCAGGGATGCGACCTCATCGGCCCCCGTCATCCCTCCTTCGAGCCATACGACCGGGCGCCGCCGAGCACTCGCCGATTGGCTGGTTCGGCCCGACAACCCTTTGACGGCAAGGGTGATTGTCAACCGCCTGTGGCAGCAGCACTTCGGCGTAGGCATCGTGGCCAGCGCCAGCGACTTTGGCCTGGCGGGCGAGTCGCCAAGCCACCCCGAGTTGCTCGACTGGCTGGCCGTGGAATTGACCGCGAAAGGCTGGAGCCTCAAGGAGCTACATCGTTTGATGGTGAAGAGCGCGTCCTATCGACAGGCGTCTGCGGGAAACCGAGCAGCCCTTGAACTCGACCCCGATAACACACTGGCATGGCGCCATAACCGCCGTCGGCTCGACGCGGAGGAAATCCGCGACGCCCTGCTCTTCGTCTCGGGCCAGCTCAACCTCGCCCGCGGCGGCCCGCCTTTCGACCCGGCCGGCAAGCGAGACTCGCCCTTTCCGTCCTCGAAGCCAGCCGACGACACAAGAAGAAGCCTTTATCTCATCATAAGGCGAAGCCGGCACGATCCGTTCCTTGAGACTTTTGATCGGCCCGACGCCCATGCCAGTTGCTCTCGGCGCCCTACCACGTCCGTCACGACGCAAGCCCTGACGATGATCAACGGCCGGTTGACCCACCGTTCCGCCCGAGCGCTGGCCGCGAGGGTCACCCGCGATTCGGGGAACGGCCACGCGGATCAACTCGAGCATGCCTACCGGCTGGCGCTGGGCAGGTCGCCCGATCCGGCCGAAACGCGGCTTGGGCTCCGCTTCCTCGAGAAAAGCCCCCTCGAGGATCTGATGCTCTGTCTCTTCAACTTGAACGAGTTCCTATGTGTGGATTGATCGTGGCGGGTTGACGGCGGCTCACCATTGTCCGGGATCGACGAGAGCATCGGCACGACCCGCGTCCGGCCGGCGACTATTGGCCCCAGGGCGTTCCGGTTTCGGTTTCTCCTTAACGCCACGGGAAGAAAGACGCCGGGGTAAACCGCGAAGTCCGCGAGAAATCGATCCGCCTGAGCGCCACGTCGATCATAAAGAGTAGTAGCGCCGCCGTCGCCAGGACCGGCCAGAGGGGCACGGCCCGGAGCGCGGATTTTTCGGGCGGCGTGAAGACGTCCTCGGGCTTGACGTCCGCGCGGCCCCCCGTGGTCGCGGCGATCTGGCGGAGCTGCTCGGCGTTCACCGGCTTGAGCCGGAGCTCGTCGGGATAGCCCACGGCCAGCCCCCGCGATTGGCGGCCGATCAACTGGCTGTCGCGGGTCTGGCTGAAGACAAGCTGATACGAGCCGGCCCGGGTCGCGTCGAACCGGGCCTCGTAACGCCCGGGCGCGGACTGGGCCATCTCGAGCTTGCGGGTCGTGAGGGTCGGGTCGATCAGCGTGAGCTCGGTCTGGGCCTGGTTCAAGAACCGGCCCGAGGGCTCGACCGCGTCGAGCGCGACGACCGCCTCGCGCCCAGTCCGCTTGATTTGAACATATGTGCCCTTGGCCTCGGCCTTACGAAGCGCGTGGCGGACGACCTGGGCCCAGAACTGCCCGAACTGGGGCCAGCTCAGCCATTCGGCGGCCCATCGCGGCTTGGCGTCCGAGGTAAAGGCCACGCTGATCCCCAGCCCATAACGCCACCACGCCAGGAGCGGGTCGCCCGATTCGGTCGCCAGGATCACCTCGGCGGTCGGCTTGGGACGGGTGATCACATAACCCAGCAAGAAAGGCGCCTCGTCCAGACGGATCTCGGAGAGCACCTTGGTCGGGCGAATGAGGGCGGCGGAAAACGGCTGCTCGTTGATCGCCGACTTGCTGGCGGTGACGGTTTCCTTGGCGAAGATCTGAGGCACCTGGCCGGGGTCGTCGGCCACGTAGAACCGCCCCTTGCCCAGCCGGGCGATCTCCTCGAGCAGGGCCTGGTCGGCGTCGCCCCCCATGGCCACGGTCGAGACCGTGATCCGCTCGGCGGCCATCGATTGGGCGATCCCCTCGAAATCGCCGGGCGCCGACACGCCGTCGGTCAGAAGGATCACATGCTTGAGCTTGGCGACAGCGCCCCTCAGAGTCTCGAACGCCTCTTCCATTGCCGGGGCCATCACCGTGCCGCCGCCGGCCTCGAGCTGGGCGATCCGGTCCAGCACGAACCCCTTGTCGCTGCACGGGTGGAGCTCGCTGACCCAGAAATTCTCCCCCTCGAACGCCAGCACGCCGACCTTGTCGCTGGGCCCGAGCAACTCCACCGCCGCCCGGGCCGCGTCCTTGGCCATCTCGATCTTCTCGCCACCCATCGAGCCCGACTTGTCGATCACCAGCATCATCGCCAGGCTGGGCTTTTCCTTTTCCTTTTGAAAGTCGGACCGCACCGGGAGGATCTCCTCGAGCGACGTCTTGTAATAGCCCCCCAGGCCGAACGACTGATCGCCCCCCATCATGATCAGGCCCCCGCCCAGGTCGCGGACGTAGGTCCGGGCCACGTCCATCTGCCGCAGCGAAAGCGCTGTCGCGGGGACGTTTGAAAGGATCAGCAAGTCGTAATTTTGCAGCTCGGCGAGCTTTTCGGGAGCGCCCCGCGGCGGCCGGACGTCGACCTGGATGTTTTGCTCGGCGAGCGCCCAGACGAGCTGCTTGGCCTGGTCGGGGTCGCTCTCGAGCAACAGCACCCGGGGCTTGCCCGAGACGGCCGCCAGGCCGAAATCGCTGTTGTTGTCGAGCAAGGTGTCGCGATAGCCCCGCAGCCGGGCCGTGATCGGGACCAGCCCGCCCGCCTCGATCGTCTGCTTGAGAACCAGCCGGTTCTCGCCCTTCTTGAGCTTGACCGCCTGATCGGCGGCCTTGACGTCGCCGCGATAGACCTCGATCTTGCCGGCGTCGTCGTCGTGGTTCGAGTCGATCACGACCTCGACGTTGAACGGCTCGCCCTGCTGGACCTGGGCCGGCGTGTTGACGGCCGAGAGCTGAACCTCGGGAAGGTCGCGCTCGGGCAAGGGGCTGGTCATGACGGCGACCTTGCCGCCGAACGAGGCGGCCGTCTTCTGGGCGTCGCCGGCGGTCGCGTTGCCGTCCGAAAGGAGGACGATCCGGGGCACGTAAAACGGCGGGATCACGGCCGCGGCGGTCTCGAGCGCGGCCGCCAGGTCGGTCCCCTTGCGGTCGAGCCCCTGGCCCCCCTCGGGGACGGCAAGGTCGGCCGGCGGAATCGGGCTCGGCCTGGCCTTCGCGGCCTGGGCGGCTTCTTCGAGCGCCTTCACGAACTCAGCGCCGTCGCGGGCGGGCCCGGGGGCGGCCGCGAACGGCAACACGACGTAGCGATTCCCACCCGCGAGTGCGGCCGCCCGGGACACGAATTCGTCGGCCTTTTGATTGGCGGCCGCGCCCGCGCTTTCGCTGCGGTCGACGGCGAAAACGACGAACAATTCGCGGGTCGGGCGCAGAATCGCCAGGCCGGCGAGACCCAGGATCAAGAGCACCACGATCGCCGTGCGCACCCCCAGCGACGCGATCCGCTGCCAGCGCGCGAAATCGACCAGCGACCAGCGATAATAGAGCGCCAGCACCGGCAGCGCAAGCAGGCCGAGCAACCACCAGGGTCGCGTGAGCTCGAGCTCGAGCGTGAGCCAGGCGGGGAGCCAAGACATCAGTCGATCCACCTTCGTTGATAGAGTAGCCACTCCCAACATGTGAGCAACCATGCCGTCGCGAGCAAATAGTACCAGACGGGCCGGACGGCGAGCGCGAGGGCGCTTTCCAGCGGCCTGGCCGTGATCCCCTCGGGCGCGCGGAGGTCGGTTTCACGGCGGTCGGCGATGTTGCAGGCGAGCTCGACCACCAGATGATCCCCAGGCGCGAACTCCGCGCCCGCCGGCCGGGCGCTCGCCGCGGCCTGCTCGCTGCGCCTGAGGACGCTCCAGACGCCATGGAGGTCGAGCGGGCCCAGCGTCGCCTTGGTCGCCCCGGGCGCGAGCACGATCGGCGTCTCGATGCCGTCGGGCGCGTGCAGCACAAACGACTCGCCGGCCTTGAGGTCGGCCGCCAGGTCGAGCTCGGCCGTCGACCCGGCCGCGAGGGCGGGCCGCAGCTCGCCCTTGGCCCCGCCGAATTCCGAAAGCACGTTCGCCGCCAGGATCGGGAACGCCGTCTGGAGCGGCAGGTCGCTCTTGTCGAGGTCGACCCCCAGCACCACCACCTTGCCCACGCCCGGGCGCTCGATCGCCGCCAGGATCGCGTCGCCCGCCGCGGTCTCGGCCAGCAGCCGCGCGCCAGCCGGGAACGACAGCTTCCGCGACTCGGGCAAGGCCACGTTGTCGAGCCGGATGTTGGCCATGTACGCCGAGTCCCGATCCTGCTTCGCCACCACCGCCTGTTTGATCGCCTCGCCCACCGTCCAGTACGGCCCCGAGACCTGGGGATCGATCACGAACACGTTCCCGGCCGGCAGCGTCTCGGGCGTCTGGCGATGATAGACGTGAACCGCGCCCGCCGCGGCGGGCGCAGGCTTTGCTGGCTTGGTCTCTGGGGCGACCTTCACGACCTCGAGGTCGACCGCGGGCAAGGCCTCGAAGACCTTTTCCAAGAACAGGTTCCCCGGCGTCGCCAGGCTCACCTTTTGCCGAGCCCGCCGGGGCAAGACGGCCCAGGCGTCGTTGTCGGCCATGAGTGCGTCGGCCTTGTCCAGGCGGGCGTGGATCCGGCCCCCCTCGGCCGACGTCTTCTCGAACATCTGGACGCTCCGCGCGCCGGGGGCAAGCGTGAGCGGAACGACGTCGATCGGGTCGGCCCCCAGCTCGAGCTCGAGCCGCAACTGGGCGGGCTCGTCGGCGGCGTTTTCGACCTCGACCATGATCTCGTAGCCGACCGGGTCGACCACGCTCCGCCTCGCCTGGAGCTGGGTGATCCCCACATTGCCGGTGCGTGCGCCCAGGGCGACCAGCTCGACGTCGCTCGAGGCGGCGAGCTCGGCCGCCTGATCAAGGGCGGCGTCGGTGAGGACGACGATCCGGGGCGTCTTGGGCGAGCCCGAAAGCAGCCGCCGCGCCAGCTCGACCGCCGCGGTCATCCGCGCGGGCGCGTCGGTCTGGACGATCGAGGCGAGCGCTTGCTTGAGCGTCCGCTCGTGATCGGTCGCGCCACAGACGACCCGCGGGCGCGACGCCGCCACGATCGCCGTCTCGTCCCCATGCCTCATCCCCTCGATCAACCGCAGCGCCCGCGCCCGGGCGGCCTCGAGCCGGCTGGGCGCCAGGTCGGTCGCCGCCATGCCGGCCGAATCGTCGACGATGACCACCACCCGCCGCGACTGCTTTTGCTGCCAGCGAAAAATGGGGTCCGACACCGCCGCGACCAGAAGCGCCAGGAAGACGAGCTGAAGCAACAGCGATAGCAAATGCCGCAGCCGCTGCCAGAGCGACCGCGGCTTCTTCTCGTCGAAAATCTTCCGCCAGAACAAGAGCGTCGACACCGGCGTCCTGCGCAGACGGATCTTCAGAATGTAAAAGCCGATCACCGGCGCCGCCAGGCCCAACAGGACGAGCGCCATCGGGTTGGCCAGGCTCATGCCAGGGCTCCCGCGGCGCGCATCATCCGCAACAGCAGCTCGTCAAACGGAACCTCGGTCGACGACCGCGCGCCCCCCACACCATACGTATGGCAATACGTTTTCACGGATTCAAGAAATTCGGCGAACACCTTTCGATATTGCTTGAGGCTCCGCTCGGTGACGGTGACCCGCTCGATCGTGTCGGTCTCGACGTCGTACAGCTCGACGTCGCCCTTGAAGGCCGGGTCGGCGTCGCGGCGGTCGTGGATCTGGACCAGGTGCAGCTCGTGGCCGTGATGCCGCAGGATGTCGAGCCCGCGCGCGTATCCGGCGGGGTCGAAAAGGTCGCTGATCACGATCACGAGC
Organism: Planctomycetales bacterium; assembly: GCA_027459775.1. Lineage (GTDB taxonomy): Bacteria > Planctomycetota > Planctomycetia > Isosphaerales > Isosphaeraceae > JAKBAP01. The sequence continues at coordinate 1,596 of DAIDHE010000437.1, read as the reverse complement.
CCCCTGCGCTGGCCGCGGCGGGTGAAGACGCGGGCCGACCGCTCGAGATCGGTGTGCGTGCCGTCGGGCTTTTGCTTCTCGAGAAAATCGAGCAGGGCGAGGATTCGCCCCTTGCCGCGCGTCAGCGGAAAATCGGCCCGGACGTCGCCCGCGATCGTCGTGATCGCGACCCGGTCGAGCTCGGCGAGCGCGATATAGGCGAGGGCGGCCGCGACCTGGCGGGCGTAGTCGAACTTGGGCGGATCGCCAAGCGCCATGCTCCGCGAGGCGTCGACCAGGATGTACACATGCAGGTCTTCTTCTTCCTGGAACCGCTTGAGCAAGAGGTCGCCGTGCCGCGCGAAGACGTTCCAGTCGAGATAGCGAAAGTCGTCGCCGGGCGTGTACTCGCGGTGGTCGGCGAACTCGATCCCGCCGCCGAGCTGCTTGGTCCGCCGCTGGGCCAGCAACTGGCCGCGGAAGACCCGCCGCGACACGAGCGACAGATACTCGAGCTTTTGCAGGAAGTCCGAGTCGAAGAGGGCCATGCGGTGGGTCTCTCGGGATGACGAGGATCGCGGATGAAAACCTCGGGGCGCGGCGGGATGCGTCGCCCTACGCCGCCGCGGCGGCGGGCTCGATCTTGGTCAGGATCTCGTCGATGATCTGATCGGGCTGGACGTTCTCGGCCTGGCCCTCGAAATTCAGGATCAGCCGATGCCGGAGCGCTGAGTGAGCGCTGGCCCGCAAATCTTCTCGCGCCACGTGATAGCGATGGTCGAGGATCGCCCGGATCTTGGCCGACAGCACGATCGCCTGCGCGCCCCGCGGCGACGACCCGTACCGCACATAACGCCTGGCGGCGTCGGTGGCCAGCGGCGATTCGGGATGCGTGGCCAGCACCACCGCGACGGCGTAGCGCCTGAGCTCGTGCGCGATCGGGATCCGCCGCGCCAGCCGCGACAGCTCGACGATCCGCGGTCCGCTCGCCACCCGCTCGGCCTGGGGCGTGGCGGCCTCGGTCGTGCGGTCGAGGATCGCCTCGAGCTCGGCCGCCGACGGGTACTTGACCAGGAGCTTGAAAAAGAACCGGTCGAGCTGGGCCTCGGGGAGCGGGTACGTCCCCTCCATCTCGAGCGGGTTCTGCGTCGCCAGCACGAAAAACGGCGGCGGCAGGATGTGGGTCGTGCCCGCGACCGTGACCGAGCGCTCTTGCATCGCCTCGAGCAGGGCCGACTGCGTCTTGGGCGTCGCCCGGTTGATCTCGTCGGCCAAGAGCAGATTGGCGAAGATCGGCCCGCGCTGAAACACGAACCGCCGCCCGCCCCCCTCTTCCGACTCGTGCATCACATTGGTGCCGATCAGGTCGGCGGGCATCAAGTCGGGCGTGAACTGGATCCGCTGAAACGAAACGTCGAGCGCCTGCGACAGCGTCTTCACGAGCAGCGTCTTGCCCAACCCCGGCACACCCTCAAGAAGCACGTGCCCCCCCGCCACGAGCGCCACCAGCGTCTCTTGCACGATGTCCTCGTGCCCCACGATCACCCGCCCGAGCTCGCGCCTGAGCGCATCGAAGTCGACCCGGAACCGGTCGAGCTCGGCCTTGACTTCGTCCAG
>DAIDHE010000411.1 GCA_027459775.1 Planctomycetales bacterium | reverse complement strand
CAGCTCGCCGAGCAGGCCAGGGCCCTCGCCGCCCTCAAGGACGCCGCCAAGGTCGAGAACGCCCTCGATCTCTCGATCCTGATCGAGGCCGCGCGCGGGCAACCCGCCGCGATCGCCAAACCGCTCGAGGAACGGATCGCCAAGCTGTCCAAGGAAAACGCCGAGGCCGTGGCCAAGCTCCCCCCGGTCGACTGGACCGGCCGCAATCCCTGGCGCATCACACCCAATCGAAGCACGAACACGTCCTTGGCATTCTCGCAAGTCGATTGGTTGATCGCACGGACCTTGCTCAAGAGCGCGGACCCGGCGGGGAAGGCGCTCGGAGCGCGGCTCGGAGAGGCGCTCGCCGATCGCGCGGAGCTCAGCCAGAACGGCGTGGTCAATCGGTCTCTCAGGACCGAACTGCTCCGCGCCACGGACCAGACCGGGGCGGGCTCGACCGCTAGGGCGGCCGGAGCTCTGGCTTCGTGGCGGCCGGCCCCGCCACCCATGGGCCTGCTCGGGACCGGCGAGCCCCAGAGCGGGTGGATCAGCCACGAAGGGTGCCTGGCGCGACCCTACGGACCGGCGGGCGACATGCTCTCTCTGAACGTCCCGATCACCGGCGAATACGAGTTTTCGGTTGATGTGATGAACACCTCTGGATCGTCGGGCCTGATCGCCCTGAACGGCCTCTCGATCGCCGCCCCGACCGAGATGAGCCCGGCCGCCGTGGGCTCGCTGGGCCAGGGGTGGTTTGGCGGCCAGCAGGAGACCGGCGTTCGGGCCGCGCCCTGGCGCAGGTTCACCATCCAGGCGACCCCGAAACAGACCCGCTACTTCGTCGACGGCCGGCTGATTTACACCGACCTCGATCCCGCCAAGACCTCTCCATGGCTGGGGCTCGTCGCGGGAAACCAGGCGTGCTCCGTCTTTCGCCGCCCGACCCTGACCGGCCGGCCGATCATTCCCCGCGAGGTGCCGCTCGTCGACGGCGATCGGCTCGACGGCTGGGTCGCGCTGTACAACGAGGGGGCGTCGCTGCGCCCGAGCTTCGACGCCAACGGATCGCCGTACCCTCCCCGGCCCAAGCGATCCGCCCGCGGAGTCGTACGATCGGCCCCGAGAAAACCCAGAAAGCTCGAGGACTATGCCTGGGCCGCCCAGAACGGCGAGATCCTCGGGCGCCGTAAACCCACATATGTCGACCCAAACCGATATGAGTACTTTGACCCATCGACGATCGATCCCGAGGGTCAGAGCGTGCTGTTCTATCTCCGCCCGCTCGAGGACGGCGACGTGGTCTCGTATGAGTTTTATCACGAACCGGGAGAGACCGCGTCGAGCCCCGCGCTGGGGCGAATGGTCTTCCTGCTCGAGGAGGGGGGCGTCAAGCTGCACTGGCTCACCTCGGACGACGCGACGATCCGGGGCCTCGCCGCCATGAACCAGGCCGTCGATCCCGCGGCCCTTCCAGTCGCGCGGCGGCCGCTGCTCAAGGCAGGCGTATGGAACACCGCCAAGGTCGCCGTCGATGGGGGCCGAGTGAAAGTCGAACTCAACGGGCAGGCAATCATCGATCGACCCGTCGAACCCGGCCAGGGCCGCTGCTTCGGCCTTTATCACGACAAGACGGCCACCGCCGCGCGGGCGCGAAACGTCGTTTTGAAAGGGCGCTGGCCCGTGACGTTCCCGGCCGAGGCCCAGGCCGACCTGACCGCCCTGGCCCCGACAGCGCCCGGCGCCGACGCCGACCGCACGACCCGGTTCAAGCTGATCGGCGAGGACGCGCTTGGACTCTCGGCCGAACTTGTGCTCGATCAGACGCGCTCTCTGCCACGGGCCGATCGTTATCAGAAGCTCGCGCAGTGGGTGCTTCCATCGCCCGACCATCCGCTCTTTCGACTTGAAGGAGCGTTCACGCCGTCGTTCCCCGCCGCCGAACCCGAGCCGCCTGGCCCCGCGCGGCTCGCCCGGGGCGGCGAGCTCGCCGCGCCCGCGCTCGCGGTGGTCGACCTGGCGAAAGAGATCGGCATGCTCGACGAGCTCGAAAAGCAGATCGCCGCGGCACGCACAGGCGCTGACGACGCCGGCGCGATCGCGCTTCGGGCGCTCATCGACCTCGCCAGGGGCGACGACGCGGCGGCGGCGGTCAAGCTCAAGACCTTGTCGTCCTACGTCGGCAAGCTCTCCCCGCGCGGCCCTCGATACGAGCGCTGGCGGGGCGTCGTCCCGGCCGCGCGCGCTCTCGATCGACCGGGCGCTCGCGCCGCCGCGGTCGATCTGCTCAAGGTCGCCGCCGAGAAAGCCAAGGAACGCTCGCGAACCCTGGAAGAAACCCGCTCCCCGGATTGGCTCTGGGAGCGGCAGATCGCCCATCTTCTTGCCTTGTGTGAATATGCACATACTCATGACCGACACGCGATCGCCGGCGCGTTTGGCTCGGACCCGCCGGGCTCGCCCTGGTCCTCGGCGGCGCACACAGCGGTCTTCACGCGCGGCGGCGGGTTCCCGATCCCCGGCTGGACGCACGATAGCGGGGCGTTCACCCACCTGCCCGGCCACGACCGCGATTTCCTCTATCTGAACACGCCGCTGCGCGGCGACTTTGAGCTCGCCTGCGAATTCACCACCGGGCCTGGCCGACAAATCAGCGTGATGTATGCCGGCGTGTGCCATGGGCTCTCGGCCGACTCGAGTGCGCTCGAGCGGTCGCGCTTCGGCGACTTCATGCCCCCGCAGGCGATCACGCCGCCGCTCGAAAGGAAAAACGAATGGCACGCACTTCGCCTCAAGATCAAGGAACGACGGATGACGGTCACGATCGACGGCCGCGACCTCCTCGACTCGTCCGCGCCCGACGACCGCGACCCCTGGCTGGCACTGTTTTCGGAGGCGCTGGGATCGGGCTCCGTCCGCAAGCTCTCGATCGCCGGCAAACCCCAGGTTCCCGACAGGCTGGCCCTCTCCAGGCGCCCCGACCTGGACGGCTGGGACTGCGACGAATACGGCGAATTCACTCTGGGCGACGCGGCGGGCTGGCGCAAGGTGGGCGCCGAGATCGCCGGCAAGTTCCAGGACAACCTGCCTATTGGATTCAAACGTGAAAGCACGCTTCGTTATCATCGCCCGCTCCTCGAAGACGACGCTGTCTCGTATGAATTTTTCCACGAGCCTGGCGTGACGATGGTCCACCCCGCCCTGGGCCGACGGGTCTTCTTGATCGAGCCCGACGGCGTGAAGATCCACCTGCTTACTGATGCGAGCTACGAACGCTCGGGGCTCGCTCCCGACAACGCGCATGACGAACCTGACCATCGCCGGGGGCCGGCCTCGCCGCCGCTCAAATCCAAGGCCTGGAACAAGCTCGTCCTGGCCGTGAAGGGAAGCTCGGTCTCGATCACGCTCAACGACCAACTGATCCACGAAAGCCCGATCCCACCGACGAATTCACGGGTGTTTGGGTTCTTTCATTACAAGGACGCGACCGACGCCCGCATCCGCTCGGTCACGCTCGAGGGGAACTGGCCGCGGCAGCTGCCCGAATCGCTCGCGGGGGGGAAGCCCTGAGACGAAAGGCCGATTTCAGATCCGACGCCCCCGCCCGCGCCGAGTCGCGGGCGATCGCCTTCACCCAAGCCCAGACCCACTTTGATCGCGAACAGCCGGTGTGATACTTGAGCGCGTCCGCGGGCTTGCCATGATGGCGGATGAACTGGCCGACGACGAACTGGCTGTACCAGCGATTCTCGGGCTTGATCGATTCGATGAGGTCGTCGATCGGCTTCAAGTCGAGCGCGCCTTCCTTGAGCTTGTCGGTCCCCGCCAGGAGCAGGTCGAACATCTGGATGGTCTTGGGCGCGACCTTGCCGTGCGAATCGCGGAACTGTTTGTAGAGCGCGTCGCGCCGCGCAAGGTCGCCGGCGGCGTCGGCCGTCATGAACGCCCGGAACAGATCGTCGCTATTCTTCAGGCTGGCGTAGATGCTCTCGAACTCGGCGGAGGCCGTCTTGTAATCTCCGGACGCCCAGTGGAAATAGGCCCGGACTTCCGGAGCGGCCAGGTCGGTACGATCGC
>DAIDHE010000395.1 GCA_027459775.1 Planctomycetales bacterium | reverse complement strand
CCGATCGTGAGGGCCGAGGCAGGCGCAAGGGCCACGACGGCCGCGACGTAGATCAGGCCGTAGACGATCGGCCCCCACGGCCCCAGGCCTTGGACCCATCGCGTCAGATCCCCAGCCAGCGCCGCGACGTGAAGCCGGCGTGCGACGAGGTAAACCCCAATCGCGATCACGGTGACGACGGCGATGCGAACGAGCGTCGCGCGCCGGCTCGCGTCCCCCGTGACGTCGGTCGGTCGCTTCCCCACGGCTTCGGGTCCAGTCATGGCCGCTCCCTCGCGCTCGCGCTGGGCGGCGCGTCTCGGTCGTTGTGATCCCCGTCCTGATCGAGACAGAGAACGCCGGCGCCGGCGCGAAGGCCACTTTACATCGTCTCGGGACGTGACGCGCGGGGCTGGGGAGCGTTCACGGCATACGGACCCCGAGCCCGCCACGATCCGGTCGAAACGGGGAACCCCCGTGCTTTCGCGCCACGACGCGATTCCGCCAGCCCCTGGAATGCCGCCCGGCATTCGTGGTATTCCCATGGGTGAGTCCGCCGATCCCGCCGCGACGGGTTCGCCTGGACGCGCGTTTTTCAGGATCGCGTGATGGGCCGCGAGATGGAGATCGACGATGAATGACATGATCATAAGCGATGTCGAGGCATGCCTGAGGAATCAGGTGGTTAACGCGGAATCTCCCGGGACGATTCTGCATGATTTTCAGGTCGTGCTTGACTATCTGGGTGACAAGGGGGTGGTGGCGGGTGGCAAGTTCAATTTGCTGCCGATCAGGGCGATTCCGGAGCTCGATTCGCGGCTGAGTCGGCCGCTCAAGCTCGTCCTCAAGCGGCCGCAGCTCAAGTCGCACCCCTATTTGCAAGGGCTCCATCTGGTGCTTCGCGCCTCGCGGTTGGCGCGGGTCGAGGGAAGCGGCGACAAGGCGCGGCTGGTGCTCGACCCGTTCATGAAGGCGCAATGGGAGCGGCTCAACCCCACCGAGCAATTCTTCAATTTGCTCGAGGCGCTCTTGCTGCACGGCCACACGGAGATGATCGGGGAACGGGGATCGATGCTGGATGGCGCCTTCTTGCCGGTGTGCGCGGTCGCATGGTCCAAGATCCCGGAGCGCGGCGATTCATTCCGGTCGGACTATTCACGCTTCCCGTACTACCACGGCGTCGGGGGCGACTTTTACTTGCTGGCTCTCATGGATCTCTTCGGGCTCGTGCGGCTCGAGCACGCGGGGGTCGGGACGCCTGAGTGGCGTTCGACGGCGATCCATCGAACCCTCTTCGGCGACGCATTTTTCACCTTGCTCGTCTCCGCCGCAGGGGCCGGACAAGAGAGCGTGGCTTCCTTTCCGATGGCGCTTCATTCCTTCTTGAGATCGCGTGGCCAGACGTCACCTTCGCCAGACGATCTCCCGGCGATCGCACGACCGGAGGAAGTCGACGAGCCAGAAAAACACGACGGCTTTGGGATCTGGCAGCCTCTCTTTCAACCCTTTTTCCCAGAGTGGCGCGACAATCTCGAATTTCCCCAGGAAGAGCCGCGCGAGGGCGTGTTCGTTTTCCAGGTGTCGCTGGGCAAGATCTGACGGCGGATCACCATGCCGGCCGAGTCGACCTTGGACGATCTGATGTACTGGATTTTGCGATCCGTGAAATTCGATTCCGACCATGGTTACGAGTTCTGCTTTCGCGACCGCCAGGGTCGTAAGCTCAGCCTGGGGAGCTTTGAAAGCCTGGACGGTTACGCCGAGGACTTCGAGATCGGCTCCTTGTCGCTCGAGCCCGGTCAGACCCTGCAACTGATTTACGACTTTGGCGACAACTGGGAGTTCACGGTCAAGCTCGAACGGATCGAGCCGCTGGACGGCAAGCTCAAGGCGCCGGCGATCCTGGAGAAATACGGCCAGGCGCCCGAGCAATACGGCGACTGGTAGGCTCGAGCTCCTTTCGCGAGTTCGCGCCGGCGCGGATCTCTGCGCGGGCACATCAGGGCGGCCTTTTCGTTTTCAACATCGCGGCCGGATTGGTCGATACTACCGGTATCAAGCGCGAGTTTTAGCGGCGGGAGTCCGCACATGTTGCCCAGCGGCCACGGAGGGCGCGCCCGATGGAACGATCCGGCAGTCTCAAGATCGTGATCGGGGTCGTGGCACTGGCGGGCGTTTGCGGGGTCTCGCGGGCCCAGTCTCCTCCGCCGGCCCGGGTCGCGGCGCCGGTCGCCTTGCCCCCGCCCCGGCCGTTTCAGCCCCCGGCGGCCGGCGACCCCGTCTCTGCTCCCGCGATCGCCCCGGCCCCATCGACCGCCCAAACACCGGCGATCACCCCGCTCACGAGCCCGGAATTCGGCTCGACGTTCAACCTCAAGCCAGCGCCTCTCGAGCCGACGGACGTGCGGTTTCCGATCAATCTCGCGACGGCACTGCGGCTCTCCGACGCCCGGCCCTTGGTCGTGGCGGCGGCGCAGGCGAGCGCCTGGGTGGCCGAGGCCCAGCTCACCCGGGCCAAGGTGATCTGGATTCCCACCCTCAACATTGGATTTGACTATACGAGGCACGACGGCGGCGGACCCGACTTCAACAAGGGCATCATGACCGCCCCCAGCGTGAACTTCTTCTATGGCGGCGGCGGCTTGACCGGAAACATCCCCGTCACCGACGCCATCTTCCAGCCCCTGGCCGCGCGCCAGGTTCTCAATGCGACGCATTGGAACATCCAGGCGGCCAAGAACGACGCCCTCATGATGACGGCCGACTCCTATTTCAACGTGCACCAGTATCGAGGAACCTACGCCGGAGCTCTTTACTGCGTTCAGCGTGGGCACGACCTGGTCGAGCGGGTCTTGAGCTTGAGCAAGGATCTGGTTCCGACGGTCGAGGTCGATCGGGCGCGAAACATGGTGGCCGACCTCGAGCAGCAAGCGACGAGTGCGCGAGAGGCGTGGCGGGTCCACAGCGCCAACCTGACGCAGGTGTTGCGGCTCGACCCCCGCGCGGTGGTGGTGCCGCTCGAGCACGATCATCTTCAGATTACCTTGATCGACCCGGCCCGGACGCTCGACGATCTGATCCCGGTCGGCCTGACCAACCGTCCCGAACTGGCCTCGAACCAGGCGATGGTGCAGGCGGTGGCGGCGCGGATCCGGGCCGAGCGGGGACGGATGCTTCTGCCGAGCATGCTGCTCAACGGCTTCCAGACCCCCATGGAACTGCTCCAGGCGGGGATTTTCGGCATGGGTTCCAACAGTAGCATGAACCAGTGGACCGGCCGTATGGACGTGAGCGTTCAGCCCCTGTGGCAGTACGAGGGCATGGGGATCGGGAACCTGGCGCGGATCAAGGAGCAGCGCGGCTTGCAGTCGCAGGCCATCATCGAGCTCTTCAAGACCCAGGACATGGTGGCGGCGGACCTGACGCGGGCCCAGGCGCGGTTGCAATCGGCGACGGCGCGGGTCAGCCAGGCCGATCGCGCCTTGCGCACGGCGATTATCACCTTCAATGGGAACTTCGAGGGCCTGCGACACACCACCCGCTTTGGCGGAGTCTTGAACCTGGTCAATCGGCCGCAGGAAGTGGTCTTCGCGCTTCAGCTCTTGAAGCTGGCCTTTGACGACTACTTCAAAACGGTCGCCGAATACAACCGGGCGCAGTTCGAGATGTTCCATGCGCTGGGCTACCCCGCTCGCGAAATCGCCGTCCTCAAGCCCACTGGCGAGATCCTGCCCGTGGATACGACCCGGCCTGACTACTTGCCTCGGGTCGGCAATGGGCCGCCGCCGGCCACCCGCTGACGCGGAGCCGGCGGTCAACCGCTTCATGTTCGCTGATCGTGACGACGGGAAGATTCGGGCCTTTTCACCGGCCAGGCGCTCGACGACGTCTTCAAGGCGGCTGCGCATGAGGACGATCTCCACTCAGTACGGATCGATCCAGGTGCTGGGGTTGAAAGGAGTAGGACCATGATTTCGCTGGTTCGGCGCGGCGGCCGGATACCGCTGTGGACGCTGGCGCTAGCGATCTGGGGCTTTTGCGGCTCCCTCGCGACGTGCCACGGCGACGGCGTGGATGCTCCCGATCCACAGGCGAACTGCCCCACGGGTTTCGGCACGTTGGGCTGGGGTCCGCCGGGATGCCAGCCGGGATTTCAGGGCTTCGGCCTGTTTTTTCATCGTGGCCATGGCTATGGCGGCGACTCGCTGGGGGTCGGGGCGGAGGGCGGCTATCCGTTTTACGGCGGCCCGGGCTATCTCCACCCCTCGCCTCCGCTCCGCCGCTGTGGCCCCGCCACGCCGTTCGCTTACTCCGGCAACCCTGGCCCTCCCCATGGGTTCATCCTCCCAGGAACCCTGGTCGTTCATGATCCGGTCGTGATGCAAACCAACGGTCGTGAATCGGGCGCCGATGGTGGGGCGCTCTTCGCTTTCGATGTCGGATTCGGTCCGTTCACCGGGGCTCTTCCCTATCCCGAGAGTTTCTTCGCGCCGTACGCTTCCGCGGCCGCGGCGGGCGAATTCACGAGCACGACCGGGTCTCCGGGCCCCGCGGCGCCCGCGACCCCTGCGCCCCGGGCCCGCGATCTCGGGATCGACCTTGAGCCGATCGTCGACAACGCCGGCGCGCGGCGTCTCAGGATCACCCTCGTCCATCCTGGAACCGCGGCCGAAACCGCCGGCCTCAGGCCCGGCGACATCATCCTCTCGATCAACGGCTACCGGCTGGAACAGCGCGGCAACCTGGAGTGGATCATCGCCCACGCCGCGCCCGACGGCGTCCTCGCCATCAAGGCGCGCCTTGCCCTTGATGGCAAGGAACGGACGGTCACGGCCCGGCTCCCATGATCGAATCGATCGCGGCCGAGACCGCCTCTCCGGGCGCACCCAGGCGACCGATCGCGAACGCCAATCCACGCGAGTCGCGCCCCAGCCGGCGGGGTTCCGATGCGAACTATTTTCTATATTATACATATGTAATAATTAATTTATGACATGATTATGATCTTGTGGGGAGCCGACCATGCACCGGCGCGCGATCATGAGGGTTCGTCCCGCTGTCGAGCGGCTCGAGGAAAAGCAGCTTCCGAGCGCGGCCGCGCTGCCGGCCCACGTCGTCCACCACACCCAGGCCGGCGCGGCCGCCGGGGCCCTTCGCGCGGCCGATCAGGTGAGCGATACTGGCGTCGGCGGCGAGGCTCGAGAGAATCATTCCCCCCGGCTGGCGGCCGCGGATCATGCTCGGCCGCCGGCCCTACCCACGGGGTTCTTTGGGTTTCGCCTTACCAACCCGACCTTGTATATCAAGGTCAAACTCACCCCGCCGTTCGGCCAGGTCTTGGTTCAATCCCGGCAACCAGTTCCGGGTCACGTTTACAACATCCTCTCGGTCGTCGTACGAAACGGGACGTCGCAAACGTTTACGGCGAGCAATGGCTTTACCGTGAAGTTCCCCAATCGATCCCCCGACCAGAGCTTTCCCATTTTGACTGGCTCACAGGTATGGAAGCCAAATCACTGGATTGTTTTCTACGTTCTGACCAAGAAGTATTATCCGCTGAAGTCGCAGATTTCCGGCGGGTTTCAGTTCAACCTGGGCGGTAAGTCCACGACTCTGATTCCGGGTCCATCGGGGATTTTTCTCAGGCTCACCTACAACCCCGCCACGTTCGCCCGCACCTTGGATTGGATCATCGCCTACGGCCAGGGGGCGCAGCTTGGCAACGGACCGCCCTTTGGCATTCCAGACACCCAGATCAACCAGATCGTGGCCGCGCGCAACCAGAAGATCGATTTTGGCGGGCGGTTTTGAGTGCCGCCAGTCGGGCGGTTTTCCAGCCGACCAACCATGGCGTACTCGCGGGTGGGCCGCCAGACCGACCGGTCTGACGGCCCACTGGCTTGTGGCGGCTCAGGGTGTTATTCGAGAATAGGGGGGTGATCAAGCGCGCCCGAATGGCTCGTCTCGCGTCATGAGAAAGCACCATCCATGCGGCAACGTCAAAACCGGGGATTTCGCCCCACGCTCGAGAGTCTCGAGTGCAAGCTATTACTGAGCGCCGGTCTGTCACCAATCTCGGGCTCGAAGCTTGGGGAAGGCTCGCGGGCGTGGGCCCTGCACCAGGCCGATCATCCGGAGACGCTCAGGATCGGGAGCGAAACCGGCGGCCTCCGGGCGCGCCCGGATCAAGCTCGGCGGGGGTCGTCCCCGCCTGGATTCACCATCTTCCGGATCACGAACACGGCTTATCCGCTCACCGTCCATTTGACACCGCCGTTTCAGCAAGTGCTGGTGCAATCGCGCGCGCCCACGCCCGGGCAGGTTTACAACGTGCTCTCGCTCGCCATGCGAAATGGGACCGAGCGGACGTTCGACGCCTCAAGTGGTTTCGCCGTGCGCCTTTCGAGCACGGGGGCCGGCACGCGCCGTTGGTATCCGATTCTCGGCGGCGCTCAGCAGTGGAAACCGGGGCAATTCATCGTCGTTTATGTCCTGTCCAAGAAATACTATCCCGTGCAACCGGTGGTCTCAGGGGGGTTTACCTTCAACTTCGCCCCCGGGCGGGTCGCGATCCCGGGCCCGTCGGGGATTTTCTTGAGGCTGCCCTATCGACCCGCTGCGTTTGCCAAGACGCTCGATTGGATCGTGGCCCACGGACCGGGAGTTCAGGGCGGGAAGGGGGCGAAATGGGGCCTGCCTGACACCGCGATCTGGGAGTTCGTCTCCTTGCGAAGCGCGGCGAGACCCCTTTGAACGGGGGGTCTTGCATTCCTCATCAACATCATGACCCCGATTAGTCGATGTATCCTAAGTCTCGTCAAACTCGCTCGACCAGGCAGCGAGTCGTGTTCGTCGGCAACGGACCGGGGAGGCGCGGATCATGGATCAGCTCGGCAGACCGGTGGTCGTTCTCGCCGCCATGGTGTTGACATGGCTGGAGCCATCGGTTTGCCGCGGTCAGTCGCCGATCCCTCGGCCTTCGTCGCCACCGGTGGTCGAGCGAGCAAGGTTGGCGGCGATGCGGGCGCCGCGGCGGCGTCTTTTGAGCGGGACGAGGTCGACGAGCCACTTGCCCCCGCCCCGGACCTGGCCGGCCGATCGATCGACGCCGGCGATGGATCCGCGTCCGCCCTGGTCACAACGGGCGGTGTGGTCCGAGATCGACCCCGCCGTGGTTCAGGCCGCGCGGGGTAGACCCACCCCGATTCCGGGGTCGTCGCCGCGTCCGAGCCCCCCGCCGGCCTCGCCCGACCAGATGGCGGTGCAACTCAATGCCGCTCCGCTCGAGCCCTCCGACCTGCGATTCCCGATCAATCTGGCGGCCGCCTTGCGGCTTTCCGACGCCCGGCCGTTGGTCGTGGCGGCGGCGCAGGCCGGCGTGTGGGTGGCCGAGGCCCAACTCACCCGGGCCAAGGTTCTCTGGGTACCCTCGCTCATGGTGGGCAACGATTACATCCGACACGATGGCGGCGGCCCGGACATCAACAAGGGCGTCATGACCGCCTCGAGCGTGAACTTCGACTACGGCGGCGCGGGCCTGTACCAGATGGTCAACCTGTCCGACGTATTCTTCGAGCCCCTGGCCGCGCGACAAGTGCTGAATTCGCGACAGTGGGACATCCAGACCGCCAAGAACAACGCGCTGCTCATGACGGCCGACGCATACTTTAATGTACATCAGTATCGGGGAATGTACGCCGGCGCGCTTTACTGCGTTCAGCGCGGGCACGACCTGGTCGAGCGGATCGCCAGCTTGAGCCGGGACTTGGTTCCGGCGGTCGAGGTCGATCGGGCGCGGAACATGGTGGCCGATCTTGAGCAGCAGGCGACGAGCGCGCGTGAGGGGTGGCGGGTGCACAGCGCCAATCTGACCCAGGTGTTGCGGCTCGACCCCCGCGCGGTGGTCGTGCCTGTCGAGCACGATCACCTTCAGATCACCTTGATCGATCCTGCCCGGCCGCTCCACGACCTGATCCACACGGCGGTGACCAACCGTCCCGAGCTCGCCTCGTACCAGGCGCTGGTCCAGGCGGCCGAGGCCCGGGTCCGGCGAGAAAAAATGCGGCCCGTCTTGCCGCTCGTCATGATCAACGGCTTCCAAAGCGCTGGCATGTATTATAATATCGGCATGTTCGGTCTCGGACCCAATAGCAGCTTGAACCAGTGGGTTGGCCGCGGCGACGTGAGCCTGCAGCTCGTCTGGCAGTTCGACGCGCTTGGGATTGGCAACCTGGCGCGGGTCAAGCAGCAGCGCGGCGAACAGTCGGCGGCCATCGTCCGGTTCTTCAAGGCCCAGGACATGGTCGCGGCCGAAGTGACCGAGGCGCAGGCGCGGCTGCACTCGGCGGCGGCCCGAGTCGGCCAGGCCGAGCGCGCGCTGGGCACGGCGATCAGCACCTTCAACGGGAACTTCGAGGGTCTGCGCCATACGACTCGTTTCGAAAACCTGCTGGTCATGGTCTATCGGCCGCAGGAGGCCGTTTATTCGCTCGAGCTGCTCAAGCTCGCGTTCGACGATTATTTCACCACGGTCGCCGAGTACAACCGGGCGGAGTTTCAGTTGTTCCACGCGCTGGGCTACCCCGCCCGCGAACTCGCTCATCTCAGGCCCCCGGGCGAGAGACTGCCGGTGGAGACGATGCGGCCTGGCTACCTGCCCGCGGTCGGCAACGGGCCGCCGCCGGCGACGAACTGAAGCTCGGGACTCGTGATCGTTGACGGCGTGACCTTGTACCCGGGGAGTCATGCGCGGCGAAGTCAGGGCGCGAATGGGTCATAGACCTCGAGATCGTCGGGTTCGTGGGGGGCGAGCAGGTTTCGAGCTCGGGTGACGGCGTCGGGCTTGCCCCGCGCGACGATCAGGAACTTGCCCCCCTTGACGTGGGTCTCGAACTTGAGCGCCCGGTCCTTGGGGACGCCCCAGCCGATGAGCGCGCCGGCGAGGCTGCCGAGCGCCGTTCCCGCGACCGCCCCTTCGATCGCGGCCACCAGCGACATCGCGAGGGGACCGGCGACGACGACCGGGCCCACCCCCGGCAGCACCAGGAACGCCGCGCCCACCACCAGACCGAACAGCCACCCGAAACACGCCCCGGTCTTCGCCCCGGCGGCGGCGTAGTCGCCCCAACTGATGAATCCGATCGGCTGCTCGCTGGTCTCGAATTCACGGCCCACGATCGAGAGGTCGTCGATCGCGAACCCCTCATGGTGGAGATGGCGCAGCGCCTGCTCGGCCGAGGGGTGGTCGGGATAAACCGCCACGATCGTGGTTGTTAACGGAGCGTCGGGGTGGCACATGTCGAGATCCTCAAACGATGGCAAGACCGATTCACGAGGTCGCGACGAAACGGCGCGCTAGAATTTGGTCCCCGCGGCTCGCACTGGAGTGAGCGAAGCCTCGCGCGGGCCGGGCGCCGAGCCGCCCTTTGCTGGATCCGCGCCCGGCGTCGGGGCCGGAGTCGGGCTCGAACCCGCGACTTTCGTCTCATCGGTCGCCGCAATGACCCGCACGGGAGAGCCATCGACCAGGACCGTCAGGTCGCCCAGGATCACCTGTTCCGTGCCGTCGAACGGCTTGAAGACGTCCTCGCCCTTGGACGATTGTGGGAGCTGAAAACTGGCGACCTCGATCCATTCCCCATCGCTGACGCCAGTCTGGATCGCGGTGCGAACCGCCTTGCCATCCCGATACACCCAGCAGAAGGTCTGGTCGCCGCTGTAGCTCAGGGCCGCCGTCGGGATTGCCCGGACCCCGGGGCGCTCGATGATCACCTTGCCGATGGCGTACATCCCGGGCAGGATCTGGCCCTCGGGGTTTGGCAGGTCGACCTCGACGCGGAGCGTTCGGCTCTTGACGTTCAGGGCCCACGCCGAGCGAGTGACCCTGCCCGGAATCGGCTGCTCGCGGTACGCCTTGACGAGCACTGACGCCTTGGTGCCGTCGTGGATATAGTTGGCGTCGCTCTCGGGAACGTCGATGAAGATCCGGACCTTGTCGAGGCGGTCGATCACGTAGATCGGGGCGGCGCCGTTGGGTGAGATGTTGGGGGTTCGCGCCATGGCCGTGGGGTCGCCCGCGGCGGGCATCACGAAATCGCCGGTGTTGGCGTTGCGGACGACGACGACGCCGTCGAAGGGAGCGACGAGCTTGATGTAGCCCACCCAGGCCTTGATTCGTTTCTCCTCGCTCTCGGACACCGCCAAGCGGGCGCGGGCGACCCCGACGTCGACGTTGGCCTTCTCGAGCGTGGCGGCCCGCGAGAGCACGTCCGCCTTGGCCTTCAGGATGGTCGCCTTGGCCGAATCCCGCGCAGCCTTGGTCGCCCGAAGCTGATTGGTCGACTCCAGAAGAATCTGGGGGTCGACCACGCCCCGCTCGACCTCGTGCTTGAGCCGCTCGACCTCCGAATCCCAGCGCGCGACGTCGGCCTGGTATTTCTCAAGGATCGCCACGGCCTCCTCAAGGTGCGCACGAGCCGACTCCAGGTCGGCCTTGGCCACCTTCACCAGTTTCTCCGCCAGATCGATCTGGACCACGGCCAGCGTGACGTCGGCTTTCTTGGTGCCGTGATCCTCGACCAGCTCGGGGATGAAGAGGGTGGCAAGCACGTCGTCCTTCTTGACTTTGTCGCCGATGTCCACTTTCCATTCCTGGATATAGGCGGTCAGCTTGGGAAAGATCGACGTGCGCTCGAAACTTTCGATGAAGCTCGGCTGTCTGACGACGCGGATGATGGTGCGCGTGGCCGGCTGGATCAGTCGGATGGACGGGGGATCGGCCACGCTGACGGTGGCGACCTTGGGCTCGGCGCCGCAGCCCTGCGCCGTCAGGGCGGCGAGCATCCAGAACAGCCGCCAACGGCGGGCGGCGAAGCGCCCCGCGACCACCGGCCGGAGGGCGGAAGTCGTCGGAGGTCTTCGCTCGAGGGGGGGGCGCATTCCCGCGACCGCCCCCGAGGCCTTTCCGTGAATGCGGATCAATGGGGCGCGCGAGATCAAGGGATCGTGCATCGGAACCTCAAGATAATTGTACAGGTATTGAAGACATTATATATACTCACATAGTCGCATGTCCGCGGTCCGGGTCGTGGGGCGTTCCTTCGGCGTCGGGATGGCGCGGGTGGGCGGATGCCGCGGCCAGCGGGTCGTAGTGCGGGCTTTCGGGATCCTCGGGGTCGATCGACACCGAGCGCGCCACCTTTCGGCCGACCACGACGACGAAGATCGAGGGCACCACCAGCAAGGTGGCGAAGGTCGACATCACCAGGCCGCCGATCACGGCGAGTCCGAGCGGGGCCTGCATCTGGCTCCCGCGCTCGAGGGCCAGCGCCATCGGCACCATGCCCACGGTCATGGCGCAGGCCGTCATCAGGATAGGCCGCAGCCGCTCGCCGGCGCCGACGATGGCCGATTCGATCGCGGACGCGCCGGTTCTCCAGTGTTCGTTCATGAACGTCACGAGCATGACCGAGTTCGAGACCGAGACGCCCAGCGACATGATCGAGCCCATGAACGACTCGATGTTGAGCGAGGTGTTGGTGACATAGAGCATGGTGGTGATGCCCGCGAGCACGCCGGGCACGGAACCGATCGAGACGATTGCCATCCGGGGCGACTGGAAATAGGCCGTCAGGAGCACCAGGATCACGAACACGGCGACCGAGAGCCCGACCCCGAGCGCCCGGAACATCTCGTTCATCGGCGGGAGCTGGCCCATGGGTTCCACCCGCACGCCGCGGGGGGGTTCGCCAGCGGCGGTGATCGCCTGGGCGACCTGCCGCGACGCCCGGCCCATGTCCTCTCCCTCGACGTTGGCGGTGATCCCCAGGAACCGTTGCGACACCGCCCGGTCGATCTCGCCCGGCATGCTGCTCGTACGCACCGTCGCCACGTCGCGGACCATCAGATTGACCAGGTGGTTGACCTGATCGATCGGCAAGGTCTCGACCTCGTCCGCCGTGGTCATCCGCATCGTCGGCACCAGCACCTCGACCTGGTAGTCAAATCCGGTCTTCACGTCCTGCCAGTAATTGAGCGCGATGAACCGGCTCGATGATGTCGCCACGATCACTCCGTTGCCCGCTTGTTGCACGTTGATGTTGCTCAGGCCCGCCTTCTCGCGGTCGATGTCGACCGCGACGGTCGGGTAGTCGAGCGTCTGGACGTACTGGACGTCGCGGAGCTGGCGAATCTTTTTCATCTCGGCGGTGATCTTTTGCGCGTGCGACCGGATCTTGTCCAGGTCGGGGCCGATGACCCGGACCTCGATCGGCGTCGGCGAGCCAAAGCTCATGACGCTGGTCACGATGTCGCCGGGCTCGAAGCCGAAGCTCGCCAGCTTGGATTGCCGCTCGGCCTCGGCGTGGGACAACCCCCCCTTCTCCAGTCGCGCGGCCAGCCACGGAACCACGCGCTCCGGGAAAAGCTCGCGGAGCCGCTCGCGGAACTCGGCCAGTTTGATCGGAGCCCCCTCGCGGAAGGCGATCCGCAACTGGCCGTCGTCCGGTCCGCGCATGAACAGCACGATGTTGTCCATGCCAAAGTTGGGGGCGATCTGGCCCACGTAGCCCAGCGAAATCTCGATGTTCTCGGGCTTGGCCTCGCGCTCGATCTCCTCCAGCCATTTCACGCCCAACTGCCTCGTTAGCTCGAAACTCGAGCCGGGGGGCGGCCGGAACCGGAGCACGAATTGCCCCGAGTCGATCTGGGGGAACAGCTCGGTGCCGACCTGGAGACCCACCAGCCAGAGGATCAAGCCGCAGGCGGTCAAATAGATCGGCACCACCACCCAGCGGAGCCGCACAATCCCGCTCACCACCTTGCCGTAGCCCTTGAGCATCCGGTCGAACAGCCCCAGCTTCTCCGTGCCATGCCCGTCGCCGTTCCCGCCGTGCTTGAGCAGCGCCACGCACAGAATCGGTACGAATGTGCTCGAGAGCAGGTACGACGAGATCATGGCCGACCCCACGCCCAGCGTCAGCGGCATGAACAGCGACCGTAGCGGGTCGGCCATGATGAACGCCGGAATGAATACCGACAGAATGCACAAAAGCGCCAGGAGCCGCGGCACCGCCGTGGCGTTGCTGGCGCGCAAGACCGCCGTCGCGATATTCGGCGTCGCCCGCATCTGGACGTGGACGTTCTCGATCGTCACCGTCGCCTCGTCGACCAGGATCCCGATCGCCAGCGCCATCCCGCCGAGCGACATGATGTTGATCGTGTTGCCCGTCACCCAGAGCCCGAACATCGACCCCATCAGCGATAATGGAATGTTCGACACGACCACGATCACGCTCCGCGGGTCGCGCAGGAAAAGCAAGATCATCAGTCCCGTCAACCCCGCCCCGATCAACCCCTCGGTGGAGACGCTCTCGATCGCCGCCAGCACCGTGGGCGATTCGTCGAACATGAATTTGATCGATACGTCCTTGGGGACGGAGTCGCGAAAAACATGCAGCGACTTGCGAATGTCGGCCACCACGGTGAGTGTCGATGAAGTGCTCATCTTGATAATTGGAAGATATACCGACTTCTTGCCGTTCACGAGCGCGTAGCCGTAATTGACGTCGGTGTCGTCCTGGATCGTCGCCACGTCGCGGATGTAGACGTTCTGCTCCATCCGGAGCGGGATCTTGCCGATGTCCTGGATGTCGGTGACCATCGCGTTGGTGGGCACCATCGGCATCGAATCCTTGATGTACACGTTCCCCGCCGGGATCACGGCGTTGCCCATCATCAAGGCGCTCACGACGTCCTGGGGCGTCAGGTTATAGGTGCGCAGCTTGTCGGGGTTGACGTTGACTAGAATCGATCTCATGTTGGGCCCGAACGGCGAGACCGCGACCGTCCCCGGCACGAATTTCTGCACCAGCGGCCGGATGATGTTCTGGGCGTAGTCGCCGATGGCGCCCAGCGAGGTGGTCTCGCTTTCCAGCACCAGGTAGCCGACCGGGACGCTGCCGGCGTCCATCCGGAAGACCATGGGCGGCAACGTCCCCGGCGGCATCCGCGACATCGCCCGGTTCGCCATCGCCACCACCTGCCCCATCGCCTGGCCCATGTCGGACCCCGGATAGAACGACAGCTCCAGCAACGCCACCTGCTGGATGCTCCGCGACTTGATTTCCCTGACGTTGTCGACGTACTGAAACAAGAGCTCGAACTGGTTGACGATCAGCCCCTCCATCTGGGCGGGGCTCATGCCGCCGAACTGGAGGAAAACATAAATCCTCGGCGTGTTGAGCGAAGGAAAAATGTCCATCCGCATCCGATTGAAGGCCAGAGCGCCGCAACTGATCAAGCCCACGATCAGCATCAAGGTCGTGACCGGGCGACGCATCGCGAAAACGGTGGGATTCATAAAGCGATCTTATCCTATCAACTTATGTATGCTAAACGAAATCGTGGACGCGTTCCGCGTGGACTTCACGACCAGAAAGCCCAACCCAGAATTCGAGACCGATGACCGACGCTCCAACCCGAGCCCCGACCTGGCTGCTCGAAAGTGGCTGGCACCGAACGGTAACGCTGAACGGCAACGGTGAATCGCCAGGGAGTGTTCAAGAGTGCCTGAACACGGGGCGCGAGCGGATCCAGGGTGGTGCGCGAGCATCGCTCCGCGTCGGAGTGGGATGTCGAGTACCGCCAGGAAGAGCGATTCGACCGTCCCCGCTTCCGCGCGACCGCGGCGCGACCAAGAACCGGCCGCCCCGACGCCGCTCCAGAATCGTGGTTCCATTCAACTCAAAGCGTGGCCCAACAGGTCGGCCGCGCGGGGCGGCGAGCCCGATCCAACGAACGCGGGCGCGAAAAAGAGACGCTCAACAGCGGAGAGGGTGGTTCGCGAGATCGAGGGCGACAAAGGCCGCCTCACGAGCGGGCCTGGAAAAGCTGGGCGAAATCAGGACGAGAAGACTATGAGCCGGATGCGTCATCCCCCGAGGGATTTCTTCGTTTTGGCGAAGAACGGCCTTCACGAAGGTCGCGCTGGAAACGGCCACTCGCGTGGACGCGGGGGCCGATCGCGCTGGCGGGACGGCGAAATCGCGAAGATGAATGCCCGACGCGAACGCCCCGAGCACCCGTCTCGGCGACGGAATCGGCGACGTCATCACCGCGGCCATCAAGGCAATCGCCGACGCGATGCGTACACCACGATTGCGAACGATTCGGTGAACCATCGCCCCTCGCATCCCGATGACGATAATGGACGGCCAATTCATAGTACTATCATGTGTGTGGGTGCCTGTCAAGCCGCCGCCGTGGCGGAGCGCGGGCGCGTCGGTCGCGGAACGAGGTCAGGCGTGAGCTTTCCTTTTCAAGGATCCGTGGTATCGTCGCTGGGTGGGAAGGATGCCATTGCCGAGAGGTTTCCCCGGTGATCGCGGAGTATCGTGGATGGGCCGATTCAGGCTTGAGGCTCCCCTGGCGATCGAGGTCGGCGCGGTCGTGCTCTTGTTCGCGGCCGCGCTCGGCACGCTCTGGTACACCAGCACCGCCGTCGTCGAGCGCGAACAGCGCAGGGCGCTCGCCCACGGCCGCCTGAAGGATTCGAACGACCTGCTTGAACAGCGAGGCAAGGACGCGCTGGCCGCCGTCCGCGAGTTCCCCGACTACGTGGAGCCCGTGGATTGGTCGGCGCTCGAGACCCGGCTCACCGCGGAAGCGGTCCGCGTTCGTGCGCTCGATTCCAGCATCGAGGGGGGCTATTACGTACCCTCGCGCCACGACCGCCCCTTCATCCCCGCCCTGCCCTCCGATCCGCGCGGCTCGAACGACACATCTGTAGATGAAGATATGTCGCTGTCGGCGCGAAACCTTTACGACCACGTCGATACCCAGGTCGACGCGGCCTTTCGCAAGGGGACCGAACTTTCGGTGGTCGAGGACGTACCCCCCTATACGATCGCCATTCGCGCGGCCCCGGTCCGCGTCGGCGGCCGGGTCGTCGCGGCGACCTGGAGCATGACCAGACTCGTCGACCCCATCTTTCTCGATCAATCGGCCCGAGGCTACCAGATCTTCGCGGGCCTGGCCCTGGCCGGGATCGCACTTTCGCTGCTCTTGACCGCCCGGCTCGCGCGGACCGTCCGTCGCCAGGCCTCGGAACGCGAGCGACTGCGCACCGAGCTCCGCCGCGGCGAGCGCCTGGCGGCGCTGGGGAAACTGCTCGCCGGCGTCGCCCACGAGGTTCGCAACCCCCTCGCCGGCATTCGCGGGATCACCCAGCTCTGGCGCCGCGGAGTCGACCTGGGCGACGAGGGATTCGACCACCTGATCGATGAGGTCGATCGCCTCGAGGAGATCGTTTCTCGGTTGTTGCAGTTCACCCGCGCCGACGCCCAGGACCTGGCCCCCGGCGACCTGAACGCCGTCGTCGCCGAGGCCGCCCGCCTGACCGAAGCCCGCGCGGCCGAGCTCGGCGTTCGCGTCGAGGTCGACCTGGCGCCCGACCTCCCCGTGGTCGAGATGGCCCCACCCGCCCTGGTGCAGGTCTTCCGCAATTTGACGAGCAATGCCCTGCAAGTCATGCCGCGCGGCGGCGTGATCGCGCTCACGACCCGCCGCGATTCGGTCGGCGGGGGCGTGCTGGCGAGCGTCGCCGACCGGGGGCCTGGGCTTTCGAAAGATGTGCTGGCACATTTATTTGAACCTTTCTTCACCACGAAGGCCGAGGGGACCGGGCTGGGGCTGGCCATCGCCCGTGAGATCGCGCTGGCGCACCGAGGCGAGCTGAAAGCCGAAAACCGCCCCGACGGCGGCGCTGTCTTCACCCTGACTATCCCCGCGTACAAGGCCGCGCCCAAGGCCGGGAGACTGCCATGAGCCAACACCCCGCCGCGACCGTACTGGTCGCCGAGGACGATCGCGCGATTCGCTTCACCCTGGTCCGAGCCCTCAAGTCCGACGGCTATCGTGTGCTCGAGGCGGCCGACGGCGACGACGCCCTCGTGCAGATCGAACGGCACGAGCCCGACGCCGTCTTGCTCGACCTCAAGATGCCCGGCCGCGACGGTTTGGCAGTATTGGCGGCCCTGGGCGCGGCTCTCGCCGAGCTGCCCGTCATCGTGATCACCGCCTACGGCGGATCGGCCGCCGCCATCGAAGCCATGCGCAGAGGCGCCTACGACTATCTCACCAAGCCCTTCGATCTCGACTTAGTCCAATTAACCCTCAAGCGCGCCCTCCGCCAGAGAGCCCTCTCGTTCGAGGTGAAGGCGCTTCGCGCTTCGGCCAGCGACGAGCCAGCCGAGGGTCGCGACGGTTCCGAGCCCGAGCTTGTCGGCCAGAGCGCGGCCATGCGCGAGGTGTTCAAGTCAATCGGCCTCGCCGCCGCCACCGAGGCTCCGGTCTTGATCATCGGCGAGAGCGGCACCGGCAAGGAGCTCGTCGCCGCCGCGCTTCATCGTCATTCCGACCGGGCCTCGGGTCCGTTCATCCGCGTGAACTGCGGAGCGCTTCCCGAGGGCCTGATCGAGAGCGAGCTCTTCGGCCACG
This sequence comes from Planctomycetales bacterium, assembly GCA_027459775.1. Classification (GTDB taxonomy): domain Bacteria; phylum Planctomycetota; class Planctomycetia; order Isosphaerales; family Isosphaeraceae; genus JAKBAP01. Next base: position 2,095 of record DAIDHE010000395.1, on the reverse strand, counting down.
AACGAGGCGCCTTCACCGGGGCCGACCGCCAGAAGCCGGGGCGATTCGAGCGCGCGACGGGGGGCTCGATTTTCCTCGACGAGATCGCCGAGCTGCCGCTGTCGGCCCAGGCCAAGATTCTCCGCGTCCTCCAGAACCGCGAGTTCGAGCGCGTGGGCGGAACCCAGGTTCTCACGACCGACGCCCGGGTGGTCTCGGCGACGCATCGCGATCTGGATAAAGAGGTCGCCGCCGGACGCTTTCGTGAAGATCTCTTTTACCGCTTGAATGTCGCACGCATCGTCATTCCTCCGCTCCGCGATCGACCGGAGGACGTTCCGATCCTCGCCGATCACATCCTTCGCCAGGTCGAACGCAAGCAGGGCTGGGGCGAGCTTTCGATCTCGTCCGAGGCCCTGGCGGCGATCCGGGGCAGGCCCTGGCCGGGCAACGTCCGCCAACTTGAAAACGCGCTCATGCGAGCGGTGATCGCCGCGCGGGGCCGCACGATCCTCCCCGAGCATCTCGACGCGATGGCGCCCCATGACCCCGCGATCCCAGCCCCAGGCGACCCGGCCGCGACCTTGCCCCTGCGAGCCCTTTTGGCCGAGGTCGAGCGCGGGGCCATCGAGCGCGCCCTCCAGGCCTGCGGCGGCAACCGCACCAAGACCGCCCTGCGCCTGGGCATCAGCCGCCGCCAACTCTTCGACAAAATCCGCGAGTATGATCTCCTTCCGTAATGGACTCGCGTGCCGAACGTGGCGTGGCGCTGTCCCGGCACTCGAGGTTCTCGTCTGCTCACTTCTTATTCACGGCGGCGCACGCCCGACGCAGATACTCTTCGAACTGCCAATCGCCGCTGCCCCCCGTCTGCCGCGTTACGACGAGATCGAGGCTCGGGACAAACGCGATCAACTGCCCTCCCGAGCCAGGCTTTGAACGAGCGTCGGCTGGAATTCCTTCACCGCTTCGCCCGCCCTCGCCGGTCAAGCGCGCGGGCAATTCCCATCCGTGGGTAAAGATCTGTGCATTGATCTTGAATCGCATTTCGGGTCCGCGAACGTCGTGGGTGGGCGCGGCCGTCTGGCGGACGAACCAGCTCGGGATCACTTGCTCGTCGCGCCATCGTCCGTCGCGGGCCATGCAGTACGCGATCCGCGCGAGATCCCGCGCCGGCATGCCCAGCCCGTGCGAGGGATGGCGGCCGTACTTCGGCCCGCCGTCGTAATACTGAAACCACCAGTGCTCGATTCCAAGCGGTTTGAACAACGCCTCGACGGCGAACTGATCGTAGGGCTTCCCGGTAACGTTCTCGCAGACGAGCGCCGCGTGCGCGAGGGCGTGCGTCGAATACCCGCACGCGCTCCCGGGAGCGAACGCCAGCTTCGCGGTCCTCGGGTCGCCGGTGTGCCCGAGGATGTATTCCCAACCGCCGTCGTTGGGCGCGCCCGTCGCCTCGGGACAGATCCCCGACGTATGATTGAGTAATTGCTTGACGGTGATGTCCGCCTTGCGCGGATCGCTGAGCGGCCGCGCCCACGGGATGAAGTCAAAGGCGCGATCGTCGAACGTCATCTTGCGGGGCGTTCGGCCCTGCCGGCCGCGCTCCGAGGCGATCGCCAGCACCGTCGCACAGATGGCTTTGGAACACGAGGCGACGCGCTCGCTGCTCGTGGCCGAGCTCCTGCCACGCTCCTCGTCCAGAACGATATACCCGCGCCGGATCACGATGGCGGCGAACTTGCGATCGTCCGATTGACGCAGCCACGCGCGTAGCTTCGTTAACTTGTCGGGATCCATGCCGGCCACGCGCCGGATCGATTCAGGATCGTCGAGCTTGCGCCAGCCCCCTTGCGACTCGGGCGGCGGGAAATAGTCCGAGCCCGCGCTCGACGGATGCGATGTCAGCTCTTTCAGCTTGGCATACACGATCGGATCGTCGTCCGCGCCTCGGAAGGAAAAGCGAAAGTGCTGGTTGACTCTCTCGGACATGAAACCCCACGACGCGCCGTTGGACACGCACGCCTCCGCCGCGAGTGCGCCCTCCCCGCCGACCTTGTCGTCCTCGTTGCAGACGATCGGCTTGCCAAACTTCTTGAGCGCAGCGATCCGCTCG